>CAMHZO010000001.1:0-371703 GCA_946190205.1 Streptococcus mitis | reverse complement strand
CTGCTCCATGAGCATTATCCAAATCTCCTCCGAGGTAAATTTTCTTACCATTGACTTTCACTACACTAATCAAAGAATTAGAATTGTCATCCCAAATTTTCTTTAATTCACCTGATGAATCAGTTTCATTTTCATAGTTATAGAGTTGAATATCCATGTCCCCAAACTGAAAATGAGCATCTCCTTGTGTAATGTTTTGAATAACTGAAACACCTTTTTCTGCAGCAGTCTGTAAAACCTTATCATAGCCGTACAGATTATCCCACAGATGAGTTGGTGTTGTAATCCGACTATCAGAGTATTTTTTCATGTAGATACGACCAACTGGATAGGTTTGCAGTAACTCATCAACGTTTCCAATATGGTCACTATGGGTATGGGTTACCAAAATAAAATCAAGTTTTTGGACACCCAATTCCTTTAAATGTCGCGAAACACGATCTGTCAGAACATGCTTATAAGATGTTTCAATTCCTTCTCTCCATGGGTAACGAGAATCACTTCCATCTGGGAAATCATAATCTTCTCCTGTATCCACCATGGCAAAATGTCCATTACTTTCAAGAATGATCGCATCACTGCCACCTTCCTGAACATTTATAAAGTGGATTTTATTTCCTGAACTTTCTTGAGCTTGAACATTCCCATGAAATGACAAGCATAAAAAAGCACCTGCAAGTGCTAAACTAGTTAATTTCTTTTTCATTCTTACTTTCTCAATCTCTCCAATGTTTCCTTAAAAATCTCTGGGATATCTGCTGTAAATTCCATGGTCTCACCTGTTCTCGGATGGGTAAAGCCTAGAGTCTTGGCATGGAGAAATTGTCCATGTCCTTTCAAAGTCTTGCGAGGACCATAGACCTCATCACCAGCGACTGGATGGCCAATATAAGCCATGTGAACACGGATTTGATGAGTGCGTCCTGTCTCTAGCTGCAACTCTACCAAGCTGTAATCACCAAAACGTTCCAAGACGTGGAAACGGGTCACTGCAGGCTTCCCTTTAGCAGTCACAGCCTGTTTCTTACGGTCTTTTTCACTACGGCCAATCGGAGCTTCAATCACACCACGATCATTGGGCAGATTTCCATGAACAATCGCCCAATATTTACGAAGAGACTTTTTATCCTTCAGTTCTTGGGCAAGTGCTAGATGCGCCTCATCGTTTTTAGCAATCATGAGAAGGCCTGACGTATCCTTATCAATACGGTGAACAATTCCTGGACGCAGAACCCCATTGATACCCGACAAGTCCTTAATATGATACATGAGGGCATTTACTAGGGTCCCACTGGTATGACCAGCACTCGGATGCACAACCATCCCCTGAGGTTTGTTAACGACAGCCACATCCTCATCTTGGTAGACTATTTCTAGCGGAATATCCTCAGCTACATACTCTAAAACCTCTGGTTCTGGCACATGGTAAGTGACGATATCACCCTCTTGGACTGTGTATTTAGCTTTCTTGACTTGACCATTGACCAAGACCTGACCTGATTTGATTTGTTCATTCGCGAGACTGCGTGATAATTCTGTCAAATCCGACAAAGCCTTATCTAAACGCAGGCCACCAGTTTCAATTTTAATTTCCATTTATTTCCTCTTTTAACATTGCAATCAATAAAATAATCACTCCAACAGTCAGATAGCTATCTGCCACATTGAAAATTGCAAAATTGATAAAGTCAAGGTGGATCATATCCACAACAAAGCCCTGACTTATCCTGTCAATAAAGTTCCCAAGACCACCTGCGATAATCAAGGTCAAACCCAAGACCATCCAGAATGAGTCCTCCATGTGTTTATGCAGATACCAAATGGCACCTACCACGACAACCAGAGTAATGACAGCGAATAGCAACTGCTGATCTTGTAAGATAGAAAAGGCTGCACCTCGATTTTGTAGGTAGGTCAAACTAACGAAATTGGGAATCCAAGGGCGCACTTCACCCAGTGGAATCTGCTGTACGATATAGGATTTGACCAACTGATCCAGCCCAATCAAAAGCAGTACAATGACTGCCACTATTCCTCTTTTTTTCATGATTTCCTCTTCTGATTAAAATATTCTTGCATGACTTCTACAAAGAGAGTCCCAGCTTGACTAAGCTCCACTTCCTCACGTTTAACATAAACCATGCGATTATCCAAATTATCCTTGAGACGAATAACTGTGATGCCATTAACACTGTCACTATCTAAAAATCCAGAACCTGTCGCATAGGCGTCCGTCCGCTCCAAAATGCCATTCAAAGTAGCACGGTCAGTCACATTGAACATCTGTGAGCTCGCACTGGTATCAACAAAGTTCTCTGAATAATAAAGGTACTCGTCTTTTTCTTGAGTGAAACGAACTGTTGGTAGATCAGCTAAATCCTCCATGACCAATTCCTCTTTCTGAGCCAAAGGATGCCCCTCACGGAGATAAATATGGGTATGAAAGGGAATTAGCTCAATAACTTCCAAGCCTAGCTTTTCAACGCGCTGCATAATCCCCTTTTTATTTTGATTGTTGAGGTAGATAATCCCAATCTCACTATGTCCTTGGGCCACTTCATCTAAAATTTGAACAGTAGTCGATTCAAAAATACGGAAATTTTTGTAATCAGGATAGCGCTCTGAAAAGGCCGTAATAGTTGGTGGCAAGAAGTCATAGTGCTGACTGGCAATGGAAAATTCATCTTTTTCTTCTTCAGGATTGGCATACTGATTTTGAAAAATATCAAATCCTTTAACCAATTCTTGCGCTTTTTCATAAAATTCCATACCACGACGAGTCAAGAAAGTCCCTGAGCTGGTCCGACGGAAAATCTTAAAGCCCAACTCTTTTTCCAAATCACGAACAGAAATAGACAGACTCGGCTGACTAACATACATCTTTTCAGCAGCTTCACGAAAAGTACCGCTATTCGCAATAGCCACAACATAGCGTAATTGTTGAATGTTCATCTTCTACCCCCAACTTCTTTATCTTTTCATTATACCATATTTTAGAAGTTTTCCAAAAAGGAAAAAAGTCTGGAAATTTTCAAGTCTAAGCGAATACTCTAATACCCCAATACAAGAATTAGAATGATATCTTTTTTCAGTCCTCATTTTATTTCAAACAAATAAAAACAGCAAATCTTGTTGATTTACCGTTTAAAACATGATACAAGAAAACTCTCTAAAAATTTCTTTTATTCTATAAATCAACTAGAATAAGCTTCTTCAACCCTATTCGCTATATCTGGACTTACCTCCCAAATCCCAACATAGGGTTGTTCAATATATTGTTTTTCTTTCATAGTATATAGATAGGCTACACTATCATTTTCTTCATTCTGATGAGAGAATTTGATAATGATGTAATCTTTAACATTTGTCGGTTGATCATTTAAACTTTCTAAAGTTGTGGAGGTGGACTGCTTCTGTATCTCGTCAATCAATTTTGAGATTTCTTCTCTCTTGGTTATAGTTTTAATATCTTCAGAGATTTTTTTCTGCAGGGAAATTACAGAGATCGTTTCAGGTTCAGGAAGAACAAGTTTTTTCTTACTGACACAAGCAGATAAAACAAGAAAAGAGATTGAACAGACTATTATAGTGATAATTTTTTTCATACAGGTTTACATCCTTTCCATATTTCTGCTAGCTTACTAAGATAAAATTATTATATCAAATCTTAGCAATTTTTACAATATCTTATTCCCTTATAACATTCATTACTGTAAAAGGCTCACATTCCACTATTTTATAATTGTATCTAAAAGACAAAGTAGCCGACAAGTTCGCTTCTTATATAGGATTTTAAAATATGGGTACCAAAACAAAAAAACAGGCTCTCCGAAAACTCGGAAAGCCTTAGTTTATGCTACTTCTAGCTTCCTCGCCTTTATATTCAAGGCTCGGAATAAAAAGGTTCACTGGACCTTTTTATTTAGCGATTGGGTAAACAGAAACTTGTTTTTTATCGCGTCCTTTACGTTCAAAGCGTACTACGCCTTCAACTTTAGCGAACAAAGTATCGTCTCCACCACGTCCAACGTTTACACCTGGGTAGATGTGTGTACCACGTTGACGGTAAAGGATAGATCCACCTGTTACAGTTTGTCCGTCAGCTGCTTTAGCTCCAAGACGTTTCGCTTGTGAATCACGTCCGTTTGATGTAGAACCTCCACCTTTTTTGTGGGCGAAAAGTTGCAAGTTGTTAAGAGTCATTTTTAACATAATGTTTTCCTCCGTGTTAGTTTTCTGTGATAACTCTGGTTTGGACGAACTCAGAAGAGTTCTCCGATAAGTTTGCCATACCTAAGAAAAATGATTCAAAGAATAACTGGGTCATTTCTCTCTGGTGTGAAGGAAGATCTTTTGGAATTTCAACCATCAGATAGCCACCTTCATCTTCGTTTAATTCTAGGATTGGTTCATAGCCTGCAAATTTCTCAATTGAATTGATAAAGTTAATGGCAAGCGTAGAAACCGATGCACACACGACATCTAAGCCGTATTCGCCACTCTCGGCGTGTCCAGTAATTTCCGCACTCCTCAGCTCGCCATCTTCGGCTCTCTCAAAGACTGCCTGTATCATGTGTTCTCCTTAAAATTAAGCGTTAATTGCGTTGATGACAACTTTTGTATATGGTTGACGGTGACCTTGTTTACGGTGGCTACCTTTTTTAGGTTTGTACTTGTAAGTAACAACTTTCTTTTGTTTTCCTTGTTTTTCAACAGTTCCAACTACAGTAGCTCCAGCAACAAGTGGAGTTCCGACAACAGTGTTTTCACCACCAACAAGAACAACTTCGTTAAAAGTAACTTCTTGACCAGCTTCAACGTTCAATTTTTCAACGTAAACTGCTTGACCAACTTCAACTTTAACTTGTTTTCCGCCAGTTTTGATAATTGCGTATGTGCTCATTATGCACCTCCTATGATTTTTATGGGTTTCCCCGATTTTTTTGTGAAGACTCGCCTAGCATCGTGGGACAAACCACTTAAACTTGAATAATCAAGCAACGATGTTCGTGCGGTTGCACAGGAACGTGCATAGTCAACTCTTCAAGTATAGCATATCTCCTATTTTCTTACAAGTAATAACACCTAAAATGAAGCTTTTTCTTTTACTTTTTTCTGCCAAGAGGCAAAAAGCATGCTGAGGTAAAAAATGCTCATCATAATAGGAACACCAAGAATGGTCTTTTCATGATAGAAAATCGTCAAATAAGCTGAAAAGACAACGCCAAGGACAAAACTACTAAGCAGGCTAACAAAGATAATCCCTTCACGTAAAAAAGGAGTGTGCTTGGTCCGAAAATAATCTCCAAAAGCCAGCATGGTCCGTTTGATATTCCCTGTCATAAACGCGTTATTATAGGCAATACCCGAAACCTCACCAAAAGCAGTTGTCACCAAGCCCATACAAAAGGCTAATGGAGGTACTAGATAGATATTATCTACAGTTTGCGGCACAAAACCAATAATGATTGATAAGATTGCCAAAGGAATCAGTGACAGAATTGGCTTTTTCACAATTCTCAATTTTTCCTTATAAATCGTTAGTAAAAAGACCCCCATCATAAAAGCTAGCAATGTCATTACTTTGGCACTAGCATCTGAAACATTGTGTTGAATGAGCCCCACTGATAGAAAGACGACATTCCCAGTTTGTCCAGCTACAAGAGTATTCCCTCGCACAATAAAAGTATAGGCGTCTACATATCCTGCACAAAAAGTCAAAAAAAGCGCTAGCCTCTTAGACTGACGTGATATTTTTCTTATAGGTAATAACCTCATTTTCCCTCCCATTTCATTTACTCATCTCATTATTGTACCACTTTCTTTGGAAAAGACCTAGTAGATTATTTGAAATTTTTTCCCCTCTGTTGGATAGTCCCGTCTATCTATGTTATAATGAAAGAAGGATTTGAAATCGGAAAAGGAGTCACTATGCTTAAATTAGGTATCATCGGAACAGGGGCTATCAGCCACCACTTCATAGAAGCAGCCCATTCCAGTGGAGAATACAAGCTGGTCGCAATCTATTCTAGAAAACTAGAAACTGCGGCAACCTTTGCTTCTCGCTATCAGAATATCCAACTCTTTGATCAAGTAGAGGACTTCTTCAAGAGCTCCTTTGATGTGGTCTATATTGCTAGCCCAAACTCCTTGCATTTTGTTCAAGCCAAGGCTGCCTTGTCTGCTGGTAAGCACGTCATTCTTGAAAAGCCAGCTGTCACTCATCCACAAGAATGGCTAGATTTGAGACATACAGCTGAGAAAAATCACTGTTTTATCTTCGAAGCGGCACGGAACTACCATGAAAAAGCTTTCACTATCATCAAAAACTTTTTAGCAGACAAACTAATTTTGGGAGCAGATTTCAACTATGCCAAGTATTCTTCCAAAATGCCTAACTTGTTGGCTGGACAGACACCAAATGTCTTTTCAGATCGTTTTGCTGGTGGAGCTCTTATGGATTTGGGGATTTATCCCCTCTACGCTGCCGTTCGTCTCTTTGGAAAAGCTAAGGATGTGACCTATCAGGCTCAACAGCTTGACAATAGCATTGACCTAAATGGCGATGGCATCCTCTTCTACCCAGACTTTCAAGTTCACATCAAGGCTGGGAAAAACATCACTTCCAATCTTCCTTGCGAAATTTACACAACAGATGGAACCTTGACTCTCAACACGATTGAGCATGTTCGCTCGGCTATTTTTACCGACCATCAAGGCAATCAAGTCCAACTCCCTATCCAACAGGCTCCTCATACAATGACTGAGGAAGTCGCTGCATTTGCACACATGATCCAGCAACCAGATCTGAATCTCTACCAAACTTGGTTGGAAGATGCAAGTTTTGTTCATGAACTACTATTTACCATGCGCCAGACTGCTGGCATTAGATTTGAGGCAGAAAAATGAAAAACAAACTACCGACTGAATGGCAAGAACTGAGTGACCAACTCGGTTTCCAAGAATTCACTCCCATTCAAACCCAACTATTTGAGCCCCTTCTTGCTGGAGAAAACCTCCTAGGAGTGAGCCCAACAGGAACTGGTAAGACCCTAGCTTACCTTCTACCAAGTCTTCTCAGACTACAAAAGAAAAAAAACCAACAACTCTTGATTCTAGCACCAAATACTGAGCTTGCTGGACAGATTTTTGATGTATGTAAAACGTGGGCTGAAGCTATCTGCTTAACTACCCAACTCTTCTTATCAGGTTCGAGTCAAAAACGTCAAATTGAACGACTCAAAAAAGGACCAGAAATTCTGATTGGAACCCCTGGCCGTATCTTTGAACTGATTAAATTGAAAAAAATCAAGATGATGAATGTGGAAACCATCATCCTGGATGAATTCGACCAATTACTAGATGATTCTCAGATACACTTTGTCGAGAAAATTACTCACTACGCACCTCGTGACCACCAACTTGTCTATATGAGTGCGACAACCAAGTTTGACCAAAAGAAGATTGCGCCTAACACACGTACCATTAATCTCTCTGATCAAAAACTGGACAACATCCAGCACTTCTACATGCAGGTAGAGCAACGTCACCGAGTGGATATGCTACGAAAACTGGCTCATGTAGAGGATTTCCGTGGTCTAGTCTTCTTTAACAGCCTATCAGACCTTGGAAGTGCAGAAGAAAAACTACAATATCGGGATATCCTGGCTGTTTCCCTCGCTAGTGATGTCAATGTCAAATTTAGAAAAGTCATCTTAGAAAAGTTTAAAGACAAGCAACTAACCCTACTTCTTGCAACAGACCTTCTGGCACGTGGAATTGATATCGATAGCCTAGAATGTGTCGTAAACTTTGATGTTCCTAGAGATATTGAAACCTACACTCACCGTGCTGGCCGTACAGGTCGCATGGGTAAAGAAGGCTATGTTATCACTCTCGTCACTCATCCAGAAGAAATCAAAAAACTCAAAAAGTTTGCAAGCGTACGTGAAATTGTCTTGAAAAACCAAGAACTCTATATCAGATAAAGCTCCGTTTGCTCTATGCCCATCAAGTGTATAGAGCTTTTTTATGTAAACAATTCTTCAATTTTATACTCAATGAAAATCAAAGAGCAAACTAGGAAGCTAGCCCAGACTGTACTTGAGTACGGCAAGGTGACGCCGACGTGGGTTGAATTTGATTTTCATTGAGTATTAGTTCAATATTCGAAAAAAAGAACCTTGCAAAGCAAGATTCTTTTAGTGTCTGACTTAAATAATTGTTCTTCTGGGAACTAAATCGAATTAAGCTTCGATTTCTGTAACCATACCTGAACCAACAGTACGTCCACCCTCACGGATAGAGAATGTAGTACCTTGTTCTACGGCGATTGGGTGGATCAACTCAACGTCGATTGTCACGTTATCACCAGGCATTACCATTTCAGTACCTGCTGGAAGTTCGATTGAACCTGTAACGTCAGTAGTACGGAAGTAGAATTGTGGACGGTAGTTGTTGAAGAATGGAGTGTGACGTCCACCTTCTTCTTTAGTAAGGATGTAGACTTCACCTTTGAATTTAGTGTGTGGGTTGATTGAACCTGGTTTAGCGATAACTTGTCCACGTTCGATTTCATCACGTTGAACACCACGAAGAAGGACACCTACGTTATCTCCGGCAAGACCTTCATCAAGTTGTTTACGGAACATTTCAACACCAGTAACGACTGCTTTTTGAGTTTCTTCTTTGATACCAACGATTTCGATTTCGTCGTTGACTTTAACGATACCACGGTCGATACGTCCTGAAGCAACTGTACCACGTCCAGTGATTGAGAATACGTCTTCGACTGGAAGAAGCAATGGTTTGTCAGTGTCACGTTCTGGTTCTGGGATGTACTCATCAACTGTGTTCATCAATTCCATAACGATGTCTTCGTATTTAGTGTCACCTTCAAGGGCTTTAAGAGCTGAACCTTGGATAACTGGAAGATCGTCACCTGGGAAGTCGTATTCTGACAATAGGTCACGGATTTCCATTTCAACCAATTCAAGCAATTCTTCGTCGTCAACCAAGTCAACTTTGTTCATGAAGACGATAAGGTGTTTAACACCAACCTGACGTGAAAGAAGGATGTGCTCACGAGTTTGTGGCATTGGTCCGTCAGTTGAAGCTACTACAAGGATAGCTCCGTCCATTTGAGCGGCACCAGTGATCATGTTTTTAACGTAGTCCGCGTGTCCTGGAGCGTCGATGTGAGCGTAGTGACGTTTTTCAGTTTCGTACTCAACGTGCGCAGTGTTGATTGTGATACCGCGTTCGCGTTCTTCTGGAGCAGCATCGATAGACGCATAGTCTTTAGGTTGGTTAACTGATGAAGGCAAGCGACGTGCCAAAACAGTTGTGATAGCTGCAGTTAGGGTAGTTTTACCGTGGTCAACGTGTCCGATAGTACCAATGTTAACGTGTGGTTTACTACGATCGTATTTTTCTTTTGCCATTTGAGTAAAAGCCTCCAATAAAATATATTTTATAGATAGACAGTAGGCAATACAGTCTAACTTTCCTTACTATTTTATCAAATTTCAGCTAAATTGCAAGTGTTTTACAAAGTTTTTGTGAATTATTCTTAATCTACTAATCTAAACGGTATTTCTACTCCCATCACTTCTTTAATGAAAAAGAAAAATCAGGAATTTCCTGATTTTTACTTAGCTAATTCTCTTTCTCGTTCTTTCATTATTTTATGATTTTCATACAAACGTGATAAAAACTTAGAAATTTCTTTTAAGATAGAATAGGTTGGTACTGCGACAATCATGCCAATGACACCATAGATATTACTTGATAACAAAAGTAATACTAAAATCGTAATTGGATGAACCTTCATCACTCCACCAACGATTCGAGGGTAAAGGATGTTCCCATCTACTTGTTGAATAATCAACATATAAACAACTGCAATCAGCATTCTATGAGGATCAGTAAAGACATTGGCGATAATCATCGGAATCAAACCAATACTTGGTCCAACATAAGGAATGAGATTGGCCAATCCTGAAAAGATGGCAAAGACCAAAGCGTATTTCAAACCAATCACGCTATATCCGATAAAGGCCAAACAACCAATAATAATCGCATCAATAGCAACTCCACTAATATATCGAGCAATTGTAGTATTCAAATTTTTTAAAAGACCTGTAATATGCAACTTATCTCGCTTTAAAACAGTACGCTCAAGCATCGGCAAGAATTTGTGGCCATCTAACAAAAAATAAATTAAAAATACAGGTGTCATGATAATAATCAAAACAGTACTAAAGAGCGCAGATAAGACACTTCCAACACTATTCGTTACACTATTTAGGATATTCTGTAGAATATCTACATAAGAGAGATTTAACTGTTGAATAGTCGCTTGAATATCTAAATTTTGAAAGGCTGGATAAGTGGATAAATCGATAATCAAATCTTGCAGACGACTGTAGATTGTCTGACTTGTAGCAATCAAACTTGTCAGCTGATTAATCAAAATCGGTAAGAGATAGACGACCCCAATAACTAGCCCACAAACCAAGGCGCACAAGGTTAGTAGAATACCAATGATACGGTTAATTTTGAAATACTTTTGTAAAAAATTTACAATAGGATTGGTCAAATAATATAAAAAACCACCTAAAAGAAAGGGAATCATTATAGTGTTTGCGACACTTACAAAAGGCGTTATAATCCCACCCATCTGTCTCCATAAATAAAAGATGATGGTTAATAGTAAAATCTCACTGGTCCAAAAAAATAATTTATTCTTACGAAACATGAAGTACCTCCATTCATCTATTTTACCACACTTTCAAAAAAGCTTCTTTCTTATATCATGAAACTGGGAATATTTTTTTCTTTATGATAGAATAAACTTACTATGAAAAAAATAATTTTAACTCTCCTAAGCCTTTCCGTTATTGGGGCAGCATCTACTGTTGATGCTCAAGATTTTAATATTGCTGCTAAACATGCAATTGCTGTTGAGGCAAATACCGGTAAAATTCTCTATGAGAAAGATGCAACCCAGCCAGTTGAAATTGCTTCGATCACAAAATTGATTACTGTTTATCTTGTCTATGAAGCCTTGGAAAACGGTAGTATTACACTATCAACTCCGGTAGATATCTCTGATTATCCATACAAATTAACGACAAATTCTGAAGCGAGTAACGTTCCTATGGAGGCTCGTAATTATACCGTCGAACAACTACTGGAAGCAACCCTAGTATCCAGTGCTAACAGTGCAGCTATTGCGTTAGCTGAAAAAATTGCTGGCTCAGAAAAAGATTTCGTCGATATGATGAGGGCAAAGCTCTTGGAATGGGGCATTCAGGATGCCACTGTTGTCAATACGACGGGTCTTAACAATGAGACTTTAGGGGATAACATTTACCCAGGATCTAAAAAAGATGATGAAAACAAGCTCAGTGCTTATGATGTCGCTATCGTTGCTCGCAATCTCATCAAAAAATACCCACAAGTCTTGGAAATCACGAAAAAACCTTCTTCTACTTTTGCTGGAATGACAATCACTTCTACCAACTACATGTTAGAAGGTATGCCTGCTTATCGCGGTGGTTTTGATGGCCTTAAGACAGGAACAACAGATAAGGCTGGAGAGTCTTTTGTTGGTACTACAGTCGAAAAAGGGATGAGGGTTATCACAGTTGTTTTGAACGCAGACCATCAAGACAATAATCCTTACGCTCGCTTCACAGCTACATCGTCACTAATGGATTATATCTCTTCTACATTCACGCTTCGTAAAATCGTTCAAAAAGGCGATGCCTACCAAGATAGTAAAGCTCCTGTACAAGATGGAAAAGAAGATGCGGTCACTGCCGTTGCCAAAGATGATATCACTCTTATTGAACGTGTTGGGGGACAATCGTCCCAAACTATTCAATTCACACCTGATTCTAAGGCAATATCAGCACCACTTGAAGCCGGAACTGTGGTTGGACATTTGACTTATGAAGACAATGATTTGATTGGTCAAGGTTACATCACTACAGAACGTCCTAGTTTTGAAATGGTAGCAGAAAAGAAAGTTGAAAAAGCCTTCTTCTTAAAAGTTTGGTGGAATCAGTTTATCCGCTTCATCAACGAAAAATTATAAAAAAATCGCGATTTTAAACCGCGATTTTTTTGTTACAAGTTCATCTTCAAAATCCTTGATTTTGAATAAAGCTAATACTCAATGAAAATCAAAGAGCAAACTAGGAAACTAGCCGCAGGTTGCTCAAAGCACCACTTTGAGGTTGCAGATAAAGCTGACACGGTTTGAAGAGATTTTCGAAGAGTATAAAAACAAATTTTATCCAACTGACCCTTCCATTTCATAGCTAATCAAGCGATTAAGCTCAACTGCATATTCCATTGGAAGTTCTTTTGTAAATGGTTCTACAAATCCCATAACAATCATCTCAGTTGCTTCAGATTCTGACAATCCACGGCTCATGAGGTAATAGAGTTGCTCTTCTGAAATCTTAGATACCTTAGCTTCATGTTCCAAAGCGACTTGCGAGTTGTGAATTTCATTAAATGGAATAGTATCTGATGCTGACAAGTCATCCATGATAATGGTATCACACTCGATGTGAGAAACAGATTTCTTAGAGTTCTTATTAAAGGTTACTTGTCCACGATAGTCAACCTTTCCTCCACCTTTAGCGATGGATTTAGACACAATAGACGAGCTGGTATGTGGAGCATTGTGAATCATCTTGGCACCAGTGTCCTGGTGTTGCCCAGCATTGGCAAAAGCGATAGAGAGCATGGTACCACGTGCCCCTTCTCCATCAAGGTAAACAGATGGATATTTCATGGTTGTTTTGGCGCCCAAGTTACCATCAATCCACTCAACAGTGGCATCCTTTTGAGCTTTAGCACGTTTCGTTACCAAGTTATAGACGTTATCAGACCAGTTTTGGATAGTCGTATAACGCATATAAGCTCCATCCAAGGCAAAAATTTCTACAATGGCAGCATGCAAGCTGTTACTTGAATAAGTTGGCGCTGTACAGCCTTCTACATAATGGACACTTGCTCCCTCATCAACGATAATCAAGGTACGTTCAAACTGACCAGTATTTTCGTTATTGATACGGAAGTAAGTTTGAAGAGGAATATCTACCTTGACCCCTTTTGGTACGTAGATAAAGGTTCCACCAGACCATACTGCTGAGTTGAGGGCAGCCAATTTGTTATCTGTTGGCGGTACCAACTTGGCAAAGTATTGTTTAAACAAGTCTGGGTATTCCTTGAGGGCAGAATCTGTATCTGTAAAGATAATCCCCAATTTTTGGAACTCTTCCTTCATGTTGTGGTAAACAACTTCTGATTCATACTGGGCAGAGGCACCAGCTAGATAGGCACGTTCAGCTTCTGGAATACCGATACGTTCAAAGGTTTCTTTGATTTTTTCAGGAACGTCATCCCAAGAACGAGCTGGTTTGTCAGATGGTTTTTGATAGTAAATCAAGTCATCAAAGTCAATCTCTGACAAGTCCGCTCCCCAAGTTTGCATAGGCATTTTTTTGAAGGTTTCATAAGACTTCAAACGGAATTCTAGCATCCACTCAGGTTCTCCCTTAGCAGCTGATAGTTCACGAATGACATCTTCATTCAATCCTTTTCCTGTCGATAGGACAGGCTCTATATCATCATGGAAACCAAATTTATATTCACCAAGGTCAATTGGTTTTGGTTCTACTCTTTCTTCAGCCATAATATCCTTTCTTTCATTCTTCATTTCTACTGATTCATAAGACAAAAGAAACTTGTCTTACTAATTTTCTTGATTTTCAATTGTTTTCTTAAGGGCATTCCAGGCTAGGGTTGCACACTTAATCCGTTGCGGGAATTTGGCAACACCTGACAAGAAGGCTGCATCGCCAAGTTGGTCTTGGCGTTCATCTTTTTGCCCTTGAACCATTTCAGAAAAAATAGTCGCAAGTTCTAAGATTTCTTGTTTGGTTTTTCCTAAAACTGCGTCCGTCATCATACTAGCAGATGCTGTAGAGATGGTGCAACCTGAGTTTAGAAAAGCGATATCTTCCAAACGATCCTCTGCATCAAACTTGACAGAGAGATTGATAACATCCCCACAAGTCGGATTGTTGAGACTGATTTGTTCAGCGTCTTCTAACTTCCCTTGGTGATGTGGATTTTTCGAATGGTCCGCTACCACTGCCATATAAAGGCTATCTAGTTTAGAAAGTGCCATTGAAAAACTCCTTTGTCTTTTGTAAGGCATCGACTAGTTTATCGCAATCTGCCTTGGTATTGTAGATATAAAAACTTGCACGAGCTGTTGCTGGGACATCCAAATACTGAAGCAAGGGTTGCGCACAGTGGTGACCTGCACGAACAGCTACTCCTTCATAATCCAAAGCTGTTGCAAGGTCGTGAGGATGGAGATCGCCTAGATTAAAGGCAATCACACCTGAACGTTGAGCCAAGTCCTGTGAACCATAAATGGTCAGTCCTTCAATCGCCTGCAACTTTGGAAAGACATATGCAATCAATTCTTGTTCATGAGCTTCAATCGCATCCATACCAATCTTTTCAAGATAATCTACTGCCGCAGCAAGTCCAATTGCACCTGCCATATTTGGTGTTCCAGCCTCAAATTTCCAAGGCAATTCCTTCCAGCTAGCAGATTGCTCATAGACGAAATCAATCATTTCACCGCCAAATTCTACTGGTGACATTTGTTCCAGATACTTTTCTTTACCGTAAAGAACACCGATACCAGTTGGACCCGCCATCTTGTGACCTGAAAAGGCAAAGAAGTCCACATCCAAGTCCTGGACATCGATCTTCATATGAGGAGTAGATTGAGCACCATCCACCACCATGATGGCTCCAACTTGGTGGGCCATTTGCGTGATTTCTTTAATCGGATTGACTACACCAAGAACATTTGAGGCGTGAGCTAGCGAAACAAACTTGACCTTGTCAGTCAATTTAGCTCGCAAATCATCCATATCCAGAGCTCCATCCTTGAGATAGACATAGACAAGCTCTGCCCCAGTCTTACGGCAGGCTTCCTGCCAAGGAATGATGTTGGAATGGTGTTCCATGACAGAAATCAAAACCTGGTCTCCCTCAGTCAAGACTTCCTCTGCAAAGCGCACCACCCAGTTCAGACTGGTTGTCGTTCCTCTAGTAAAGAGAACTTCCTTTGTAGACCCTGCATTGATAAACTTACGAATGGTTTCACGAGCCGCCTCATAGGAAGCTGTCGCCCGCTCCGCCAAAGTATGAACCCCACGATGAACATTAGCATTGTCCTGCTCATAATAGCGGTTGATTGTTTCCAGAACTGCTAGTGGTTTTTGTGTCGTCGCAGCATTGTCCAGATAGACCAACGGTTCATCATTAACAATCTGGTCTAAAATTGGAAAATCCTTGCGAATCGCTTCTACATCTAACATAGGCTTCCCCTTAGCGTTTTGACAATTTTTCTTCGATGGTTGCAATCATTTCATCGCGAACTTCCTTGACTGGAATCTCAACGATAACAGAACCAAGGAAACCACGAACAACCAAGCGTTCTGCAGTTGCTTTGTCCAAGCCACGGCTCATGAGATAGTACATGTCTTCTGGGTCTACTTGACCGATTGAAGCCGCGTGACCTGCAGTAACGTCATTTTCGTCAATCAAAAGAATTGGGTTGGCATCTGAACGTGCTTGGTCTGAAAGCATAAGAACACGACTCTCTTGTTGCGCATCTGCTCCCTTTGCACCCTTGATGATGTGGCCAATACCATTGAAAGTTAAAGTTGCTTTTTCAAGGATAACCCCATGTTGCAGGATATTTCCGATTGAGTTGCAGCCATAGTTGGTTACGCGGGTATCAATCCCTTGAACCTGACGTCCACTTGAAAGAGCTACCACTTTAAGGTCAGCATGACTACCATTTCCAATCAAGTCACTATCAAAGTCCGCAACGACATTTCCTTCGTTCATAACACCAATCGCCCAGTCAATGCTTGCATCGTTGCCTAATTTACCACGACGGCTAATGTAAGCAGTGACATTTTCACCTAGACGATCGATCGCAGCAAACTTCACTTGAGCACCAGAACGAGCAATGACTTCTACTGTGATATTGGCAGTTGCTTTGACACTTCCTCCACCACGTGACTCTAAACGCTCCAGATAACTAATCTTACTGTTCTTACCAGCGATAATCATAATATGCTTGTTAAACGGCACATCACTATCGCTGTCTTGATAGAAAATTCCTTCGATTGGTTCTTTAATCTCAACGTTATCAGGAATATAGAGAACAGCACCACTATTGAAATAAGCTGTATGGTAGGCTGCCAACTTGTCATCGTCATACTTAACAGATGACATGAAGAATTCTTCGATCAGCTCTGGAATTTCTTCTAAAGCTGAGTGGAAGTCTGTAAAGACGACACCCTGTTCAGCCAATTCAACTGGAATTTGCTCAAAAACAGTTTGAGTTCCTACTTGTACCAACCTCAAGTGATTATCTAGAGCTGTGAAATCTGGAACATTTGCTGATGGCTCACTTTCTGTAATCGTTCCATCACCCAGATTCCAACGGTGGAATTTGACACGCTCAATAACTGGTAATTCCAAAGTCTCAATCTTGTCAAAAGCTTTTTGACGGAGGTCAGCCAACCAGCTTGGTTCAGCGTGCATTTCTGAAAAAAGTTTAATATTTTCTTTAGTCATTTACTTCTCCTAAAAGATACGAGGGAATTACAATTCTTCCTTGTAGTCGTAGCCAAGTTCTTCAGCTAGTTTTGCGTATCCTTCACGTTCCAAACGCGCAGCCAATTCTGGACCACCTGAAAGGACAACACGACCTTCCATCATGACGTGTACCACATCAGGTGTGATGTAGTTCAAAAGACGTTGGTAGTGAGTGATAATCATAGCACCAAAGCCTTCACCTCGCATAGCATTCACACCTTTAGAAACAACTTTAAGGGCATCAATATCAAGACCAGAGTCAATCTCATCCAAAAGGGCAAAAGTTGGTTCCAACATCAAAAGTTGAAGAATCTCATTGCGTTTTTTCTCACCACCAGAGAAACCTTCGTTGAGGTAACGCTCAGCCATTTCTTCTTTCATGTTGAGTAATTCCATCTTCTCATCCAATTTAGTGATAAACTCACGAACTGAAATCTTCTCATCGTCTTCTTTACCAGCATTCATAGCTGCACGAAGAAACTCAGCATTGGTAATTCCAGGAATTTCTGATGGGTATTGCATAGCAAGGAAAAGTCCCATACGCGCACGCTCATCAACTTCCAACTCAAGGATGTTTACGCCATCAAACAAGACTTCACCTTTGGTAACTTCATAGTTTGGATTTCCCATGATAGCTGCAGAAAGAGTCGATTTACCTGTACCATTTGGTCCCATGATAGCGGCGATTTCTCCTGTTTTCAGGGTCAGGTTAACCCCTTTTAAAATTTCTTTTCCTTCAATCTCAACGTGAAGATCTTTGATCTCTAATACTGACATGATAGTTCCTTTCTTTTTCAAGGCCTTTACAGTTCTTACTGGAAACATACTTGATTTCCCTAGAAAATACGGTAAAAGGTCAATAAATATACTTTTATAGTATAACAAAAAAAAGCCTAAAAGGCTTTGATTTTGTCTAGAAGCTGAGGACTAGTCTTTTCCTTTTAAATGTTGGTCAATGACATCTACTATTTTACCCATCAAGTAACTAACTCGGAAATTTCTAAAGAGCAAAATGGCCCAAAAGGCTGCCATAATATAACGACCAGTCATCCAGGCTTCATTGAAAAAATAGGTCTCAGCAGCTGTAAACAGCGCGATGATAATAAATTGTTGTCTATTCATAAACTTATTGTATCATGAAATCTTTCTTTAGTCTTCCTCTACCTTCACTTTATCAGCCAAAAATTCAAATCCTTCTGGAATCAGGCTTTCTTCTGCTTCTTTTTCAGTTTGAGAAGATTTGGCTTTGGCTGAAAAGGCTGCGCGAACTTCTTTCCATTCCTCCATGGAAATAGCTAAAATCTCAGGTGAAAAACCTGCTGCCTGACTGAGGATGTTACCAAACATGGTGTTGAGATTGTCCCGTTTCATGGTTTGACCAGCATTGAAGTTAGACTCAAAAGCAAGAATAGCATGGTGTTCATTGGCCGCAACTGGTTGAGATCCGACTAGAAGAGCCTTGTCCGGCCCCCCTAGACTTTCAATTACTTCTCCCCAGGCATTCTGCAAACGAATCAGATTTTGACGTGCTAAATCAGGATTTTCAACGGCCTCTTGTAGGATCGATTGAACTTTATTGCGATCCACACGATAGATTGTCTTGCCCGTTGCTGGGCGACTAGGAGCTGGATTTGTTGGCTTAGATACGGTTCCCACATTTGCGAGTTCTTGTTTGAGACGGGCAATTTCCTGTCTCAGTGCAGAAATTTCACTTTCAACTGCCCCAGAAAGAGCTGGTTCAGGCTTAATCTCTGCCAAACGGATAGTCATCATCTCAGCATAAATCTTAGGCTGCAAACTAGACTTAATATCTGCTAAACTGACTGTCGCCAAGCGAATCATTTCAAACAGATTTTCTTGAGGAAGTGCCAAATTTTCTACAAAGACTGGACTATGATGAGTATTTTCTCCACCTGTTTGAACAATTAACAAATCTCTTAAATAGTGTAAAAGTTCGGTCACAAAACGAGTCATGCTCTTACCATTGTCAAAGAGAAGATTCAAGCATGCTAGGGCCTTTGGAACATCCTGTTGAGACAAGGCTGCCACATAATCATCCAAGGCTGATAGACTAATTGTGCCAGTAATTTCTTCAGAGATGGCAGTCGTCAGCTCGTTTCCCTGTGTCAAACTCAAGGCTTGATCCAAAATAGACAAGGCATCTCGCATTCCACCTTCAGCCCGTCTAGCAATGATTTCCACAGCCTCTGGTTCAGAACTGATATTTTCTTTTTCTAAAATATAGCGGATATGTTCCTTAATATCCTGTGTCTTAATCGATTTAAATTCAAAACGTTGCACACGGGATAGAATAGTGGCAGGAATCTTGTGCAATTCAGTAGTGGCCAAAATAAAGACCACATTCTGTGTTGGCTCTTCCAGCGTCTTTAGAAGGGCATTAAAAGCCCCTGTAGACAGCATGTGAACCTCATCTATGATATAAACCTTATAACGAGCAAGGCTAGGCGCATAGGTAGATTTATCACGAATTTCACGGATTTCATCCACCCCGTTATTAGAAGCAGCATCCATTTCAATGACATCTTCTAAACTACCATCTGTCACTGCTTGACAAATATAGCAGTTATTACAAGGTTCACCACCCACTTGATTTGGACAGTTCATAGCCTTGGCAAAAATCTTGGCTACACTGGTTTTTCCCGTTCCCCGTGGACCAGAAAAAAGATAAGCATGACTTATTTTCTCTTGCTCCACTGCTTGTTTAAGAGTCTTAGCCACAACTTCCTGTCCAACCAACTGGGAGAAGTTTTGACTTCTATATTTTCGATAAAGTGCTTGATACATTAGGCTTTCTCCCTAAACATTGTAAAGTCCCATTCTGTCTTTTCAAGCAAAATAGCGACAAATTGTTCCAAATAATCTTGATCCATAGCATCATAATCATCAATCTCTGAAGAATCAAGATCCAGAACTCCAAGTAATTGACCATTCTTTACCATCGGCACAACAATTTCACTTTTAGCTCGACCATCACAAGAAATATAGTTGGGATAAGTCCTTACATCACCAACTAGAACCGTTTCCTGAAAGTGAGCTGCCTCCCCACAAACACCTTTTCCAAGTGCAATACGGATACAGGAAACACCGCCTTGGAAAGGACCTAAAACCAATTCCATTCCATCGAACAGATAAAAGCCTGCAAATACGGTATTAGGGAAGCGTGATTTTAGAAGAGCGCTGGCATTGGAAAGATTAGCCAAAACATTGGTTTCACCATCCAATAAAAAAGAGAGCTCTTCATTTAACATTTGATAACGTGATTGTTTTTCTGATTCTAACATAGAACTATTATATCAAAAAAGACTTACAGACAAAAGAAAAATCCCTTGTTAAGTAAACAAAGGATTTTGTGTATTTTCAATTTGATTAGAGTTCGATATCACCGAACAAGTCAGCCATTGAGAATCCTGTTTGTGTTTCTGGAAGTTCGAAATCACGTTTTTCTTGACGTTTTGGACGACGTGGACGAGCAGCACGTTTTTCTTCTTTTTGTCCTTCTTCTTGAGCTGGACGCTCTTCAAGAGCTTTGATAGAAAGTGATACGCGCTCTGCATCTGCGTTAACTTCAAGAACTTTAACTTTAACTTCTTGACCAACTTTAAGAGCTTCTTTTGGATTTTCAATACGTTTGTGTGAAATTTGTGATACGTGAACAAGTCCATCGATACCTGGCAATACTTCAACAAATGCACCGAAGTCAGTCAAACGTTTAACTGTTCCTTCTACTACATCACCTTTAGCCAATTTTTGCTCAACGCCATCCCATGGTCCAGGTGTTGTTGCTTTAAGTGAAAGTGATACGCGTCCTTCTTCTTCGTTAAGATCAAGGATTTTCACTTCAATTTCTTCACCAACAGTTACAACTGATTTTGGTGATACGTTACGTTCATGTGACAATTCAGTCAAGTGAACCAATCCGTCAACACCACCAAGGTCGATGAAAGCACCGAAACTTGTGATACGTGCAACTTTACCAGTTACTACATCACCAACAGCCAATTTACCGAATACTTCAGCGCGAGCTGCTGCTGTAGCTGCTTCAACAACTTCACGACGTGAAAGGATGAAGCGGTTTTCTTTAGCGTCAACTTCTTTGATTTTAGCATCAAATTCTTGACCTACAAAACGCTCAGTGTTACGTACGAAACGAGTATCCAACATTGAAGCTGGGATAAATCCACGAACACCTTCAAATTCTACTGAAAGTCCACCTTTAACGGCACGAGTTCCTTTAACAGTAACAACTTCTTCTTCGCGACCAACAAGTTTGTCCCATGCTTTGCGAGCTTCAAGGCGTTTTTTAGATACAAGGTATGTAACTGTATCAGTATCTTTACCAACTACTTGACGAAGTACAAGAACATCCAATACTTCTCCTACTTTAACAAAGTCATTGATATCTGCATCGCGATCGTTTGTCAATTCGCGAAGAGTCAAGACACCTTCAACACCAGTTCCAGAGATTGCAACGTTAGCTTGAGTCGCATCAACTGTCAATACTTCAGCACTAACAACATCACCAGTCTCAACTTGGCTAACGCTATTTAGCAAATCTTCAAATTCGTTCATCTAAAAAATCCTCCAACAATCAAGTTGTTCTTAAACTTGACATACTTATAATTTTTTTCCTAAGCACCCGCAAGGACATGTTCATATCGTTCACGTCTTTCAATTATAAAAATAAAATACCCTAAGATATTTTGCTTTTTATCTTGATCATTACCTAAGAACTGGGGTAGCTGGATTCGAACCAACGCATGAGGGAGTCAAAGTCCCTTGCCTTACCGCTTGGCTATACCCCATTGATGAAATGGAGAGAGAGGGATTCGAACCCCCGAACCCGAAGGAGCGGATTTACAGTCCGCCGCGTTTAGCCTCTTCGCTATCTCTCCTACAATCAACATGGACTATTATATCATGAAAATTTCAAAAAAACAAGACTTATTTTGCTAAATTATAATTTTCAATCAAAATTTCCACAGCTTTTTCCAATTTTTTATAAAAACTATCGACGTTTCCATTCTTTATGATGGCAAATTGTCCGTCTAATTCGGCAATTTCTCCGATAACTTTTTTACCAATTGTCAATGTATAGCCTTCAAAACTGTCTTTTCCTACATTAACCTTGGCATCTGCTACTTGAATTTCAATTTTTTTATCTTTCTTACTCATTTCATACCTCTCTTCACTTTTTCTATTTTACAAGAAAATCCCAAAACTAGCAAGAAAAAACTCTATATCGGGCTTGTCCGATATAGAGTTTTCCGCATTATTTAATGTGTTTTTCTAGTTCTTTTTGGTACTTACCATTTGATTCCAATTTTTCTTTTTGCCATTTTTTCAGTGCTTCTTCATATTCTTTTGTTGTAACAATATCTTTTTGCAATTTCATTCCTTTAAAGATATATGGGTCACCCTTAATACCAACTTGTGAGTATGGTTTTGAGAATGGCACGACATTACTTACAACTGGAGAACCACCAGATGAGGCTGTTGGCATCAATAATGAACTATCTGTCAACCAAGCTTGAGCCTTGGCATATTTTTCATAGCGTTCTTCAAGATTTGTAGTTTCTGAATCTGCATCATCCAATAATTTCTTATATTGGTCCAAACCAAGTTTAGCTACAACATCCTTATCTTTCCCTTTAGTAATACCAAGGTGTTTCATAGCAGAACCTGATTTAGGATCCATGATATTCAAGTAAGATGCTGGGTCTTGATAGCTTGGAGCCCATCCTGTACTGTTCAAATCATAATCTTTTTGAGAAGGAACACGCGCTTGAGAAGTGATTGTTTCCTTTTCATTATCTGTCATTTGAAGAACGTCGATAACAACATTTTCAGCACCAAGAGTTGATTCAATAGACTGTTTGAAAGAGTTGCTTTGTTGAACAGCGATGGTATCTGTTTGTTCAACTGGGACATCCAAGTGAATTGGGAATGTTACCCCTTTAGATTCCAAGTCTTTCTTAGCTTTTTCGAAAGCAGCTTTAGCCTTGTCAGGATTGTAGATAGAATCCTTACCGTCAACTAGCTCAACATCTTTCCATTGGTCACCATAGTTCACCAACTCTGCTTGAGCGATTTGACCAAAGTTTTTACCACCTGCTTGTACAAAGTTGTCAGGAACGAGGCTGTTACGAATAATCTTGTCCGCACCGTCTTCACCATTTAGCTGGGCAGCATAAGAATGGCGGTTGAAGGCAAAGTTGATAGCCTGACGGAAGTCCTTATTAAGCATAGCTTCTTTAGTAGAAGTCTTTTGCTCTTCACTTGTTTTCGCAGTTTTATTATATGATTGACGATTTACGTTAAAGGTGAAGTAATAACTACTTGAGTCTTGTGGGCTATAAGTGATTTTATCTCCGTATTGTTCCAAAGTTGAAGCAAAGTTTGAGCTACTTGGGAAGAGACGGGCTGTCGTATAGGCACCTGAAGAGAAGCTACGAATCAACGATTCCTGATCAGAACCATCGTAGTAAGTCAATTTGACCTTTTCAATTTTTACCTTTTCTTTATCCCAGTAATTTGGGTTTTTCTCGTATTCGATCAACGATTTAGAAGTCAAGGTCTTCAAGATATAAGGACCATTGTAAAGAATCCCTGCTGGAGTAACTGCTCCATAATCTTTACCTGATGCCTTCAAAAACTCTTCATTTACAGGCAACATCGTTGCTGTGGTGACTTTAGAGTTCCAGAAGCTTTCTGGTTTGTTTAGGGTATATTCAACTGTATAATCGTCCAAGGCCTTAACACCAACTGTAGAGAAATCATTGGTCTCACCAGTCATGTAGGCATCCAAGCCCTTGATTGAATTTTGGATGAGAGAGACACCGTCTGACTTACCGTCAGCTACGTGTTTTAGTCCTGTCACAAAGTCATGGGCTGTTACTTCTGCATATTCTTCACCTTCAGAAGTGTACCATTTAACTCCTTTACGAAGTTTGTAGGTATAAGTCAAACCATCTTTTGACACAGACCAATCTTCAGCCAAGGAAGGAATAACATTTCCGTATTGGTCATTTTCCATCAAACCATCAACCACGTTCCCGATGACATCTGTTGTAGATGTACGAGTCGCTATACTATAGTCCAAAGATGCTGGATCTACTGCATAGACATATGAAAATGTTGTCGGTGCATCTGCTTCTTTATCAGCTTTTCCACAAGCTACTAAAAGAGCTGTTGTGCTCAGGACCACTCCTGCTGTTAAGAGCCACTTTTTCGATTTCATAAAAAATCTCCTTTAGTTTATTTTAATCTACTTTTACAATCCAACCTTCTGGCGCTTCAATATCGCCAAACTGAATTCCTGTCAATTCATCATATAATTTACGAGTCACAGGACCTACTTCTGTTTCGCTATAGAACACATGGAAATCATCACCGTGCTGAATTCCACCAATTGGAGAAATAACTGCTGCTGTACCACAGGCACCTGCCTCTACAAAACGGTCAAGGTTATCAATTGGGACATCCCCCTCAATAGGAGTTAAGCCCAAGCGATGTTCTGCCAAATAAAGCAAAGAATACTTGGTAATAGATGGCAAGATAGAAGGACTCAATGGTGTTACAAATTCATTATCAGCTGTAATTCCAAAGAAGTTAGCTGAGCCGACTTCTTCAATCTTTGTATGAGTTGATGGGTCTAGATAGATAACATCTGAGAAATGACGTGACTTGGCCAATTTCCCTGGCAAGAGACTTGCAGCATAGTTTCCACCAACCTTAGCCGCACCTGTACCATTTGGAGCCGCACGGTCGTATTCATCCTGAATCAAGAAGTTGGTTGGAACCAATCCACCCTTAAAGTAATTTCCAACTGGCATAGCAAAGATGGTGAAAATGTACTCTTCTGCCGGTTTAACCCCAATAATATCTCCGACACCAATCAAAAGAGGGCGAAGATATAAGGTTCCACCTGTTCCATATGGAGGTACATATTCTTCATTCGCACGAACAACTGCCTTACAAGCGTCTACAAACATTTCTGTTGGAACTTGTGGCATCAAGAGACGGTCACATGTCCGTTGCAGGCGTTTAGCATTTTCATCAGGACGGAACAGTTGAACACTACCATCCTTAGTACGATAAGCTTTCAAACCTTCAAATGCTTGTTGACCATAGTGAAGACTTGGAGAAGACTCTGAAATATGCAAGTTTGCATCCTCTGTAAGCTCTCCTTGATCCCATTGTCCATTTTTAAAATGAGCAATATAGCGATAAGGTAATTTCATATAGGAAAAACCGAGATTTTCCCAATCAATCGTTACTGTCATATTCCACTCCTTATTCTAAAAACCTATTTCTTTTATTCTACACTATTTTTCTAAAATAGCAAGTATATTTTGTAATTTTCAGAAAATTTCTTCAATAAAAAGAACCAGCTCTTAGAACTGATTCTTCATTTCACTTATTTAGCTTCAGTAAATACTTCTTTAAGATAAGCGTCAAAAACTTCTTCATCCGAAATCGTGTCAGAGATGAAGCTACCATTACTTGTGCGTTCTGACAGATTCAAGTCTTGTAGTCGACTTTCATAGATTGTTCCTTTGTTCGATTGGACAAGCAGCGTTTGGTCGTTCTCTTCCACTTCTGTACTGAAGAGATCACCAACAAATCCTTGCTCTGCAACTGATCCTGCTAAGAAGACACGATGCGGTTTGTTTTTCAACTCACGCAAGACTTGTAGTCCTCGTTTGGCACGGCTAGTTGCTGGAATTTCGTCAATAGAAACACGTTTCAAACTTCCACGCTGAGTCAAGAGGTAGAAGGATGAAGTGTTACAGATAAAGGCCGATTGGAGGGTATCATCTTCTTTCAGGTTCATAGCCTTGACACCTGCAGCCTTAGCACCGACAACTGGTACCTCTTCGATATTGAAACGAAGGGCATAACCATTTTGGCTGATCAAGAGAACATCATCTAGTTTGATTGGAGCTACTGCTACAATCTGGTCTGTATCATCTTTGAGCTTAGCATACTTGACAGACTTAGACTTGTAGGTCCGCCATGGGGTGAATTCTTTTCGCTCTACACGCTTGATTTGACCGAGACGAGTCGCAGCAAAGTAGGTTGTCGCATCATCAAACTGATCCACTACTTCCACATAAAGGATTTCTTCGTTAGTTTCAAAGTTTGTAATGGTTTGGCTCAGATGCTCACCGATATCCTTCCAACGAATGTCTGCCAATTCATGGATTGGTCGATAAATGACATTTCCAAGCGTCGTGAACATCAAGAGATGCTGGGTTGTCTTGGCAGATTGAACAAAAATCAAACGGTCGTCATCACGTTTGCCAATTTCTTCCAGCGTTGAAGCCGCAAAGGAACGTGGGCTGGTACGCTTGATATAACCTGCCTTGGTCACGCTGACGTAGGTATCTTCCTCGGCGATAAGACTGGCTGTATCAATCTCAATTGCTTTCGCAGTGTCTTCTAGAGAACTCAAACGCGGAGTCGCAAACTTCTTCTTAACCTCACGAAGTTCTTTCTTCATGAGATTGTACATAGTCCGCTCATCCCCGATAATAGCCGCCAGCATGGCAATCTTTTCACGAAGTTCTGCTTCTTCTTCCTGTAAGACAACCACATCGGTATTGGTCAAACGATACAATTGCAAGGTAACGATGGCCTCAGCCTGCTCTTCTGTAAAATCATAGCTAACTTTGAGATTTTCCTTGGCATCCGCCTTATTCTCAGAAGCACGGATAAGCGCAATGACTTCGTCCAAGATTGAAATCACACGAATCAAACCTTCGACGATATGGAGACGTTTTTCAGCCTTTTCCTTATCAAAGCGTGAACGCGCCAAAATCACTTCACGACGGTGGGCAATATAGCTAGACAAGATTGGGACAATACCGACCTGACGAGGTGTGAAATTGTCAATCGCCACCATGTTAAAGTTGTAGTTGATTTGCAGGTCAGTATATTTAAAGAGATAGTTGAGAACGAGCTCTGTATTAGCGTCTTTCTTAAGTTCAATAGCGATACGAAGACCGTCACGGTCAGACTCATCGCGAACCTCAGCAATACCTGCCACCTTACTATTGACACGAACATCATCAATCTTCTTGACTAGATTGGCCTTGTTGATTTCATAAGGAATCTCAGTAATAACAATTTGTTCCTTACCACCTTTTAGCTTTTCAATCTCAGTCTTGGAACGAACAACAACGCGCCCTTTCCCAGTTTCATAGGCCTTCTTGATTTCATCACGACCCTGGATAATCCCTCCAGTCGGGAAGTCTGGTCCAGGCAAGAATTCCATGAGTTTATCCACCTTGGCAGTTGGATGATCAATCATGTAGACTGTCGCATCGATAACTTCGGCCAAATTATGGGGAGGAATATCTGTGGCATAACCAGCCGAAATACCAGTAGAACCATTCACCAAGAGATTTGGAAAGGCTGCTGGCAAGACTGTCGGCTCTTTCTCCGTATCGTCAAAGTTCCACGCAAAAGGAACGGTCTTCTTCTCGATATCCTGAAGAAGGTAACCAGCAATTTCAGACAAACGTGCCTCGGTATAACGCATGGCCGCAGGTGGATCACCGTCCATAGAACCGTTATTACCGTGCATTTCAACTAAAATCTCACGATTTTTCCAATCCTGAGACATACGAACCATGGCATCATAGATAGAACTGTCACCGTGTGGGTGGAAATTCCCCATGATGTTCCCGACTGACTTAGCAGACTTACGGTAGCTCTTGTCAAAGGTATTGCCATCCTTATTCATCGAATAAAGAATACGGCGCTGAACCGGCTTCAGGCCATCACGAATATCTGGCAAAGCCCGGTCTTGAATAATGTACTTGGAGTAGCGACCAAAGCGCTCTCCCATGATGTCCTCGAGGGACATGTTTTGAATGTTACTCATATAGGATACAGAGCCCGTAAAATATCAAGTGAAAATAGAAAATTCTTGAAGTAAGCAAGCTCACCAGAGAATTTATCTTTTTCACGCATCATTTAGGGCGTGTTCAACTCCTTTCAAAGAATATAGAGTAGGTTTTTATACAGTGAAGGATACTTTACAGAAATTAGTCCTTTATTCAGTTAAGATACAAAGGGACGTTTCGGCTTGCCGGAAATTTCTGTAGAAAAATAGGAAATCGATGTAGAGCTCTATGAAGTCAAGACGATTTGACTTTTTCCGAATAAAATTAGTCCCGTGTTCAGTTACTACAAACAAGCAAACGACTCTTTCTGTAGTTTAAAGTTTTAATTTATGTTTTTTGCTTACTTAGTGATTTGGAAGTATATCTTCAGCATACTGAATCATTCTCTCAGCGATTTCCTTATCGTAGGCAAAGCCCATCTTTTGAGCAAGTATTTGAGCTTCTCTGTGGAAAAGTTGCATCGTATCAAATAGAGACTGAGTGATTTTGTCTAAACTGGAAAAATCAAGAAGATTAGATAGCTCCTTCTCTTTTTCAACTGGCAAATGGTTAAAGAGATACTTGCAGTTCTTGCCGATTTCGACTCTTCCCCTAGCACTTGCTACCTGCCAAGCCAAAATTTTCAAGAATTCTTGTTGACAAATGCCGTAGAGATGGTCAGTCGCGTAGATGACTTGCTTACGACAGATTCCTTTGACCACGTAGGCTGACACCCACCAAAATTCATTGCAGGATTTTACAAAATTCGTTTCAGTAGCTGGGGGTGTCCAGTAACGCTCTAGATTTTGCGAATAGGGTTCAAATAAATGTTCTGGGTCTTCAAAAACAGTGAATCCAGCCTCGCTATCCACCCACTCTTGGATGTGGTCTTTAGGGCAGAGAGTCAAATCAATGCGATTGCCATCTTCAAAGAGCATGAGATAAAGACGACGATGGTCAAGAACAACCTCTTGCTCTATAATTCGTTTTCCGAAATAGTCCAACCAAGAAAGGTCACTCATCAGATTATCAAAATCATCCACGACATAGACCACATCGTAGTCTTGAAATTCATCTTTTGGAGCATTTTGGTTTGTCCGTGAACCAGACATAGCGACAGCTTTGACTTGTAAAATTTTAGCAGTCTGTAAAATCAGATCTAGCATTTCTGTTTCAGCTCTCATGTTGATACCCATTCATTAAAAAGTGACTTAAAACACTGTCGCTTCTTCCAGCGTAAACTTGACATTATCCTCAATCCACTTACGGCGTGGTTCGACCTTGTCACCCATGAGGACATTGACGCGGCGTTCTGCGCGTGCTAGGTCTTCGATAGTGACACGGATAAGGGTACGCGTTTCTGGGTTCATAGTTGTTTCCCAGAGTTGGTCCGCATTCATCTCACCAAGACCTTTGTAGCGTTGGAGGGTTGCGCCTTTACCGAACTGCTTACGAAGTTCTTCTAGTTCTCCGTCCGTCCAAGCATAAGCTACCTCTTCTTTCTTGCCTTTGCCTTTGGACATCTTGTAAAGAGGCGGAAGGGCGATATAGACATGGCCTGCCTCAACTAGCGGACGCATGTAGCGGTAGAAGAATGTTAAAAGAAGAGTTTGGATATGGGCACCATCGGTGTCCGCATCGGTCATGATAATGATCTTGTCATAGTTAGCATCTTCAATAGAAAAGTCTGCTCCCACACCCGCACCGATGGTATAAATCATGGTATTGATTTCTTCATTTTTGAGAATATCTGCCATCTTGGCCTTGGCTGTATTGATAACCTTACCTCGAAGGGGCAAAATAGCCTGGAACTTACGGTCACGACCTTGCTTAGCAGAACCGCCGGCAGAATCCCCCTCGACCAGATAGAGTTCATTCTTTGCAGGGTTTTTAGACTGAGCTGGAGTCAATTTCCCAGACAACAAGCCCTTGTCTTTCTTATTTTTCTTACCATTTCGGCTCTCGTCACGCGCCTTTCGTGCTGCTTCACGAGCATCACGCGCCTTGATAGCCTTGCGAATGAGATTGGAAGCCAGTTCACCATTTTCCATTAGGAAGAAGGTCAACTTATCAGCCACAATTCCATCCACAACCGGACGAGCCAGAGGGCTTCCAAGTTTGTCCTTGGTCTGACCCTCAAACTGGAGGTGTTCTTCCGGAACTAGGATAGAAAGAACAGCTGCTAGTCCTTCACGGTAATCTGACCCTTCTAGGTTTTTATCTTTTTCCTTGAGGAGTCCCGTCTTACGCGCGTAGTCATTCATAACCTTAGTAATGGCTGACTTGAGTCCTGTCTCATGCGTTCCACCATCTTTCGTACGAACGTTATTGACAAAGGATAGAATATTATCTGAAAATCCATCATTGTACTGGAGGGCAACTTCCACTTGGAAACCATTGTCTTCCCCCTCAAAGTACAGAACTGGTGTCAAGGTTTCCTTGTCTTCGTTCAGATAGGAAACAAAGTCCTGAACTCCATTTTCATAGTGGAACTCGATTGCTTCATCTGTTCGCTCGTCCGTCAAAGACAAGGTCACATTTTTCAAGAGAAAGGCTGATTCATTAAGACGCTCTGAGATGGTATTGTACTTGAAATCTGTCGTAGAGAAGATCGTCGCATCAGGCATAAAAGTAACCTTGGTACCTGTTTTAGACTTGGGTGCTGTACCGATTTTCTTCAGAGTCGTGACAGGTTTTCCACCATTTTCAAAACGTTGCTTGTAGATTGCACCATCGCGAGTGATTTCAACTTCTAGCCAACTTGAAAGAGCGTTAACAACGGAAGAACCCACCCCGTGGAGACCACCAGATGTCTTGTAGCCACCCTGACCGAATTTCCCTCCGGCGTGAAGAATGGTAAAGATAACCTCAACTGTTGGGATTCCCATAGCGTGCATTCCAGTCGGCATCCCACGTCCGTGGTCTTGAACTGTTAAACTGCCATCTTTATTGATGGTCACATCAATACGGTCACCAAATCCAGACAAGGCCTCATCGACTGCATTGTCGACGATTTCCCAGACGAGGTGGTGGAGACCTGCCCCATCAGTCGATCCGATATACATCCCTGGACGTTTACGGACCGCATCCAACCCTTCTAGCACCTGAATGGCATCATCATTATAATTGTTAATATTGATTTCCTTTTTTGACACAAGGAACCTCCTATTCGTTCATCTTTACTATTCTACAGGTTTTCCAAGGATTTTGCAAAATTTTTCTTTCTCCGGTGTGACAATTTCAGAAGAGATTCTCTGCCTTTCTTCTCCATTTCATGATATAATAGGAGTATGATTACAATAGTTTTATTAATCCTAGCTTATCTGCTGGGTTCGATTCCGTCTGGTCTCTGGATTGGACAAGTATTCTTTCAAATCAATCTGCGCGAGCATGGTTCTGGTAACACTGGAACGACCAATACCTTCCGCATTTTAGGCAAGAAAGCTGGTATGGCAACCTTTGTGATTGACTTTTTCAAAGGAACCCTAGCAACGCTTCTTCCGATTATGTTTCATCTTCAAGGCGTTTCGCCTCTCATCTTTGGACTTTTGGCTGTCATTGGACATACCTTCCCTATCTTTGCAGGATTTAAGGGAGGTAAGGCTGTCGCAACCAGTGCTGGAGTCGTTTTCGGATTTGCACCTGTCTTCTGTCTCTACCTTGCAGTTGTTTTCTTTGGAACCCTCTATCTTGGTAGTATGATTTCACTATCTAGTGTCACAGCATCTATCGCGGCTGTCATTGGAGTTTTACTCTTTCCACTTTTTGGTTTTATTCTGAATCACTATGATCCTCTCTTCATCGCTATTATCCTAGCTCTTGCTAGTTTGATTATCATTCGTCATAAGGACAATATCGCTCGTATCAAAAATAAAACTGAAAATTTGGTCCCTTGGGGATTGAACCTAAGTCACCAACATCCTAAAAAATAAAACGCCAGTTCTGTACTGACGTTTTTTTGTATGCTTATTTTGATTTGATATAGTTGATACCATCTGCTTTTGGTGCGACTGCTTTTCCAAAGAAGGCTGCCAAGACAAGAATTGTCAAAACATAAGGTGCGATTTGAAGATAAACCGCAGGCACTCCTTGTAGGAATGGCAATTGAGAGCCGATAACAGCCAAACTTTGTGAAAGTCCAAAGAAGAGACTAGATAGCATGGCTCCGATTGGATTCCATTTCCCGAAGATCATTGCAGCAAGGGCAATAAATCCAGGTCCAACAATAGTTGTCACTGAGAAGTTAACTGAAATGGATTGAGCATAAATCGCTCCCCCAATTCCACCTAAGAAACCTGAAATGATAACTCCTAGATATCTCATCTTGTAGACATTGATTCCCAAAGTATCCGCTGCTTGAGGGTGTTCACCGACAGAGCGGAGACGAAGACCAAATCGGGTCTTGAAAAGGATAAACCAAGCAAAGAATGAGAAGGCAATCGCGATATAACCTAGCAGACTTGTTGACTTGAAAAAGATATCACCAATCACTGGGATATTTGCTAAGACTGGGAAGTCAAAGCGTCCAAAAGTCTGACTTAAGTTATCTGTTTGTCCTTTATTATAAAGAACTTTCACTAAGAAAACAGCCAAGGCTGGCGCCATCAAGTTCAATACCGTACCGCTGACAACATGGTCTGCACGGAAATGAACCGTCGCTGCTGCGTGGATAATAGAGAAGAGTCCTCCAACCAATCCTGCTACAAGCAAGGATAGCCATGGAGTTGCTGCTCCAAATTGTTCTGCAAATTCAAGGTTAAAGACAACTCCAGAAAAGGCACCCATAACCATAATTCCTTCAAGACCGACGTTTACCACACCACCACGTTCAGAGAAAACACCACCGATACTTGTAAAGATGAGGGGCGCTGAGTAAATCAGCATAGAAGACACCAAGAGGGTGAGCAAGGTTGTAATAGACATCTTTACTTACCTCCTTTAACTTGTTTTTTCGGTTTGACAAAACGTTCGATAAGGTAATGAACACTGACAAAGAAGATAATAGACGCTGTTACAATGCTGACAAGCTCAGACGGTACCTGCGCCGCATTCATACCAGGGGCTCCAACTTGGAGAACACCAAATAGGAAGGCTGCAAAGAGAATACCAATTGGTGAGTTGGCCGCAAGCAGACTAACCGCCATCCCGTTAAATCCGACAGCCAATGACGCCCCCTGAACATAGACGTTCTGGAAGGTTCCAAGTCCTTCAACAGCTCCACCAAGACCTGCCAAGGCACCTGAAATAATCATTGATAGGATAATCGTTCTTTTTGCAGAAATACCAGCATATTCTGAAGCATGTGGATTAAGACCAACCGCACGGATTTCAAAACCAAGAGTTGTTTTCTTGAGCATGAACCAAATAACTGCAACAGCAATGATGGCAAAGAAAATACCAATATTCATCCGCGAATTACCAGTCAACTCAGCTAACCAAGGTGTCTGGTAAGTTGCATTAGCACCAACACGAATGGTCGAATCTGTACTTTGCATAAAGTCTTTAGGGAAGGCATGGATAAAGGCATTCCCTACATACAATACGATGTAGTTCATCATAATGGTTACGATAACCTCTGACGTCCCTAGATAGGCTCTAAGAATACCCGGAATCGCACCGACAATTCCACCAGCAATCAAGGCAATCACGATAGTTGCTAGAATCATCAAGGGACGTGGCATATCTGGATGCGACAGGGCAAACCAACCACTGAGAATCCAACCTGCCAAAGCCTGACCAGGAAGTCCGACGTTAAAGAAACCTGCACGACTGGCAACGGCAAAACCAAGACCAATCAAGACCAAAGGCCCCATAGCACGGAAGATTTCTCCAATTCCACGCAGGCTACCAAAGGCTGTATAGAACAATTCTTCGTAGCCCCAAATAGCATCATAACCAAAGATCCACATGACAATGGCTCCGAGTAAAATTCCTAGGAATACAGAAATCAAGGGAACCGAAATTTGTTGTAATTTTTTAGACATCACTCTTCTCCTTTCCCAAGTTTCCACCAGCCATCAAGACACCAAGTTCTTGTTTATTGGTTGTTTCTGGTGATACAATACCTTGAATCTTACCATCGTGGATAACGGCAATACGGTCTGAAACGTTTAAAATCTCATCCAATTCAAAGCTGACAACAAGGACAGCCTTCCCGTTATCACGCTCTTCAATCAAGCGTTTGTGGATATATTCAATGGCACCGACATCCAAACCACGAGTTGGTTGGCTGACGATAAGGAGATCAGGATCTCGATCAATTTCACGAGCAATAATTGCTTTTTGTTGATTTCCTCCTGAGAGTGCAGCTGCAGGCACAAATTCACTGGCAGCACGAACATCAAATTCTTCCATTAGCTTTTTAGCATAAGAAGTAATATTTGAATAGTTCAAAATTCCATTTTTACTATGTGGTTCTTTATAGTAGGTTTGAAGGGCAATATTTTCCGAAATCATCATTTCCAAAATCAAGCCATCACGGTGACGATCTTCTGGAACGTGCCCAACACTCAACTCTGTAATCTGACGTGGGTGCAAGCCTACAATTGAATCTCCTTTTAGCTCAATGCTACCAGATTCAACCTTGCGAAGACCTGTAATGGCTTGAATCAGTTCAGACTGACCATTCCCATCAATCCCCGCAATACCAACAATCTCTCCAGCACGAACATCTAAGGACAGATTTTTAACAGCTGGAACACCGCGGTTTTCATTGACCACCAAATCTTTGATAGACAAGACCACTTCTTTTGGTTGAGAGGCTTGTTTCTCTGTTTTAAAGGAAACAGAACGACCTACCATCATTTCTGCTAAATCAGCATTGGTAGCCCCTGCGATTTCGACAGTTTCAATTGATTTCCCACGACGGATAACTGTAACGCGGTCTGAAACTGCGCGAATCTCGTCCAACTTGTGGGTAATCAAGATAATTGATTTCCCTTCTTTGACAAGATTTTTCATAATAGCCATCAACTCATCAATTTCTGATGGAGTCAAAACAGCCGTTGGTTCGTCAAAGATAAGGATATCAGCCCCCCGATAAAGGGTTTTTAAAATTTCTACACGTTGTTGGGCTCCAACTGAGATATCTGCCACCTTTGCAGAAGGGTCAACAGCTAAGCCATAACGTTCAGAAAGAGCCTTGATTTCTTTGCTAGCTCCAGCAATATCTAGCACACCTTTTTTAGTTAATTCACTTCCTAAAATGATGTTTTCAGCCACTGTGAAGGCTTCTACCAACATAAAGTGCTGGTGAACCATTCCAATTCCCAAGCTAGCTGCTTTAGATGGTGAGTCGAGGTTGACAACTTGACCGTTGACCACAATTTCACCACTGGTTGGTTCAAGAAGCCCTGCTAACATGTTCATGAGCGTGGACTTTCCAGCCCCATTTTCTCCTAAAAGTGCATGAATTTCACCTTTTCGTAGGTGCAGGTTGATTTTGTCGTTGGCAACAAATTCACCAAACACCTTGGTAATATCACGCATCTCAATGACATTTTCGTGTGCCATGTGCTCTTCCTTTCAGAGTCTTATTTTATTTCAATAAAACTTGCTAGTTTCTCTAGTAGCAAGCTTTACTGAGACAAAATGACTTTGTCTCAACTCTTAAAAAAGCGGCCGAGGGCCGCTTCCTAAGAAATGACTTCCATCCATTATTTTTCAGGAACTTTTACGCTTCCATCAAGGATTTTAGCTTTAGCATCTTCAACAGCTTTTTTACCTTCTTCTGAAAGGTTTGTCACTGCCAAGTCAACCCCTTTATCTTTCAATGAGTAAACGATCACTTGACCGCCAGGGAATTCACCTTTTTCTGCCTTGTTCGCAATATCTTTTACAGTTGTACCAACTTGTTTCAAAGTAGATACAAGAACAAAGTTTGATTCTTTGCCATCTTTAGAAGTGTATTTACCTTCTCCTACTTGGTCACGGTCAACACCGATAACCCAAACTTTTTCATTTTCAGGACGGCTTTCGTTGAGTGATTTTGCTTCTGCAAAGACACCCGCACCTGTTCCACCTGCCGCTTGGTAAACAACGTCTGCACCAGCTGCATATTGTGCTGCTGCAATTGTTTTACCTTTAGCAGCATCACCAAATGAACCAGCATAGTCAACTTGTACTTTGATAGATGGATCTACTGACTCAACACCAGCTTTAAATCCAGCTGCAAAACGTGAGATAACTTCAGACTCAATACCACCTACAAAACCAACTTGTTTTGTTTTAGTTGTTTTAGCTGCTGCAACACCCGCAAGGTAAGCAGCTTCGTTATCAGCAAACGTTACGCTAGCAACATTCTTTTGATCTTTAATCACATCATCAATCAAGACATAGTTCAAATCAGAGTGGTCTTTTGCTGCTTCTTCAACCGCATTGTGAAGGGCAAAACCAACACCGAAGATTAGGTTGTAACTTCCAGCCGCTTGTTGCAAGTTGTTAGCATAGTCAGCTTCACTTGTTGATTGGAAGTAAGTGAAACCTTTATCTTTTGAAAGATTATGTTCTTTACCCCAGTCTTGCAAACCTTCCCAAGCTGATTGGTTGAATGATTTGTCATCAACACCACCAGTATCAGTGACGATTGCTGCTTTTGTCTTCACATCAGAAGATGAAGCTGCGTTACGAGAAGAGCGGTTACCACATGCAGCAAGTCCAACTGCTGCCACTGCAACTAGACCAAGGCCTAGCCATTGTTTCTTGTTCATTACTGAACCTCCTAAATAAGATGTGCAACGATGTTGCAAGTATGGATTGGTTGGCCACAAGGACCGTGCCACTCAGAGAGCGACTCAGACTAGTTTAAGTCTGTAAAAGAGTATGGAAGTAACTCCCCGACCGTCATCTCGACCGTCGATTTATCTTTTGCGACTAAGGTCACTTTTAGATCTTGTTCAAAAAATTCAGCCATCACTTGGCGACAAGCGCCACATGGTGAAATTGGTTTTTCAGTCTCTCCATAGACAATCAATTCGGAAAACTCTCTTTGGCCTTCGGAAACTGCTTTAAAAATCGCTGTACGTTCTCCACAGTTAGTCAAAGAATAACTAGCATTCTCGATATTGACACCTGTATAAATACTACCATCTTTCGCTACTAAAACAGCTCCGACAGGAAAATGAGAATAAGGTACATAGGCATTCTTGCTGGTTTCAATTGCTAGTTCAATCAACTCAGTAGTCGCCATCAGCCAATTCTCCTTTTAAAATAGCTACCCCAGCTGACGTTCCGATACGAGTCGCACCTGCTTCCACAAAGGCAAGAGCATCCTCATAAGAACGAGCTCCGCCAGCAGCCTTGACTCCCATATCAGGTCCAACTGTTTCACGCATTAATGTAACATCTGCTACCGTCGCACCACCAGTTGAAAAGCCAGTTGAAGTTTTAACGAAGTCAGCTCCCGCTTTTTGGGCTAATTGGCAAGCCACAACTTTTTCTTTGTCTGTCAGAAGGCAAGCTTCAATAATGACTTTCACTAACTTGTCACCACTTGCTTCCACTACTGCGCGAATATCTAACTCAACCAAATCAAGATTACCTGATTTGAGAGCTCCAACATTAATCACCATATCAATCTCATCTGCACCATTTTGGATAGCTTCTTTTGTTTCAAAAGCTTTCACAGTTGAAGTTGTTGCTCCCAAAGGGAAACCTACTACTGTGCAGACCTTGACATCTGTACCTTCAAGCCCTTTTTTAGCATGTTCAACCCAGGTCGGATTAACGCAAACACTGGCAAAATCATACTCTCTAGCTTCAGACAACAAACAATCAATTTGATTTACTGTCGCATCTTGTTTCAAAAGTGTATGATCGATATATTTATTTAATTTCATATTCGGATTCTCCTGCAGTTTATGAGATTATTTCTATGATTTCTCGTAAACTTTGCACACTATCATTTATTTTAACATATTTTTGAAAATCTGTAACTAGCTGAGGAGAAATTTTTCCATTTGTGTATACTTTTGCAACAATTTCTCCCTTTTGAACGGAATCTCCAACTTTCTTTTCAAAAACAATTCCTGTCTCATAGTCCAAGGCATCAGACTTGACTGCACGGCCTGCCCCCAGTCTCATAGCATAAAGCCCAAATTCCATAGCTGGAAGAGCTGAAATGACACCCGTTTCCTGGGCAGGGATTTCCACCACATGGGTAACATTGACAGGACGATAGAGGTCTTCCAAGTCTCCACCTTGGGCTTGGACCATTTCCTCAAACTTAGCCAGCGCTTGACCATTCTCAAGATGTTGGTGAACTTCTTCAACTGTCTTGTTTACATTTGCTAAACCAAGCATAATTTGAGCCAATTCGCATATAAAATGGGTAATATCCTGACGACCTTGACCTTGTAAAGTCTCCAGTGCTTCAAGAATTTCGAGGCGATTTCCAATTGCTCGTCCCAAGGGCTGACTCATATCCGTAATGACTGCTACCGTCTTTCGACCAACTGCCTTACCAAGTTCCACCATGGTTTGAGCCAATTCACGCGCCTCATCAACCGTCTTCATGAAGGCACCCTCACCGACAGTCACGTCTAGCAGAATAGCATCCGCCCCTGCCGCAATTTTCTTGCTCATCACCGAACTAGCAATCAAAGGAATCGTGTCAACAGTTGCGGTCACATCACGTAGGGCGTAGAGAAGCTTATCCGCTTTGACCAGCTGGTCTGATTGCCCAATGACAGATACACCAATGTCCTGTACTTGACGAATAAAATCCTCTTGACTACGTTCTACTTGATAGCCCTTAATGGACTCCAATTTATCAATTGTTCCACCCGTATGGCCAAGACCACGACCACTCATTTTGGCTACAGGCACACCAAAGCTAGCAACAAGAGGAGCCAAAATCAAGGTTACCTTATCACCAACACCACCCGTAGAATGCTTGTCAACCTTAACCCCATCAATAGCTGATAAATCAAACTCTTGACCTGTCTTAACCATATTCATAGTCAAATCTGAGATTTCTCGTGTCGTCATTCCTTTGAAATAGACAGCCATAGCAAAGGCAGACATCTGATAATCAGGAACAGTTCCTGATACATAGCCTTCAACTAGCCATTCAATTTCACTCGAAGTCAGTTCTTGACCATCTCGTTTCTTTTGGATTAAATCAACTGCTCTCATTCGTTCACACTTCTAAGGATATAGTATCCCTTATCTTTTTTGACAATCTCACAATTACCAAACACATCTTCCATCTTGGACTTGGCACTTGGAGCCCCTTGTTTCTTCTGAATAACGATTGTTAAATCCCCACCAGTTTCCAAAAAATCTTTACTTTTCTCAATGATTTCATGAACCACTTGCTTGCCTGCACGGATAGGAGGATTGGAAATGACATGGTCAAAATGTCCTTCAACTTGTTCATAGATGTTGGACTGGAAAATCGTCGCTTCTATTTTATTTCGTTCAGCATTTTGTCGCGCCAAATCCAAGGCACGATTATTGATATCGACCATGGTCGACTGAACTCCATAAGCCTTAGCTAAAGACAAGCCCAAAGGTCCGTAACCACAGCCTACATCAAGAACAGTTTCTCCTTGGTTGACCTCAAGACACTTGAGCAAGAGTTGACTCCCAAAGTCAATCATTTTCTTGCTAAAAACACCCGCATCCGTCAAAAAGGTCATTTTTTCTCCCAACAAGTCCACTCTCAACTCATGAATGTCGTGAGCAGCGTCAGGATTCTCTGCATAATACATTTTACTCATGAAACTATTTTACCATAATTTGACTTAAATTGTAAATCGTTTACAAATTGATCATAAAACGAAAAAGACTGAAGAAAGCTAGTAAGTAAAACATTTTCTTCAATCTCTTTAAACACTTATAAATAATAAGCCATTTAGAACTAGAAATATCATAATTAGGATATAACAACAAATTTATCATCTATAATTAGGCGCATTCTTATTACTATTGCTTAACCTTCAGATACTTAATTATCAACAAAATTCCCAACAGGATGTTTAGATAAAAGCCCAACTGATACGTTTTTGTCAGGATTTCCAAACTTGTCCAAAGTCGGATTAAATCTTCTAGCGACATGCGGAAGAAATAACCCTCTGTAGCAATCCATAGAACTAAAAAGACATAACTACCAGCAGCAAGCCATTTCGTCCACCGTTTTTTTAGGAAGAAAGCAATCAAGAGCGAACAAAGAAAGACAACTGTTACAATGGCATGTTCCATCAAAAAAGTAAAACCGTAATAGGTTTCCACAAAACGTCTACCATTATCCGAATTCGCTCCTTTTAAAAAAGGTAGTGCAAAACTTAAAATAAAACAGAGTTCCAATATGTAATGTTTTAAGATTTTCATAGTACACCTCCTATATGTTGTGAACTAAAAATCCTCCTTTTATTAGCTCATAAATCAGTAGAATCTATCTCCTACTTCATCATTAAATTGTTCAGTCTCTATCTATCTCTATTATACGATATTTGATTACTATCATCAAGAAACCGCTTTATTTTTTTAGCTTTTTATGGTATGATAGACAAAATATCTAGGGGAAAACACATGACCAACGAATTTTTACATTTTGAAAAAATCAGTCGCCAGACTTGGCAATCTTTACATCGAAAGACGACACCTCCTTTGACAGAAGAGGAATTAGAATCCATCAAGAGTTTTAATGACCAGATTAGCCTGCAGGATGTAACCGATGTCTATCTTCCCCTAGCCCATCTCATCCAGATTTACAAGCGTACCAAGGATGATTTGGCCTTTTCAAAAGGGATTTTCCTTCAACGTGAAAGTAAATCCCAGCCTTTTATCATTGGAGTTTCTGGTAGTGTTGCCGTTGGAAAATCTACAACCAGCCGCTTACTTCAAATCCTACTATCCCGTACCCTTACAGATGCTACAGTTGAGTTGGTAACAACTGACGGCTTTCTCTACCCCAACCAGACCTTGATTGAACAAGGGATTTTAAATCGTAAGGGATTTCCTGAAAGCTATGATATGGAAGCTCTTCTCAACTTCTTGGACCGCATCAAAAATGGACAAGATGTGGATATTCCTGTCTATTCTCATGAAGTCTACGACATCGTACCTGAGGAAAAACAAAGCGTCAAAGCTGCAGACTTTGTAATTGTTGAGGGGATTAATGTTTTTCAGAATCCACAAAACGAGCGTCTCTATATCACTGACTTCTTTGACTTTTCCATCTATGTTGATGCTGCAGTCGATGACATCGAGAGTTGGTATCTTGATCGTTTCTTGAAAATGCTGAGCCTAGCCCAAAACGACCCTGATAGCTACTATTATCGTTTTACTCAAATGCCGATTGGGGAAGTGGAGGCCTTTGCTCATCAGGTCTGGACCAGTATCAATCTCACAAATCTGCAAAATTATATTGAACCAACTAGAAATCGTGCGGAAGTGATTCTTCATAAAACAAAGAACCATGAAATCGATGAAATTTACTTAAAAAAATAATTTTCCCTTGTCAAAACGTAAGTTTTCAGATATAATGGTATAGTTAGTAAATATGGAGGTAAGAACATTGGCAAACATTAAATCAGCTATCAAACGCGCTGAATTGAACGTTAAACAAAACGAAAAGAACTCAGCTCAAAAATCAGCTATGCGTACTGCTATCAAAGCTTTCGAAGCAAACCCATCTGAAGAACTTTTCCGTGCTGCTAGCTCAGCTATCGATAAAGCAGAAACTAAAGGTTTGATTCACAAAAACAAAGCAAGCCGCGACAAAGCTCGTCTTTCAGCTAAACTTGCTAAATAAGAAACAGTCCATAGAGGCTGTTTTTTTGTCTCCAAATTGGAAAAGGTAGAAAATGAAAATCGCAATTATCGGATATTCTGGTGCTGGTAAGTCAACTCTAGCAGAAAAGTTGTCTCACTACTACTCCATCCCAAAACTTCACATGGACACACTCCAATTTCAACCTGGTTGGCAAGACAGCGACCGCGAATGGATGTTGACCGAGATGAAAAATTTTCTCACCAAGCATGAAGCCTGGGTCATCGATGGGAATTATTCTTGGTGCTATTACGAAGAAAGAATGCAGGAAGCTGACCATATCATTTTTCTCAATTTTTCGCCATTGACCTGTCTCTTTCGAGCCTTTAAACGTTACCTCACATACCGAGGCAAGGTCAGGGAAAGTATGGCAGCTGGTTGTCAAGAACAATTTAATTGGGAGTTTATTCGATGGATTCTCTGGGAGGGGCGGGCTAAAGCTCAAAAAGAAAATTACCAAAAACTTTGCCAAGAATACTCACATAAAGTCACTATTCTTCGAAATCAGAAAGAACTAGATCAATTTCTGGATAAGAAAAGGAAGTCCTCCAATTCATAAAGAAGGGCTTCCTTTTTGGCTATAATTATTCTGCAATCAAGGTTTCCAAACCGACCTTCATCATATCAGTGAAGGTATTTTGACGTTCTTCTGCAGTCGTGTCTTCATCTGGATTGACCAAACTATCAGAAATAGTCATGATAGCAAGGGCATCAACATGATGTTGGGCAGCCAAATAGTAGAGAGCTGCTGCTTCCATTTCCACAGCCTTGACTCCCCATTTACCAAGCTCGATATTCTTTTCAAAGTAGTTTGAGTAAAAGACATCAGAAGACAAAACGTTCCCAACGTGGGTTGTCATACCAAGTTCTTTAGCGATATGGTAGGCCTTGTCCAGCAAATCAAAGCTAGCGATTTGTGGGAAATCGTACTGTGGCCAGTCATTGCGGATGATGTTAGAGTTGGTTGCAGCTGCTTGCGCCAAAACCAATTCACGGACGTGAACATCTTCATTCAATGAACCTGCTGTTCCCACACGGATCAATTTCTTCACACCGTAGTCAACAATCAACTCACGCGCATAAATCGAAATAGATGGCATCCCCATCCCAGTTCCCATGACAGATACACGGTGGCCCTTGTAAGTACCAGTGTAACCAAACATGTTACGCACTTCGTTAAAACAAACAGCATCTTCAAGGAAATTCTCCGCAATAAACTTAGCACGAAGAGGATCCCCAGGAAGAAGAATTTTATCAGCAATTTCACCCTGCTGAGCAGCAATATGGATAGACATAATATAAGATACCAAACCCGTCAAAAAGCAAAGGGAAAATAGGAGTTGGGTACAGTGAGCGATGCTCGCTAGACCAACTATCTTTTTCCCACTGCTTTTAGGGTGGGTTCAATTCCTTTCTTTCTTAATTTTGATGATATTGAGAAGATTAGACCGGCTTCAATTCAAGCCCGAATTCCCCTTCTCTTCTGAGTTTTTAGAAAAGTTTTCCGTTCGTGTTCAAATTAGAACACGCGCTCTACCTTTCTTTTTTTATTTTTATATTTCATAGCTAGGAAAAATCGGATTCAATCAAGATTCCAATAGGCCTACTACATTTTTATTTAAAACAGTTATAAATAAATTGAGAGTTTTTTTAATCTTTTAAATCAAATCATTGACTAGAAGAAATGGGCATTTCCTACCTAATTACTTTACTCTTTGACTTCTGACACAGTATGCTAGTCCAAGGAAAGCGGTCTAGCATTTTTGCAAGTTCATAGGCTAAAACAGCTGTTACTAAGAGATACGGAAGAGAATCTATACCTAGCCCAGTGAAACCTATAACTAATCCGGTTGCAGAAATGGGCGCCCTCAAGGTCACAGACAAAAAGCAAACCGATCCCAAAAGCAAAATGCTTGGCTGGCTATCTCCACCTAGAATCATTCCAAAGAGAGCAGCTCCAGCCATCCCCAAGGCAAAAGATGGCGTAAGTGTACCACCATAGGCCCCTGCCCACAGAGTAATAAGAACAACTAATGCTTTTAAGATAAACAAAAGGAATACTGTTTTGCCATTGCTACCATTCAATACTTCCTGAGCCATCATACGTCCATTTCCAAGTAGATGTGGAAAATAACTTGCTAATCCAATAAGAAAAAGAAAAGCTGTAGGCAATGTGAGAAGTATTCGTTTATCTTTTATTCTGTTTGAAGACGCTGCCTTACTTAAACGACCAAAAAGCCAAGCTGGTGGGGTTAAGAAAAGAAGTAATAAGGGAATAATCCATATTTCCTTTAATGACCATGTGATCGATGTAATCTGGTAGAGAGCCTGATCTGAAATAACCAAACCTGCTATATAGGTTGAGACATAAGTAGTCAAACCGACTAAGACAAATCGTTTAATAGATAGAGCAATTCCTAGGGTTTCAAAAACAAAGAAGACACTTGTTAATGGAACCTGATAGACAGCAGCTAAACCAGCACCAGCACCACAAGCAAGGAGAAAGATACGATCCTTCATAGACACTATACATATTTTTCCAATTGGTCCTGCAAATAGAGTTCCAATCTCTCGTGGTGCAGCTTCTTTGCCAATAGGGGCTCCCCCTCCAACTGCAATAATCTGCCAAATTGAATGAAATAGCTGTTTTAGAAAATGAAGCTTGTATTGTGAAGCCTCATCCTTCATCTGAGCTTTGATGGAATAAATCTTCGACCCTTTTTGCAAGAAATACCAGACCAAGGATGAGCCAAGACCCACGATTATTAAACTTAGTCCTATCCGTGAGGAGGAAACTCCATCTGTCAAAAATCCACTATGATGCTCTGACTGACCAAAAGCTAGACTCTCTACTATCTCTAAAAGATAATGGAGAAATATACCAGATAAACCCGAAACTATTCCTTGTAGAATTACTGCTATGAATAATCTAAAATTATAAGGGATTTTTCGAAAAATTCTCCTCAATTCTATCAACATGATTACAATTCTGCAAGAATCGCTTTAAGCAAGCCTTTGAAATCACCTTTGACACGTTCGGTTACTTCTACAACTTCTTCGTGGTTAAGTTCTTCTTGGAAACCTGCAGCATGGTTAGTAATACATGAAATTCCTAGAACTTTCAAGCCAGAGTGAGCTGCAACAATAACTTCAGGAACAGTAGACATACCAACTGCATCTGCTCCAAGTGTCTTATAGGCACGAATCTCTGCAGGTGTTTCATATGTCGGACCAGTAACACCGATATAGACACCTTCATCAAGCTTGATACCAAGTTTCTTAGCCACTTCATGGGCAGTAGCACGGTATTCTGGTGTGTAGGCTTTAGACATATCTGGGAAACGTGGACCAAAATCATCCAAGTTTTCACCCATCAATGGGTTTTGCCCCGTCATATTGATATGGTCTGAGATAGCCATCAAAGTACCAGGACCAAATCCAATACCGCCAGCTGCATTGGTTACAATGACACCTTCACATCCGAGAACTTTCATCACACGTACTGGGAAAGTCACGACTTCAAGAGGATTTCCCTCGTAGAAATGGAAACGACCTTGAAGAGCCAAGACCTTGCGACCTGCAAGTTCTCCATATACCAATTTACCAGCGTGACCGACTACTGTTGAACGACCCCAGTTGGGAATATCTGCATAGTCTACTACAACTGGATTTTTGATTTCTTCTGCCAATTCTCCAAGTCCTGATCCAAGGATTAGACCGAACTCAGGTGCTTGGATTCCCTTGTCTTTCAGGAAGGCAGCTGTTTCATTGATCTTATCTAAAAATGTCATTGTGTGTCTCCTTTATTAGTTTTTTAGCATTTGACCGATTTTGTCAAAAGTTTTAGCATTACGAATGGTGATTTGGCGGTAGAAAGGCATCTTGAGTAAGTATTTGTGATAGGCTGTTTCGTAGTATGATTCTTCAGAGAATTTCCCCCAGAAAATCCCAAGTCTTCCAAAATGAACGACTTCATCTTCCAGTTCCAAACTTTCAACTGTCTCAATGACTTGAGCCACATCCAAGCCCTCCGTGTAAAAGAGGACATCCTTTCGTGCCAAATCTTTGGTCCACCAATCTGGCAGATTCTTCAGCTCTTCTTCATAATCTTCCTGACTCAGCAAAGAAAAACTCTGAATAAATGGATAATGGACTGCAAAGAAAGCCTCTAACTTTTCAACCAATTGGGCTTTGGGAGCTGTCGAAGTAAAGAAAATATTGCCACTGTTGATGTAGGTTTCAACTTTTTCCAGTCCCAACTCTGTCAGTTCTTGCCGAAGCTCCGCCATGACAACTTTATTTTTCCCACCGACATTAATGCCCCGAACAAGTAAAGCATATCGCGTCATCTTATACCAATTTATCTAAGAAACTTTCCCCAATCATGGCAGTTTCAACACCAAAGTTATCCGCAACTGTCGCTGAGATATCTGCAAAATGTCCGATAGGAATGACACCATTTCCTTTAAAGGCAGGGCTGTAGGCCAATAATGGAATATATTCACGAGTGTGGTCTGTTCCTGCATACGTTGGGTCATTTCCATGGTCCGCAGTAATCAAGAGAAGGTCGTTCTCTCTCATGGCTGCGATAATTTCAGGCAAGCGCTCATCAAACTCATGCAAGCAATCACGGTAACCGTGAGCATTGCGGCGGTGGCCGTAAAGGGCATCAAAGTCCACCAAGTTTGTGAATGAGAATCCTTTTTCAAACTCAGCAAGACCCATGGTCTTCAATAGTGTATCAATTCCGTGGCTGTTTGACTTGTTGTGACCCATATCATGGTTGATACCCGCACCGTTAAAGATATCATTGATTTTACCAACAGCATAAGTATCGATACCTGCTTCATTGAGTTTATCCAAAACAGTTGGTGCAAATGGAGATACGGCCAAGTCACGACGGTTTGCTGTACGAGTAAAGTTACCTGGCTCACCAACATATGGACGAGCAATGATGCGACCTAGAAGGGCTGGGCGCTCAAGGGTAATCGAACGAGCGTATTCACAGATACGATACAATTCATCCAGAGGAATGATGTCTTCGTGGGCAGCAATTTGCAAAACAGGGTCAGCTGAAGTATAGATAATCAACTCCCCAGTTTCCATCTGGCGTGGTCCAAAGTCATCGATAACGGCTGTACCTGAGTAAGGTTTGTTAGCTTCACGAATGACCTTGCGTCCTGAGAATTCTTCAATTTTTGTCAAGATTTCTTCTGGGAATCCATTCCAGAAAGTATCGAAAGGTTCTGTAATGTTAAGGCCCATGATTTCCCAGTGTCCAGTCATGGTATCCTTACCAAGAGATACTTCTTCCAATTTTGTTGCATATCCTGTTGGATTGCTTTCAGCTGGAACAGTCTTAAGAGGAGTTTCTCGAGGAATATTTCCAAGACCAATTTTAGCCATGTTTGGGACATTCAAACCAACTGCTTTTGAAATGTGTCCTAATGTGTCAGAAGCTCCATCTGGAACCCCTGCATTGACAAAGTTATTAGCATCTGGTGCAGCACCGATTCCTACAGAATCTAATACCACCAAGTGAATACGATTAAATTTTGACATAGTGTATCTCCTTATTATTTTAGTTATCTTGCTTTTGTTGAAGTTAAAATCTGAACCCCGTCTCGTCCAGCAACGATGACCTTATCCACCATTTGGTTGAATAAGCCGTGCTCCACGACGCCAACCACATGGTCCAATTCTTGTCCGAAAGCAATTGGATCTTCAATGACATCCAAAGCAAGGTCAATGATAAAATTCTGCATATCGGTCACAAAACGTTGGCCGTCTTTTTCACGGAAACTTGGTTTGTAGCCAGCTCGCTCAAAACGACGAAAGACCTGTTCTGCGCCATACTGAACCACTTCTACTGGCAATTTAAAAGCACCTAGTTTGTCTACTAGCTTGCTTTCATCCACCACCCAAATGTATTCTTTTGAAGGCGTTGCGACAACTTTCTCCATCAGAAGGGCACCACCACCGCCTTTGATTCCATTAAACTGACCATCCACTTCATCCGCCCCGTCGACTGTCACATCGACAAAGTCTACTTGGTCAATAGACTTGAGCGGGATATTAAGACCTTCAGCCTGTTTACTGGTCACACTAGAAGTCGTTACAGCTGTAATCTGCAAGCCTTCTTCCTTGATACGACGACCGATTTCTTCTACGAAATAATAGGCAGTAGACCCCGTTCCCAGTCCGACAACCATGCCATCATTGACAAATTCAGCAGCCTTGATACCTGCCATTTTCTTCAGATTTTCCACTCAAACACCTCCATTAAAGAGCTAACTTTATTATAACATGTATCACTTTTTATTTCATGGATACACTGAAAAAAACCGAACATTTTTATCTATGATTTCTAATTTTCTTTCTCCATGCTTGTATACAGATCAAAAATTCCCAAATCTAGATTTCGAAAGCTCTTTAAAAATTAAAGTTGATTTTTTATCATAAAGATGATTAAATAGGTAAGTACAGAAAAGGAGAAATAAGATGAACCCATTAGATTTGTTTAATCAAGTAAAAGAACTAATCGAGACAAAAGATTTTGAAGCTGCAAAAACATTTGTTGCAGAAAATCAAGAACAGCTTGGAGAATACTTCTCCCAAGCTCAGCAGTTGATTTCTGGTTCAGAAGGTCTAGATGGCCTCGTTGGAAAGATTAAAGGATTTTTCTAAAAGATATAAAGGCGCCTGAAACGATCAGGTGCCTTTTTGAGATATTTTTTTTATTATTTTGGGCAGATAAGAGCTGATTTCCGTCGGCAAGACCACATAATGTTCTTGAGCTAGTTCTTGGGCTATGGCTGAATGAAGATGGGTTGCTACTGCCACACGTTCGTAGAGACTGGCCTGTCGGAATTGGCCTGCAAATCCTGCAATCATTCCAGCAAGAGTATCTCCCATTCCCCCAGTCGCCTGATAGGGACCGCCAACCTGTAACTGGTAATAATCAGATTGGCCAGCTTGCCAAATACGAGTAGCTGGACCTTTTTCTACCAAAATTGTTCCTTGAGGGAAAGAAGTCAGGGCACTAGCTGTTGTATCTTCGTTTTGCTTTTCAATAGTAATTCCAGACAGTTTTTCCCATTCTTTTTGGTGGGGAGTTAAGATAAGCTGACACGAAGGAAATGATAATCTAGTTCTAGCAAGGATGGTTAAGGCCCCTCCGTCTACAATCAAAATCTGATTCTGTTTTAAGCCAGCAAAGACCTGTTTTACTAGTTCTTCTCCAAAAGCATCGTCTCGTAAACCAGGTCCCAGCAAAACAACTTCTGCCTTCTCCAATTGCTCTTTTAACAATTGCTGGTCTTGAAGAGAAAAGGCCATAGCCTCAGGTAAATGACTGTGCAAAGCCGAGATATTTTCCCTATCTGTTCCAACAGACACCAAACCAGCTCCACTTTTAACAGCTGCCAAAGTAGCCATGATGATAGCACCACCATAAGGATAAGTCCCACCCAGCAACAGCAAACAACCATAGTCTCCTTTATGACTGGTACGAGAACGTTCAATAATGACTTTTTCTAGTAAGGTTTGATCAATCACTTTCATCTTTTTTCCTCTCGCATTTATTATACAACAAAAAGGAGGCGCATACCTCCTTTTATAAACTTATTTCTAAAATTTAATATTCATTTCTGCCATTTTAGATATAGCTATAGAAAATACACTTTCCTCAGAAAATTTTTCTCTTATTTTCTATCCAATGTCCGGAGTGCTGCTTGATAAGTTTGCTCCATCAGCATAGTAATGGTCATAGGACCTACACCTCCAGGAACTGGCGTAATATGGCTAGCAAGTGGGGCAACTGCCTCATAATCAACATCCCCACAGAGCTTACCATTTTCATCGCGGTTCATCCCGACATCGATGACAACCGCACCAGGTTTTACAAAGTCAGCAGTCACAAACTTAGCACGACCGATTGCAACAACCAGAATATCTGCTTTAGCAGCCACCTTGGCAAGATTATGAGTCCGTGAGTGGGTCAAAGTCACTGTCGCATTCTTTGCCAAAAGAAGCTGGGCCATAGGTTTTCCAACGATATTGGAACGACCAATGACGACCGCATTTTTACCTTCCAAGTCAATCCCATATTCATGAAACATTTCCATAATTCCTGCAGGTGTAGAAGGAATCATGACTGGATGACCAGACCAGAGACGTCCCATGTTTAGGGGATGGAAACCATCCACATCCTTTTCTGGATCAATGGCCAATAGAACCGCCTCTTCATCAATATGTTTTGGTAATGGTAACTGGACCAAAATTCCATGCCAAGCTGGATCTTGATTGTATTTGGCAATCAAGTCTAACAATTCCTCTTGAGTAATGGTATCTGGAACTCGCACAACTTCACTACGGAAACCAGCCGCAAGGGCTGACCTCTCCTTGTTACGAACATAGACTTGGCTTGCTGGATTATCCCCAACCAAAATCACTACCAAACCAGGTACTAAACCTGTCTCTTCCTTTAATTTTTCAGTCTTTTCAGCCAACTGTCCTTGTAACTTAGCTGCCAGAGCCTTCCCATCAATAATCTGTGTCATATCACTTCTCTTTTCTTTCAAATATCTTCCATTATACCAAAAACTGCTAATCCCCTCTAACACTTCTTTCCTAGGCTATCTTATAGTTTCAAACTATAAGAAAAAGCTCGGTTCGAGCTTTTCATTAATCTATATTTTATATGTAAAGTTGGCTACAAATAGCTAAACAAAGCTAACTTATAAAACCTTACTCAAGAAGTCTTTAGTCCGTTGTTCTTGAGTTTGTTCAAAAATCTGTTCAGGTGTTCCGTCTTCAACAACCACACCGTCTGCCATAAAGATGACACGGTCTGCCACCTCACGAGCAAATCCCATCTCATGTGTTACGATAACCATGGTCATTCCTGACTTGGCTAGGTCTTGCATAACAGCCAACACTTCACCTACCATTTCAGGGTCCAGGGCTGAAGTTGGCTCGTCAAAGAGCAAAACATCTGGTTCCATAGCTAAGCCACGCGCAATAGCAATCCGCTGTTGCTGGCCACCTGACAAACTCTGTGGATAAGCAGTTGCCTTATCTGGTAAGCCAACTTTTTCCAAAAGCTCCTTAGCTCTCTTCTCTGCAACTTCCTTACTTTCACCTTTGGTCTTGATAGGAGACAAGGTAATATTTTCCATCACAGTCATATTAGGAAAGAGATTAAATTGTTGGAAAACCATGCCCATCTTCTCACGCATGGCAAAGAGGTCATTCTTCTTGTCCGTAATATCGACTCCCTCAAAGATAACCTTCCCCTTGGTCGCTTCTTCCAACAAATTCATAGAGCGAAGCAAGGTAGATTTCCCGCTCCCTGAAGGACCAATGATAACGACAACTTCTCCTCTTTTAATCTCGAGGTTGATGCCCTTCAATACTTCATTCTTTCCAAAAGATTTATGTAAATTTTCAATTTTTATCAAGGTCTCTGTCATTATTTTTTATCTCCTTGTTCCATTCGTTTTTCAAAAGCTTTCAAGGCTACTGTCAAAATAGAGGTCATAATCAAGTAGTAAAAGGCTGCAAATAAAAGTGGTGTTAAAGGTAGATAGGTTGTTGTAGAAACTGTTGTAGCTCCATTCCACAACTCCATAACACCGATAGCTGATAAGAGGGAACTATCCTTGATAATAGTGATAAATTCGTTCCCCAATGCTGGCAAAATATTTTTGATAGCTTGTGGCAAAATCACATAGCGCATCGCATTTTTAGGACGAATCCCTAAAGAATAGGCCGCCTCTAACTGCCCCTTAGGAACCGCATTAATCCCAGCCCGAACAGTCTCAGAAACATAAGCACCACTGTTCATAGAAATAATCAAAATCCCTGGAATCAGACGAGAAAGGTCAACACCTAAAATCCCAACCTGAATAGTCGGAGCATTGATATGCATAAGAGCAAAGGCAATCATAATCTGAACCATCATTGGCGTCCCGCGGAAAATCCAAACGTACAAGTTGGCTAGCCAAACAAGCGGTTTAAACTTTGAACGTTGCCCAAAAGCCAAGACAACACCCAAAATAGTTCCCAAAAAGACAACACAGATAGAAATGAGAACCGTCACAACAGCCCCATAGTTAAAATAAGGTAAATACTTAGGTAAAAAAGAAAAATTCATAGTCACACTGCTTTCTAAAATAGAATACTGTATGATTATAACATCAATTGAATTAAAATTCAAATCTTTTGTCTAATTTATTCAAAAAAACTTTAAGCTAGTAGAATTAGCGAGAAATCTTAGTTTTTTCTAGGCAAGTTGGCCTCCTTTATGGTAAAATAGTAACGATAAGAAATGAAGGAGAATCAAAATGGAATCACATTTGGTTAGAATCATCAACCGCCTTGAAGCAATGGCAAAAGACGGCGGAAATTTAAAACGTAATTTTGAACGCGAAGGAGTTGTTGTTGCAGAAGTTGCATACAGTCACGACGAAGAAAACGGCTCAATCTTTACCCTTCGTGATGTCGAAGCTCGCGAAACTTATACGTTTGATAGCATTGACTTGATTGCAATGGAAATTTACGAACTTCTTTACTAATACAAAACAAGCTGGGATTACACCCTGCATGTCTAACCAAAATCCTTTTTGTCTCACAAATAGGATTTTTTTATAGTCCAAATCCACAAAGTTCTTCATTGTAACAACTTCTCAAAGCTGCAATCTTTTTACTTGCTTTACACCCCAATCCTGTTATAATGAGAGTATAGAAATTTGACTATTTTTGACCATTAAACAGGTCAGGCTAAATAAAGAAATGAGGTAGATGTATGCTTTGTCAAAACTGTAAAATCAATGACTCAACGATTCATCTTTATACCAATCTCAATGGAAAGCAAAAACAAATTGACCTCTGTCAAAACTGCTATAAGATTATCAAGACAGATCCTAACAATAGCCTCTTTAAAGGTATTACGGATCTGAACAATCGTGACTTTGATCCCTTTGGTGATTTCTTCAATGACCTAAACAATTTCAGGCCTTCTAACAATACTCCTCCGACTCCCCCAACCCAATCAGGTGGAGGTTACGGTGGAAATGGCGGTTATGGTTCCCAAAATCGTGGACCTGCTCAAACTCCTCCACCAAGCCAAGAAAAAGGCCTACTGGAAGAATTTGGTATCAACGTAACTGAAATTGCCCGTCGTGGAGATATTGACCCCGTTATTGGGCGCGACGATGAGATTATCCGTGTCATAGAAATTCTCAATCGCAGAACCAAGAATAATCCTGTTCTTATCGGTGAACCAGGTGTCGGAAAAACTGCCGTTGTCGAAGGTCTAGCTCAGAAAATAGTTGATGGAGATGTTCCCCATAAACTACAAGGAAAACAAGTCATCCGTCTGGATGTGGTTAGCTTAGTTCAAGGAACGGGTATCCGTGGACAATTTGAAGAACGCATGCAAAAACTCATGGAAGAAATTCGCAAACGTGAGGACATCATCCTCTTTATCGATGAAATCCATGAAATTGTCGGTGCTGGTTCTGCGGGCGATGGCAATATGGATGCAGGAAATATCCTCAAGCCCGCCCTTGCTCGTGGAGAGCTGCAATTGGTCGGTGCTACTACCCTCAATGAATACCGTATCATTGAAAAAGATGCAGCCCTAGAGCGTCGTATGCAACCTGTTAAAGTGGATGAACCAACAGTGGAGGAAACAATTACTATCCTCAAAGGCATTCAAAAGAAATACGAAGACTACCACCACGTTCAGTATACCGATGCTGCAATTGAAGCAGCTGCAACTCTGTCCAATCGCTACATCCAAGATCGCTTCTTGCCTGACAAGGCCATTGACCTCCTAGATGAAGCTGGTTCTAAGATGAACTTGACCTTGAATTTTGTGGATCCTAAAGTAATCGATCAGCGCTTGATTGAGGCTGAAAATCTTAAATCTCAAGCTACACGAGAAGAAGATTTTGAGAAGGCCGCCTACTTCCGTGACCAGATTGCCAAGTATAAGGAAATGCAAAAGAAAAAGGTCACAGACCAAGATACTCCTATCATTAGTGAGAAAACCATTGAGCACATTATCGAGCAGAAAACCAATATTCCTGTTGGTGATTTAAAAGAGAAAGAACAATCTCAACTCATCCATCTAGCCGAAGACCTCAAGTCTCATGTTATTGGACAAGATGATGCTGTCGATAAGATTGCCAAGGCTATTCGCCGTAATCGTGTCGGTCTCGGTACCCCTAACCGCCCAATCGGAAGTTTCCTTTTCGTTGGGCCAACTGGAGTCGGTAAGACAGAACTTTCCAAACAATTAGCTATCGAACTCTTTGGTTCTGCTGACAGCATGATTCGCTTTGATATGAGTGAATATATGGAAAAACACAGTGTGGCGAAATTAGTCGGTGCCCCTCCAGGTTATGTCGGCTATGACGAGGCTGGGCAATTAACTGAAAAAGTCCGCCGCAATCCCTACTCTCTTATTCTCTTGGATGAAGTAGAGAAAGCCCATCCAGATGTCATGCATATGTTCCTCCAGGTCTTGGACGATGGTCGTTTAACAGATGGACAAGGACGTACCGTTAGCTTCAAGGACGCCATCATCATCATGACTTCAAATGCAGGTACAGGTAAGGCAGAAGCTAGCGTTGGATTTGGTGCTGCTAGAGAAGGACGTACCAACTCTGTTCTTGGTGAACTCGGTAACTTCTTTAGCCCAGAGTTTATGAACCGTTTTGATGGTATTATCGAATTTAAGGCTCTCAGCAAAGATAACCTCCTTCAGATTGTCGAGCTTATGCTTGCAGATGTTAACAAACGTCTTTCTAGCAACAACATTCATTTGGATGTAACCGACAAGGTCAAGGAAAAATTGGTTGACCTTGGTTATGATCCAAAAATGGGAGCACGCCCACTTCGTCGTACTATTCAAGACTATATTGAGGACGCAATCACTGACTACTACCTTGAAAATCCAAGCGAAAAAGACCTCAAGGCAGTGATGACCAGCAAGGGTAACATTCAAATCAAATCTGCCAAAAAAGCTGAAGTAAAGACTTCTGAAAAAGAAGTATAAATCCTATAGAAAAGGAGTAGAAAATGAAAATTTTCTGCTCCTTTTTACTAAAATAACTATAAATTCTTGACAGCTAGGCCTTTGTCCATTAAGATAATAATAAAGATAATAGATAATGAGGAAAATGCAATGGCAAACCCAACTTTCGGAGAAAAAAAAGCGAATACAGACTATGTTTCACGCTATGGCGTATATGCAGTTATACCTGATGCTGAACAAAAACAAATTGTTCTTGTTCAAGCACCCAATGGCGCTTGGTTCCTACCAGGTGGCGAAATTGAAGCTGGTGAGAACCATCAGGAAGCCCTAAAACGTGAATTGATTGAAGAGCTTGGCTTCACAGCTGAAATTGGTGCCTATTACGGACAAGCTGACGAATATTTCTACTCTCGTCATCGTGACACCTACTACTACAATCCTGCCTACCTCTATGAAGCAACTTCTTTCAAAGAAGTGCAAAAGCCACTAGAAGACTTTAATCATATTGCCTGGTTCCCTATTGATGAAGCTATTGAAAATCTCAAACGTGGTAGCCATAAATGGGCAATCCAATCATGGAAAAAACAGCATAAGATTGACTAAATCCAGCCACTTTATTCAAAAAGTGCTATAATAGAATTAGAAAATCGGAGGAAATGTTATGAAGCTAATCAATACGACAAACTCACACTCGCAACTTGTTAAAAGCCAGCTAGAAAGTACAGACGCAACCCTTGTTGAGGTCTATTCTGCAGGGAATACCGATGTTATTTTTACCCAAGCTCCGCTTCACTATGAAATCCTCATCTCAAACAAACACCGCGCTATTCGAGAACCTGAAATCGAAGCTATTCAAGAATTTTTCTTGAAACGTAAAATTGATAAGGACTCTATTGATGAGGCCAATATCAAAACCCTCTATTCAGAAAAATTAATTGGAATTTCGATTCCAACCAAATAAAATCTTGGAGAGATTAGAAAGTGCTTTGAACCTTATGGAACAAAATTAGGTTTATTTAGCTTTTTAAATCATCTCCAATTTTTTATCTATAAAATCTTGTCATACAAGATTTTGTAGATAATTAAGGAGACAAACATGGGAGACATCATATATAGAGAGGCAAGAATTGAAGAAAGCGAAAAAATTGGAAAATTATTAGCCAATTCCTTTCTTGACTATCCCTTTTTAACGATTATAACTGATGATTTGAAGAAACCTGACTCCTATCCTGCTTTTGTAGAAACGTTGCAAATTCTGCTTACTAGAGTCTATATTAAGAAGGGAAACTGTTTAATTGCGGAACAGGATGGAGACTTACTTGCAGTCGCCCTTTTGCAACAAAAAGATTTCTGTATACTATCCTATCTACGAAATGGAGGAACAAACATTTTTCGCTACATTCGACCACAAAATCTCCTTAAATACTTTGACTTTGTAAAACGTTCCAAAAAGCATTTAGAACAATCAGGGGAGTTTGATTGGTATTTGATGGCTTTAGCTGTCAATATAGAAAGTAAGGGGCGGGGAATAGGCAGTACTTTTCTGACACAAGGGATTGAACCTTATGTCAAATCAAAAGGCTGTAAACACTTGGGACTCATAACTAGTACAGCTAGAAATACCTCATTCTACGAAAAAAACGATTATGTATTACTGGACCATATGGACTTAGAATATGGGTCAAAATCAATTGGTAACTGGGCATTTTTAAAAACTATAAATAAATAAAAAAAATTTGGTGCTGCTTATCACAGAACCAAATCTTTTTTATTATGTTAGAAACGAATCGTCTCACGTGTTTTTTCGTATGAAGTGACAAAACGGTTGGTTACACCTGGTTCTGCAACTTCCAAAGCTTGCGAAATCTTATCAAATGAAGCATGATAATCAAATTCTTTTTCAAAAATTTCTAATGATTCATTAAAAGCTTCTTGAATTCGTTCATCAAATGAGCGATAACGGTTCGAATACTGTAGCAATTGTTCTGTCAACGTTGCATATTGAACAATATTATATGTTTCTTCTTCAAGTGCTTCCATATCATTTGTTGCAATTTCAAGCATCCGGTTCACAGCTTCTATATTGACCCGAGCTTCTTCTAGTTCAGCCATCAACTCTTCAGTATGGTTACTTGCTGTAAAGAACAACTGTAAGAAATTCTGAGGAATACCTGGAAGATTGCGTTTTTCCATATATCTCTTAATTGTGTGAAGACGATTAACATAAACATTTGCCTTCTGGCGAGCATTGATATCATCTTTTTCAATCTGAGCAAGACGTTGACTAACCTCAACTTGTTCATCTTCAATTTCCTTCAAAGTAGCTTGTAAGTTTTCCAAACGTTCTTCAAGGAATGAATAAGGTTCAGAATGTTCCTCTTGTTCAGAAGTTAGTTCCAATACAGATTCTTCTAAAGATTCTAACTCAGCTTGTAATCTATGAACATGACTAACATCCGTTTCAGATAGTAGGTAATTGTTACTCAATCGTTGAATATCTTCCACTAAAACAGCATTACTATCTTTCATGTGTTTCAAATATGTAGGAAGAGTTGCAACTAAGCCTTCTACTACTTTTTGAGCAGCGATTTCTCGTGTAAAGATATCATAGAGTGAATTGATTTCTTCTTGAACTTGAGTATTTTCATACTCAGCATTATCCAACTCTAATTGTGCAATATTTTCGTGGTTTTTCTTCAAAGATTCATAAAGCAATTGGAAGCGAGATTCAATATCCGTTTCAGCAAAATGATAGTTAGCATCTAAAAGCTTACGGTAACCATCCTCCAAATCTTCCAATTGATCAGGTAGCTCTTTAGATAATGTTTTTACAATCGCTGGCAGGCGGTCAACAATGTGACTCAAAGCCAAGATATGATTTTCAGCATTATCCAAAATCACAGCAGCTTCTACTGGGTCACCTGAAGTGTTCAAAGTAACAAACTGAGAAAACTCTGATTGGATATTTTCCAATTGTTTTTCGATTTCAGATAAACCTTGGCCATATTCTTCAGAATGATCAGCCACTCGGTGTTGCAACTCTTCAAACAAGTCCAAGGTATGAAGAACACGACCGCTGTTTTTAGATTCTTGTTTCTCCAAATCTGCCAAGGCATTGCGAATTGCCGCAATATCTTCTTCAATCAAGGTAATTTGGCTCTCGATTTGGTCAATTTGATGACTAGCCTTAAAAAAACGGAATGAATTGTTATAACCTTCTGCCTCGAAAAGATTATTTTCGATATCGGCAAAAGAGTTAAGAGATAGGTCAACCCATTTTTGGTTCCATTCACGGAAAGTCACTTGACTTTGTCCAATCAAGTGCATATTTTTTACAGCTTCAACTTCATCATTAACTGGAAGATTGTACAGCTCTTCTTTTTTCTCTTCTAAAATTGCTAATTTACTTTCATTGCGTTTCCGTACATAAATTGCTATAGCATATGAAATCAGCAATATAATTGCAATTGCAATTATAAGATATACTACTAGACTATCAGACATATTAAACTCCTTTTTTACTTGAAACAATCGTAATGATTATATCATATTTTTTAGACCAAGGGAACTACTTCTCCCGATTTTTTAGACATCAAGTGTACTATAGACGGCATTTTCTTCGATAAATTCACGACGAGGCTCTACTCGATCCCCCATCAACATATCAAAGATTTTATCTGCTTCTGCAGCATCATCCACAGAAACTCTAGCCATCAAGCGATGCTCGGGATCCATGGTTGTTTCCCATAACTGATGATCGTCCATTTCACCAAGACCTTTATACCTCTGAATAGTTGGTTTGGCACGACCTTCACTGTGGCGGGCTAAGGCTTCTTGGAGTTTAATTTCTTGGTCTGCTCCTGGCTGGATATATTCTTTAATCTCGCTTCCAACCTTGACACCATAGATTGGAGGTTGGGCGATATAAACATAACCAGCTTCTAGGATTGGTTTCATATAACGATAAATCAAGGTTAAAAGAAGAGTACGAATGTGGGCTCCATCGACATCGGCATCGGTCATCAAAACAAGTTTTTGGTAACGAGCTTTTGAAACATCAAATTCTGCACCAAATCCTGTTCCCATCGCAGTGAAAAGACTACGAATTTCTTCGTTAGCTAGAATCTTATCCATACTTGCCTTTTCAACGTTCAAAATCTTACCGCGAATTGGAAGGATAGCTTGAAATTCACGGTTACGACCAGATTTGGCTGACCCACCAGCTGAATCTCCTTCGACAATGAAGAGTTCTGTTTCTGCAGGATTGTTAGAAGAACAGTCCGCTAGTTTACCTGGAAGGTTGGAAATTTCCAAACCAGATTTTTTACGAGTGACTTCACGCGCACGCTTGGCAGCCACACGAGCCTTAGCAGCCAGAATTCCTTTTTCTACAATGCGTTTTGCAATTTGAGGATTCTCCATAAGGAAATCAGAGAAGGCATCACTGAAGAGGCGATTGGTAATCTTGACCACTTCGCTATTTCCCAATTTGGTCTTGGTTTGTCCTTCAAACTGTGGATTTGGGTGTTTAACTGAGATAACAGCAGTTAATCCTTCACGAACATCTTCCCCTGTTAGGTTGTCTTCATTGTCTTTCAGTAACTTATTTTTACGAGCATAATCGTTGATAACACGTGTCAAGGCTGTACGGAAACCTTGTTCATGCGTTCCACCTTCATGGGTATGAATATTATTGGCGAAACTCATGACATTTTCATGGTAACCCGTTGTGTACTGCATGGCTACTTCAACCGTGATATCATCCATTTCACCATCTGTGTAAATTGGTGTATCAAAGATAACATCCTTGTTCTCGTTGATATATTCAACGTAGCTAGCAATCCCACCTTCATAGTGGTAATGCTTAGTTTGTTCTAGCCCCTCACGCTTATCTGTGATGGAGATTTGAAGACCACGATTTAGAAAGGCCAACTCTTGAATCCGTTTATTTAATTTATCAAAATCAAAAGTTGTTGTTTCAGTGAAAATTTCTGGATCCGGTATAAAGTGAACTGTTGTTCCAGTTTTATCCGTATCTCCAACCACCTCAAGGTCTGCGACAACATGACCACGACGGTATTCTTGGTAATGAATCTTACCATTTTTGTGGACATGAACATCTAATTGAGTTGAAAGGGCGTTAACAACTGAGGACCCCACTCCGTGAAGACCACCTGAGACCTTATATCCGCCACCGCCAAACTTTCCTCCAGCGTGAAGAACAGTAAAGACAGTCTCAACGGCAGGTCGACCTGTTTTTTCCTGAATATCGACTGGGATACCACGTCCATCATCAACAACTGTAATCGAATTATCTGGCTCAATAAAGACTTGAATATGGCTAGCAAATCCTGCCAAGGCCTCGTCAATTGAGTTATCAACAATTTCCCAGACTAGATGGTGAAGACCTTCTTTTGAAGTTGACCCGATATACATCCCTGGACGCATACGAACAGCCTCTAAGCCCTCTAAAACTTGAATTTGACTGGCATCATAATCTTGTGCCTTCAGATTTTTGATTTCTTCTGTCATCTTATTCCTTTTTCTTACTTGTCTAATACTTGTCTTAAATTCACGATACTGGTAAACAAGTGGGTAGCTAGTCCTGCAGCTTGCCCGGCTTCGATATCAATCGGTCGATCACCAATGACAAGGCCTGAACTAATTTGATATTTTTCTCTTAAATAAATCATGGATTCAGGATCTGGTTTTCTCTTAAAGCCTGAGTTAGAAGTCACCACTTCTGTAAAATAAGCTGCTATAGAGGTTTTTTCTAAAATTTCCAAGACCTGATCATTTCGATGAGAAACCAAAAAATGACGGCCACCTTGATTGGAGATATCTTTCAATAAATCAGAAACTCCATCAAACAAAATCGGATGTTCAAGCTCTCTGGCTTCATTTTCCTTATATTTTTCTAAAAAATTCTCTAAGTTGGGAGCGAATGTCTCAATCGCAAAATCAGTAGAAACCTTTAAAGCCTGATAGACACTGTCATGGTCTTGTGTGATGCCATACAATGCCAATGTTTCAACAAATGCAGCTGTTGAAGTTTCGTAATTATCCAGTAAAGTTCCACCTAAATCCCAGATATAATCGTGATATTTCATACCCTTCATTATAGCATTTTTTTATGAAAAAAGCGATGATTTCCCTGAGTTTTCCACATAAAAAACGAGAGTTTGACTCCCGTTTTACTGATTTTTACCAAAGACATCTCGATAGAGCATTCCTGTTCGTAAAGTCTCTGCGTCTCCTCCTAATTGCTCCACCAACTCGTAGGCAAAGGCAAGGGCTGTTGAGGGGCCTCGACTGGTTATCAAATGACCATCTACCACTACTGTTTCCTTTACATATTGACCATCAAAGATTTGCTCTTGAACGCCATCATAGCAAGTGTACTGCTTGTTTTTCAATAGCCCTGCTTGATTGAGGGCAATTGGCGCCGCACAAATGGCTGCCAGTTTCTTCCCTTCTCGTTCAAAGCTTTGCAACTCTTGAATCAAGGCCTGATTATCGCGCAAATGTGCAGAACCAGGCATACCTCCAGGAAGAACAATCATGTCATAGTCTGATAAATCACCATCAAAAACACGGTCTGCACTTACTTGGATTGCATGCGAACCCGTCACTTGCTCTTCAAAACCAACCATATCACAAGTAATATTTGCACGACGCAAAACATCCACAACTGTCAAAGCTTCAATTTCTTCAAAGCCCTGAGCCAACATAACTGCTACTTTTACCATGATTTTCTCCTTATTTGATTTGTTTTAATACAACCTTTTTCCGTTTGAATGGAACTTTTCCGCTCTTTTCTTCAGCTAGATTAGTCTGGTAACTCATCGATAAAAGCAAGCCAACACCGATTAAATTACTGATAATAGCCGATCCTCCTTGCGAAATAAAAGGCAAGGGAATCCCAGTCAAAGGAAGCAAACCTGTCACGGCACCGATATTCTCAAAGATATGGAAGAGTAACATCATAATCAAACCTGTGGAAATATAGGTGTAGAACTGATTATTTGATTTAAGAGTAATCTTCAACATACGATAAATCAGCATGAGATAAAGGGCAATAACAAGGACAGAGCCAATAAAGCCAAAATCTTCTGCGATAACCGTGAAAATCATATCCGACTCTCGAACTGGAATAAGCAGATTCGAAGCATTAAACCCTTGTCCAAATAAGCCACCGCTTCCAATGGCAATCTGTCCTTGAGCCTGTTGGTAAGTGGTTGTTTGGGCAAAGTCAAAAGGATTGAGCCAAGCCAAAATACGGTTGATTTGGTAGGTCGGCATTCCCAGTTGATGGAGAAAAGCCCGACCGTCCTTGCTGATAAAAATAGCTAAGAAACCAGCAATTCCTGTTACAGCAGTCACAAATACTGGGATAATAATTTTCCAAGAAACCCCCGATAATAAAACGATTCCTGAGAAAATGGCTACAAAAACCAAAGCCGTCCCCAAGTCACTTTGAAGTGCCAAAAGAACTAGGACTGGAATGGTAAAGAGAATCATCCAGAAAATCAACAAGAAGTCCAGCGGAACTGTGCGTCTCCATTCCTTATGTTTTTTGGTAAACTGGACAATCACACGAGCCAACATGAGGATATAGGATATCTTCATAAATTCTGACGGCTGGAACAAGGTAACACCATTTACCGATACCCAGTTTTTGGCACCTGTTGATGCAACTAAGCTTGGATTATAAAAGACGATAGGTAAAACCATAAGTCCCAAGCCTAAAATATATAGAAAGGGTGTAACCTTCCAAAGAAATTCAGTATTAAAGAGCATGACCACAAAACCAATCACAAGCCCCAAGGCGATCCAGGCGACCTGCTGCCCTAAAATGGGCAGAATATTGTTTGGATAATCATGACTAACAGCTATATAAATAGCCACCACGCCGATAACCAGTAGGAAAAATACTGGCAGGAGCAAACTATAATCGACTCTAGAGTCGAGAGAACGTTTCATATATACTAACCTTATACTTTCATACAATATTATTTATCAAAGTTCATTTAAAAATTTATCAATAGCCTCATCAACTTCGGATCGAGAGACGGTTTTAACGGTCGCTTCTTTTGCTAGAGAAGTCACAATTTGTTTGCCATATCGCTTTCCGACAATTCTCCTATCCAAAATAAGAGTTAAGGAACGTTGGTGTTCGCGTCTCATACTTCTTCCCAAAGCTTGCTTTAAACGAATAATGGCCATTGGCAACTGATAATCATAAAAGGCATTTTTCCCTTCCTGATTCAGTTCCTGATTGATCTTTTTCGTCAAGGGTTCTTGAGGATTTTGGAAAGGTAGTCTTGGTACAACTTGAATCACAAAAGGATGACTTGAAAAATCAACTCCCTCCCAGAAACTTGCTGCACCTAGCAGGATTTGTTGTTCACCTTTTTCAAAGCGTTTCTTAAGCTGATGAACATCCCCATTTTTATACTGGGCCAAGTGGCTAACTGGAAGTAAATCCGATACTGCTAGAAGCATGTCTTTAGCAGTAAAGAGAACTAAAATCGGTTGCTGGAAATCTTGAACATCCATCAGCAGATCAGCTACCTCTTGAGCATAAACTTCTAAGGAGGTTTCTGTTACCAGGGGAAAATCTTTGACCAAGACCACTTCTTGATCCTGTTTTTTATGAGCTTCAACCTTGACAAATTTAGCTTCAGGATAACCCAAAAGGTCTGCCAAAGAAACTCTCTGACTAATCTCAAGAGTAGCCGATACTCCCAAGACTTGACATGAATTAGGTACTAAAGAAGATAGGAGAATACGTCCTGATTTCGTAGAAGAAATTTGAATTTTCTTTTGACTCGTTTCAATTGCTTCAAGCCAGTAGTCTCGGTCAGCTGTAAAATAGCGAACCAGCTCCTCAAAGCCTTCTACCTCTAATTCTGAAAAATACTGGTGGAGATTGGCAAGAGAATCTAAGATATTTTTCCTAGATTTTCCAGACTGAAATTGTTCTATCAAGTAGAAGCACTCAAAGCGAATACTTTCTAGTATTCGTTGCTGAACCTTATTTTGCTCCTCCAGTAAAGCCTTATCAAGCAAATCGATAATAGACTGGATATCGTAGGTCTCTTGAAGCAGATTTTCTAGAGCCAACAATATCTTTTGAACTTCATCAATAATCAATAAACGGTCGCTGACAAATTCAGGATTATCTTCCAGTCTGGTTACAAGATAGGCATGATTGGTCACTAAAAGCTTGCATGTTTGTGCCCTTTCTTGACTACGTTTCCAAAAATCTTCCGTCACAAATAAGCTTTGAGATGATAAATTCCCGTCATGACGAAGATCTGTTAGAAAATGTTGGTAACGGTAGAGTTGACCAATTTCATCAAAATCTCCTGTCTCTGTCTCAGTCAGCCAGACCAAGAGTTGCATTTTAAAGCGTCTAAATAAGCGATTTTCATCATTTTCCTGCAAGGAACGATAAAAGGCATCCAACTTCAGATAATTGTGTGGTCCCTTTAAACTATGAATATCTATATGGAACACATCCTTAAGACGTTTACCTTCTTCTTCCATGATCTGATTTTGAAGAATCTTTGTCGGAACACTAAGAACAATTTGACGCTCTTTGGCTTGAGATAAAGCGGATAAGAGATAGCCATAGGTTTTCCCAATCCCTGTCGGTGCTTGAATTAATGAGACAGGCTCATCTTTCAATAGCAAGCCAACCTCTCTAGCAAAACTTTCTTGCTCCTCCCTCACTTCAAGATTTAACAGAGAAATATTTTTAGAAAAATCTTGGGATAGTTTTCGTGGCTCCAGGGGAGCTCCAGTTTTCTTGAAATACAGTCCTTGAACTTCGACCAAGTCTAGAGAACTCAGGATAGATTGGCTGCGATAAATTTCTTCAATAACCAGGTAGGACTCGTATAGGAGGGCGTCAGCCATTTCCAGCAAGCGTTCCAAGAGACCTTTAGGAAGCTGGGCCATCTTTTCCCGTAGAAATAAGAGTAATTCCGCGGTAGCGTGTGCATCTGAAAGGGCTGTGTGAGCGTGTTTAAGAGGAATTCCTAATTCTCGACACAATATCGGCAAACTATATTTTTCCAGTTCAGGGAAAAAGACCTGAGCCAATTCGACCGTGTCAACACGAGGATTTTTTAGTTCATAGCCTTCAAAAAATAAATTTTCCGCCAAGAGATTGGCATCAAACTGAACATTATGGGCTACAAAAATCCCATCCTCTACCAAGTCAAAGATTTTTCTAGCAACTTGCGAAAAATCAGGTGCTTGCGTCAGACGTTGATCTGTCAATCCTGTCAGTTCTTTGATATGAGCATCCAAGGGTTCATGTGGATTGACATCCGTCGTATAGTGATCAACGATTTTTCCATCCTCAATCACAACAATTCCCACTTGGATAATTTTAGCCTTACTACCTGTGCTAGTTGCCTCTAAATCCACCACAACATAGCGATTACCAATCGTTTTCATTATAAAAAATTATACCAAAAAAAGGGCCATTTGGCACCTGCAAACATGGGATAATTTTCAAACTCGAGAAGGTTACTTGTATTAAAAATTCCAGCAAACAGAGCATCCTAGCCTACTAATTCTTTGAAAATATTGGAGAATAAGAAAAATTGAGAGAAGAAATGTTTGCATCTTCCTTCTCTCAACGAATCATTTACTTTATTTAACCATGTCAGGATCGTAGTCATAAAATCCTGTATCAAGGAAACGGTTTTTAGGGTGAAGTTTACGAACTTCTTCATCCAGCAAGAAGGCTTGGTCATGGCTAAAGTTACCCTCTTGAATCAAGCTACGCGCTTGGATAAAGAGTTTTGCAATCTCAACAAAGTTCTGACCAGGTGTATAGAGACCTTCTAGTTTCCAGTGAGTAAAGCCATGTTCCACCAATTCTGTCAATTTGGTCATCAAATCAAGGTCATTGTTGGCAAAGATGTGGGTCCCATGATTGTCTTCAAAAATGGAATAGTGGCTCTCTGGGTCACTTGGCTCAGCCAAGAAGAGGTCACGCTTGCGCGTCTTTTCGTCATCGATATGTGTAAAGTTATAATAGTTTTGCAAGAGAGGACGCTTAGAATGGTGAATAACGCTAGCTCCGTAAACCAAAACTTCAGCAGGAATTTCCAAAATCTCTGGCATTTTGAAGAGTTCAGCAGATGGAATTTCACGCGCCAAAACAGCCTCAGATGCGCCAGCCTTTTGTCCCCAGAAGTTAATCTGGCGACTGCTAGTTACCATGGTTGAAGCATCGTAGATGGTCTTAAAGGAATAACCATCGCGGTTGACTACGTAAAAGACACCTGCATCCCCAATCGTAATGTAGTCTGTCTTGATTTCTTCCAAGAAATCAAGGAATGGCTTGATACGATCCATCATGTCTTGGTGCATGAGTGCATTAACCGCAACGATCAATTCCTTACCAGCATCATGAACCAACTTAGCGATTTCACGCAATTGGTCATAACTAAAGGTCGTTGGCAGACGAAGGCCAAAATCTTTCTCACCGACATAGATACGGTCTACGCCAGCTTCGAGCAGTTGTTTAACTTGTTCAATACTTTCAGCAGTTGCTGTAATGATAATCTTTTCCATAAGAAAAATTATACCACATTTCTGGAAAATCAGCCATTCTTTAAAAATGAAAAGGGACTTTATTCTTATTGTAACCTTTCTGTAATAATTCTCTGCTGAAAAAATGATAAAATAGGTATGTACTGTTAAGGAGAGAATAATGCCCGTAAGAAAATTACAATCCTATGAGGTAGACTATCAAGAAGAATTAAGCCAGCAGGTTCCTCGCTATCAAGATTATACACCTGAAGCGCAGTCTGATGCCAATCTCAAGGAAATCCTATTTTTTGTTAATATCGCTGTTTTTTGTATCTGTATTGCTATCTTTAGTTTTATCTTTTTAGCATTAAAATTATCACCTGCTCTTGCCTTTGCCGCAGCAATCGGATCCAGCTTACTTGTCTTAAAAGTTCAGCGCTTTATCATCAAACAAAAACGTAGAAGATAAATCCAAAATATCGCCCCATCTGGAGCGATATTTTTATTTTTTCTTTTTAGATGGTGTGTGGATGGCAATCTTCACTTCAAAGATTGTTCCCTTTGGTTTATTATCTTTAACAGTAATGGTTCCTTTTAGGGCATCTACAATTTGCTTGGCTAGGGATAATCCTAACCCAAAACCACCTTTTTGACGGGTTCTAGCCTTATCCACTCGATAAAAGCGGTCAAATATTTTCTTCTTATCTTCTGCTGAAATACCGACTCCATTGTCGGAAACTAGCAAATAAAGATTACGATCAGTCGCTGAGATAAGAAAATCAATTTCACCATCCTCCTCAGTATATTTGATGGCATTATCAAATAGGATGGTCATCAGTTGTTTCAAAAGAAGTTGATCTGTGACAATCGTTCGATGGATCCGATTTTCAAAACGAAAGACACGGTCATTTTCAGAAGCAATCATCTCATAGTTTGTGAAAGTCGTATTGAAAAAACTGGTTGGAACTTCTGCAAGTTCCGGCTTAATCCCATCATCTCTCCGAGCTAAGTTCAGCAAGTTTGTCGTCAAAAAACGCATATTTCGGACTTCTTCCAAACTAGACGCAATGCTTTCGCTCACATCCATAATGGTTGCTTCTGGCTTACGAAAAAGGGTCTCTAAACGATTTTGCAAAACTGCAAGTGGAGTTCGTAACTCATGACTGGCATTTTCCACAAAGGACTGTTGCTTCTGCATGCTCTCAAGCAGGGGCCGAACACTGACCCTAGCTAGATAGAGACTGGCAAGTAAAGACAAAATCCAGAAACTAGCCATCACAATCACAATCAATTGCTCATGCTTTTGACTAGCCTGCTCCAACTGACTGGTATTAATCAAGACAGCTGCATACTTGATATTGGTTGAAACCGAACTGATATTGGTTTCCATCAAAATCATACGATAGATTTCTTCTTGTCCATAGCTATTAAAAACCTGAATCTGATAGATATGTCCTAGTTCTTTCTTCTCTAACTTAATCTTATCCAATCCCAAAAATCGATTTCCAGAAAGGAGCTGGGTAAAATTCTTATCAAAAAGAATGACTTCTGTGTTGGAACTGACATTGGGTTTTATCTCAGTCTTGCTAGTATCTGTAGCGGCATTCTCTAAATCTTTAATCTCTTCTGTTGCCCTATTTACAGCAAGCTGAATAACTGCTTGAGGATTTTCACTTAGTCCATGAAGCTTATCATCCACCGAAGTATAGAGACTCGAGTGCATGACCTGCAAAATAATCAGAGTCATGGTAGAGAAAATCAGAGTGAATACACCAAAGTTACGGATAAAATAACTAAAGTCATCCGCATACCATGTTTTTTTTAGTTTACTGAACATCTTTTAAAATATACCCAACACTGCGCAAGGTTTGCAAATTCTCTGCAAAAGTGGTTCCTTTTAATTTCTTACGGACTTTTGAAACATAGACTTCGACAACTGAAATCGTTGTGTCACTATCAAATCCCCATAGACGATCAAAAATCTGAGTCTTAGGCAAAATAACATTTTGATTTTGAAGGAAATAAACTAATAAATCGAACTCTTTCCCCAACAATTCGACAGGAGTATCTTCGACTTTAACAGTATTGGTTGACAAATTAACCACAATATTTCCATAAGTCAAGGTGTTTTCATTAAATTTACCTGAACGTTTGAGAAGCGCTTGAATCCGCATTTTGAGTTCTTCTAGGTAGAAAGGTTTGGTCAGATAATCATCTGCTCCCAATTCAAATCCATGTCCCTTGTCATCCAAACTTTCCTTGGCAGTCATGATCAGAACTGGTGTCGTAATTCCTTTTTCACGCAATTCTTTCAAGACTTGAAAGCCATTTTTTTCAGGTAACATTAAATCGAGCAAAATCAAGTCATAGACGCCACTTTCAGCTTCGTAGAGACCTTCTTCACCATCAAATACCTGCATGACATCGGCAAAATCGTCTAAAAAGTCAAATACTGAATTTGACAGGCCTAGGTCATCCTCAACTAATAAGATTTTTATCATGAGAAACTCCTCCTTATTAAAACCATTATACCAAATTTGCCTTAAAAAAAACTCAACTCTCTACATTTTACATGAGATAGCTGAGTTTTCTTTTTATTTTAGGCTTATTTATGCGTTTCCGTATTGAAGAACGACTGCTTCCACTGCAGTTTTTTCACGGTTAATCAAGTCAACACGCGCTGCAATTTCCTTGATTCCCATACCGATATTACGGCTAAGAGCAAGGTCAGAAAGTTGCGGCTCAAAGAATTCCTTGTACTCTGCCAAACGTTGCTGAGTCTTAAATACGTGAGCAGGAAGGATAACAAAGCTATCAAAGCTCATATCTCCACCAAGAGCTGCCTTAATCCAAGCCCAATTTTCACGAGCCCAAGACCATGCTGTTTCCTGAGTTGCCTGATGGCTTAAGAACTGGAAGTACCAAGCAGACAAGTCCTGTGGTTTAACCACAAATTTGTCCTTCCAAGAAGTAATCAAGTTTTGGATATTATCCGCATCTGTACTGTATGCAAGAGCTGCTGCCAACTGACGTTTAAAGACAGCATCTGTTGCGTGAGTATAAGTATCAAGATAAAGTGCTAACAAGTCTTTAGCCTCATGATGTTTCATCTCATTGATCAGAACTTGTGAGCGAATAGCTGCTGGAAGTCCTGCAAGATTCTCCTTGTGAGTCGCGAAGATTTGGCTAGCGACTTGACTAGCTTCTGCATCGTTTGAGCGAATCATCATAGAAACAGCCAACTGACGAACCAATTCATCCTCATCTGATTCTCCGTCTTTAGCTTCAAAACCAAGACGGTCATAATTATGACGAGCCAATTTAGCAACCAAGGCTTTGAAGGCTCTTTCAGCTTCTGTTTCTTCATCGATAAAGCGCTCGAGGGCAGAAATTACTTGAGAAACAGCTGAAACGACAAGGTAAGATTCTTCCTTAGCAAGTTTATCAAGGACTGGAAGCAAGTCAGCATAAGAAATGTGCCCTGCTTCAGCAAGCAGACGACGTTCTTGAACGATCTGCAGTTTACTTGTGTTATCAAGCTCAACTAGGTCAGCAAGAACAGCATCTAACAAGTCTCCTTGATAGTCTGTAATGTAGTGGGCTGTATTTTCTGTATTGAGACGAAGTGCTGTTTTGTTTTCTGCAAGAAGGGCTGCGTAGCCAGGGATTTCGATGCTTTCAGTTTCGAGTGTATCAGGCAAGCCTTTCCAATTGCTGTTTAGTGGCACAACCCAGAGACGGTTTTTATCTTCGTGCTCACCGATGAAGAATTGTTTTTGTGAAATCTTCAAGACATCATTTTCAACTTTGACAGTGAGAACTGGATAACCAGGTTGTTCCAACCAAGAATCCATGAAGGCTGCGACATCACGTCCAGACGCTTGACCAAGAGCATCCCAAAGGTCACGACCAATGGTATTGCTGTATTGATGTTTTTCAAAGTAAGCGTGCAAACCTTTAGCGAAATCATCATCTCCTAGCCAACGACGAAGCATGTGCATGAGACGGCTTCCTTTGGCATAGACGATAGCCCCGTCAAAGAGCGTATTGATTTCATCTGGGTGTTTGACTTCGACGTGAACAGACTGTACGCCATCAGTCGCGTCACGTTTCAAGGCAGACGGAACACCACCTGTTTGGAAATCTTCAAAGATATTCCAGCTTGGTTCAATAGCATCCACACAGACGTACTCCATCATGTTAGCAAAGCTTTCATTGAGCCAAAGGTCATCCCACCATTTCATAGTAACAAGGTTACCAAACCACTGGTGAGCCAATTCATGGGCCACAACAAGGGCAACTTGTTGACGGCTGGCAAAGGTAGAGTTCTCATCCACAACCAAGTAAACTTCACGGTAGGTCACAAGACCCCAGTTTTCCATAGCTCCAGCTGAGAAGTCAGGAAGGGCGATGTGGAGAGATTGAGGGATTGGGTACTTAACTCCATAGTAATCTTCGTAAAACTCGATAGAGCGAACAGCGACATCCAGTGAGAAATCAAGGTTAGATAGTGGATGGGCTTTGGTTGAGTAGACACCTACGAGGGTACCGTTTTTAGTTTTAGCCGTCACACCTTGCAAATCACCCGCAACAAAGGCTAACAAGTAAGAAGACATGCGAGGTGTTGTCTCAAACTTCCAGATACCTGTTTCCTTACGTTTTTCAACATCGATTTCTGGCATGTTAGACAAGGCCAATTCACCTTCTGCTTGATCAAAACGTAAAGAGAGGTCAAAAGTTGCTTTGGCTTCTGGCTCATCCACACATGGGAAGGCTTCGCGCGCAAAATGACTCTCGAACTGAGTAGACAAGACTTCCTTCTTGACTCCATCAACTGTGTAATAAGAAGGGTAAATCCCTGTCATGTTGTCTGTAATTTTTCCTGAGAAAGCGATAACCACTTCAACTTGACCAGCCTCAGCTAATTCGATATGAAGGGCTTCATTGTCATGGTCAACTGTAAATGGGCGAGCTTGACCTGCAACTTCTACAGAAGCGATTTCCAAGTCTTTTTGGTGAAGGGAAATACGATCACTCTGTGCTTGACCAGTGATGGTCACCTTCCCTGAAAACGTCTTGGTCTCACGACTCAAGTCTAAAAATAGATCATAATGTTCAGGAACAAATTGCTTAATAAAATGTTCAACTGCTTGCATAATTTTCTCCTATTCTAAGTTTAAGAGCTGCTACTCTTCTTCAAACAAACTTATTATATCATGTTTTACTTGAGAAAAAAGGATTGGACGGTGATTTTCCAAACTTTCTTCCTTCTAATAGTCTACAGTGGGTAGACCTTGCTAAATTCTTCTAAAACAACCTTGCTTTCAGGTGTAAAAGTCAGTCCTGCTTCTTTCAGCCACTCGGCGAAACAATCCTCATGAACCTGACGCCAATAGGCTAGGGATTTGTCACCTTCCCCTTCCTTGTAGGCATGTTGAGCAGAAACTTGATTGAAGGGCTGGACAGAAACCTTTGTAATTTCAACAATACAGACAGCCTGATTTTGACTATCTAAAATGACATCAAAAGTTCCTTCTTGAGGAAGAGACTCGACTTCTAGTGCATAGAGATCGTAGGCTGATGCTGTTGCAGTCTTTTCGCCTCTTAAAACCAAATCTGCTAAAAGGTCTGGTTCCACTCCAAAAGCCCAAGCATCGATTTCATCTCCTATAGAGGGGTTAATTTTCTTGTAGGCATTCCACATTTCTTGCGGTGTCATGGGTGCTCCTTTGTAATTTTTTACTTTCTTCTTTTATGTGTTTAAGATGATCTGGATGGTCAATTTCTAAATCAAAAATCTCTAGAATAGAACTGTAGTGAATAATGCACTTGATACTCAACTGATTCATTTTTTGTATGAAAGAATCATTCAGATAGCCTGCTACAGCAAAGTCAATCTTTTTCATCCTTGCTTTATCCTGCATATCTCTTAGCATATCTAACATAATTGGACTTTCCATATCATGCCATTGACTGTTTCTCACAGTGGCAAAAATAAAAGAAGTCAAATCATTCATTCCAACTACAATCTTTGAAATGCCCGTTTCCAGTATCCTATCTAAGTCAAAATACGCTGACGGCAATTCAATCATTGTGCCGATTTTCCCAGTAAAACCCTGCTGACGCAATACTGTAATAGCTTGCTTTAACTGCTCAGCATCATTGACAAAAGGAAAGATAATAGATAGATTGGGATTATTTTGATAAACTTCTGTAACGACATGTGCTTCAGCCTGAAATTCATCCGGACACGCCAGCAAACGCCTAGTTCCTCTATATCCAAATAAGGGATGATTTTCATCAAAATACTCTTTAGTCCCCTTTAGACAATTAGCTTCTGTATTCGTTAATTCAGAAAAACGATACCATACCTCTTCATCTGAGTACAAGAAGCAAATAGTGTTTAGATAATCTTTTACAAATTCCTGACAACTTGGTAACAGGATGTTTTGGTTGATCTCTCTCGACAAATACTCCCCACGAATCATTCCAATGTGGTGAAATAGTTGTGGGTAAACTTTTTCAAGAATTTTTTCTCCACTAAGGGCAAGTTGGTTTTTCATAGCCATTCACTTTCCAATTCATATACAAGGTCTTGTCCAGTTCTGGAAATCCTAATAATTCAGACTTAATCTTCAAGACTAATGGCGATGCATTTTCTTCTGTGATCTCTTGAATATCCATCCAACTCACCCTACTTCAAAGACCAGCCACCATCTATTGTCAGAATTTGTCCCTGCATGGCAGATGCCTTTCCACTGGCCAAAAAGAGACTGACTTCTGCCACTTCTTCTGACTCAATCCAGCGCTTGATTGGTGTTTCACTCGCCACCCAGTCCGCTAAACCACCTGGTTCAAAGTCGGCAGCAGTCATACCCGTCTTGACTGCTCCTGGAGCAATTCCAAAGACCTGAATTCCAGCTTCAGCATAGTCTAGAGCCAACTGCTTGGTAAATCCAGCCAAAGCATGCTTAGAGGAAGTATAGGCATGACCACCACCGCCTGCTAGGCTAGAAGCGATAGAACACATATTGATAATGATCCCCTTTTTATTTTCCAACATTTGTGTCAAATAATAGCGAGTCAACTCTACTGGAGTAACGTAGTTGATTTCAAAAATCTCTTGAATTTCCTGCGCTGATTGTTCCAACAGTGGTTTGTAATCATCCAAAACTCCAGCAGTATTGCACAAAATATCTACCTGAGGACACCAGTCAAAAACTGGCTCCAAGTCCAAGGTCAAATCTCTCTGTAAAAAGTGAAAATCATCCTCTAAGAGTGGATTTTCACCTTGGTCAACTCCATAAACTTGATAGTCCTTCTCTAAAAAAAGTCGAGCCTGAGCCAGGCCAATTCCTGAACTCACTCCTGTAATGAGTACACGTCTAGTCATGCACTTCTACCCAATCCGTCGCCAAAACATCACAAGGTGTCGGACTCCACATGGAAAAACCTTCTCCTTCTCCAGACACGTTGATTAGGAAATAAGGTGTCACTTCAAGTGCAACCCCGTTTTGTTCAATGGTGTCAAAAAGTTGGACATAGTTTTCAGCACCTCCCCAACCAGTTCGTACATATTTTTTCTTAGCCTTTAACCCAGGTAGAATTTCTTCAAATGTCATGTTTTTCTCCTTTAATATCAATAATTCTCCCCTTCATTATAACAAAAAAACCGCTTTGCAACGGCTTTTTGACTGTGATTTATTTACATCTGCTTCTACTTACGGCAAATTATTCCCTGCAGCAAGATAAATTTCATACCATTCTTTTCTTGTTAAGCTAAAGTTTGCCGCTTGACTAACTTCTCTCAAATGCTTAGGATTTGTTGTACCTACGACTGCCTGCAATTTTGCTGGATAACGCAATATCCAAGAAATGGCAATAGTTGAAGAGGTTACTCCATATTTAATAGCTAAACGCTCAAGTACTTGATTTAAAGCTTGAAATTTCTCATTTCCAACAAAATTCCCTTTAAAATACCCAAATTGTAAGACAGACCATGCTTGAATGACCACATCGTGTAATTTGCAATATTCAAAAATGCTGCCATCTCGCATAACTGCTTGACTATCTTCCATATTAACATGAAAACCTGATTCGAATCCTGGTGTAAAAGCCGCACTCAATTGTAGCTGATTAACAGCTAACGGCTGCTTGACATCTTTTTTAAGTAACTCCATCATCATAGGATTTTGATTAGAAACTCCAAAATTTCGGACCTTACCTTGTTTATAAAGGAGATCAAAGGCTTCTGCTACTTGGTCAGATTCCATCAAAGCATCTGGTCGATGAAGAAGCAAGCTATCTAGATGATCAATCTTCAATCTTTGCAAAATTCCGTCAACTGATTTTACAATATAGTCCTTAGAAAAATCAAAATAGGTAAATTCTTCAATGCGAATGCCACATTTGGACTGAATCCACATCTTTTCTCTTAAATCTGGACGATTTTTTAGGACAAGACCTAACAGTTCTTCACAACGACCACGACCATAAATATCAGCTAAGTCAAAAGCATTGATTCCAACAGACAGTGCTGTTTCTACAAGCTCTTCAACTTCTTTTACAGACTTATCTTTTATTCTCATCATTCCGAGAACAATTTCTGATAATTCTTTGTCATCTTGACCAAGAGTTATGTATCTCATCAAATTTTTCTCCTTTAATTTCTAACATTCTTCCCTTCATTATAACAAAAAATCGCTTTGCAACGGCTTTTTGACTATATTTCACTCCATTTTATCTTCTTAAACCCACGGAACAAGACAAAGATACCAATAAAGAGGACAGCTAAAGGAATAGCTTTTGTAAGAAAAACATTTGAAATTCCCATCCACTCATAGTAACGGAGCAGAGAACCTACAATAAGGTGGGCAACAATCATACTGACAAAGGGACGAAAAATCGGTTCTTTCCAATTCCAAATACTGATGACTAGGGAAATCGTAAAAACAGACAAACTATCCCAGGGAGCAGGAAGATAAAATGCTCCTTCTTGTACAAAACTTCCTATTCCTACATATCCCAGAACAACTAGCAGAACAAGAACCCCAACGACAATATAGGTGCCAATTTTCATTTTAGGAGAATCTTGGACTAAGCCCCAACGTAAGATTGTGGCCACAAGAGCAAATCCAATCAGAAAAAGAAGAAGTTGCCCTAAAAATGTGAGCAAATTGACTGTTAAGAGAGGACCTTTAGAAAAATCACCCAGTAGATGATAGTAACGTAATATCGCTAGGACAAAAATTGGTGTTAAAAGGGACTCCTTGATAGAACTGTGTGGTGCTTCCTTGAGAATCTCTTTCATTATTTTTTTAGGATTCTTACCTAAATAATCCTCTGCACTCATGCCATCTCGTTCTGCTTCTGTGAAATCTAACATCATCAAATAAATCTGCTCTCTGAGATAGTCCTCATCATAGAGAAATCCAGCAAGATTAAAACTATCCCACAGCTCCTCAAAATACTGCTGATTCTCCTCAGAAAACTCATGCAACAAAGCGCTTGTTTCTTCATAATACTTCATTTTCGTCATGGTTTACCCTCCATTCTTAATTCCTTCTACTTTTTGACTCAAATCGTCCCATTGTTGCCAAAAGACCGAGACACGCTCTTCTCCTTCTTTAGTTAACGAAAAATACTTCCGATCTGGACCATCTGGCGACGGACGCATGTCGCCTCTTATCCATTGATTTTTTTCTAACTTTTGCAACAAAGGATAAATAGTTCCTGGAACGATAGTGTCAAATCCAGCCTCTCGCAAAGTCTGAACCAACTCATAACCATACCGCTCTTTTTGACCAATCATATCCAAGACACAACCTTCAAGAACACCTTTTAATAGTTGAGTTTCTTTCATCACTTCTCCCTTCTATCTATTTTGTAATACATACTAGTAACTTCACCTATAATATACCATTTTCACACTAGTTTGTAAAGCATAATAGTTAATACTCTTCGAAAATCTCTTCAAACCACGTCAGCGTCGCCTTGCCGTATGTATGGTTACTGACTTGGTCAGTTCTATCTACAATCTTAAAGCAGTGTCTTGAGCAACTTGCGGCTAGTTTCCTAGTTTGCTCTTTGATTTTCATTGAGTGTAAATAAAAAACAGAACTAGCATGAACTAGTCCTGTCTATTGTTACCCAATTACACTTCCGTTTGGTACAGCTGGATCAACTGTGAGAAGGGTTAATTTCCCATCATGTTCAGCTGATAGGATCATCCCTTGGCTGACATATTTCTTCATCATTTTACGAGGTTTGAGATTGGCAACGATTTGAACTTTCTTGCCGACCAATTCTTGTTCGTTTGGATAGAATTTTGCAATTCCTGAGAGAATTTGACGATCTTCTCCATCACCAGCATCCAAGCGGAATTGAAGCAACTTATCTGAACCTTCTACTTTAGACACTTCTTTGACTTCTGCGACACGGATTTCGACCTTGTCAAAGTCTTCAAACTTGATTTCTTCCTTGTTTAGTTTGAGTTCAACTTCGTCTGGATTCCATTCTTTTTCGACGGCTGGTTTGTTACCTTCCATTTGTTCCTTGATATAGGCGATTTCTTCTTCCATATCCAGACGTGGGAAGATTGGTGTTCCCTTAGCAACTACAGTCACACCTGCAGGGAAATCAGCCAATTTCAAGTTCTCAAGGCTAGCAACTTCTTCTAAGCCAAGTTGATTCAAGACTGCACGACTGGTTTCCATCATAAATGGCTCAATCAAGTGAGCAACGACGCGAAGGCTGGCTGCCAAGTGGCTCATAACACTTGCCAATTGATCGCGTAGTGCTTCATCCTTTGCCAATACCCATGGAGCTGTCTCGTCTATGTATTTGTTAGTACGAGAGATAAGGGTCCAGACTGCTTCAAGTGCACGTGGGTAGTCAACTGCTTCCATGTAGGTGTGGTAGTCAGCGATTGATTGTTCTGCAACGTCAGCAAGAGCATGGTCAAACTCTGTTACACCTTCTACATAGGCAGGGACTTGCCCCTCAAAGTACTTATTAATCATGGAAACAGTACGGTTGAGGAGGTTTCCAAGGTCATTGGCCAATTCGTAGTTGATACGACCTACATAGTCTTCTGGAGTGAAGGTTCCGTCTGAACCAACTGGAAGGCTACGCATGAGGTAGTAACGAAGCGGATCTAGTCCATAACGCTCTACCAACATTTCAGGGTAAACGACATTCCCTTTAGATTTAGACATTTTGCCGTCTTTCATGACGAACCAACCGTGAGCAATCAAACGATCTGGCAATTTGATATCGAGCATCATAAGAAGGATTGGCCAGTAGATTGAGTGGAAACGAAGGATATCTTTTCCTACCATGTGGAAGACTGTTCCATTCCAGAACTTGTCAAAGTTACCATGTTCGTCTTGACCGTAGCCAAGTGCTGTCGCATAGTTAAGAAGGGCATCAATCCAAACATAGACAACGTGTTTTGGATTAGATGGCACTGGCACACCCCATGTAAAGGTTGTACGAGAAACTGCCAAATCCTCTAAACCTGGCTCGATGAAGTTGCGAAGCATTTCATTCAGACGACCATCTGGAGTGATAAATTCAGGATGGGCTTTGAAAAATTCTACTAGACGGTCTTGGTACTTGCTAAGACGAAGGAAATAAGACTCTTCAGATACCCATTCCACTTCGTGACCTGATGGAGCGATACCACCAGTCACATTTCCAGCTTCATCACGGAATACTTCTGCAAGCTGGCTTTCTGTAAAGAATTCCTCATCTGATACTGAATACCAGCCAGAGTATTCACCTAAATAGATGTCATCTTGAGCAAGCAAGCGCTCAAAGACCTGTGCGACAACTTTTTCATGGTAGTCATCAGTTGTACGGATAAATTTATCGTATGAGATATCTAGTAATTGCCAGAGTTCTTTGACTCCAACTGCCATCCCATCAACATAGGCTTGAGGTGTAATCCCAGCTTCTTCTGCTTTCTGCTGGATTTTCTGACCGTGCTCATCAAGACCTGTCAGATAAAAGACATCGTAGCCCATCAGGCGTTTGTAACGTGCTAGGACATCACATGCGATGGTTGTGTAGGCAGAACCGATATGAAGTTTACCAGATGGATAGTAAATCGGTGTTGTAATATAAAAATTCTTTTCAGACATAATTTTTCCTTTCCAGGCAAATGAAACCTGTTTTTCTAACACTTCATTATATCACATTTTTAAGGATTTTCGATAGAGAAATCTATACAAAAACAAGATAGACGAGTGTCCATCTTGTTTATTCTATTCATAACGAAGGGCTTCAATTGGATCAAGTTTCGATGCCTTGTTGGCTGGCAAAACTCCAAAAATCATACCCACGCTAGCCGAAACTGCAAGACTAAATAGGGCAACTGGGATTGATACTCCTACTTCTATACCAGCTATCAATCCTTGCAAGAGTAGACCAGCTATAGCTGTTAAGCCTGTCGCAATGGTTAGACCAATAACTCCACCAAGCAGGGTCAAAATCATGGATTCAATCAAAAACTGAATTAAAATATTGGCACGCGTTGCACCCAAAGCCTTACGGAGACCAATCTCACGCGTACGCTCCGTCACCGAAACCAGCATGATGTTCATAACACCAGTCCCTCCAACAAAAAGGGAAATTCCTGCAATGGCACTAATAATCGTAGTTATAAAACCGAACATTTGTTGTACTTCTTGGAAGGCTGCAGTCGCATCTGACACCTGATACTCCCCTTGCTGAAGACCAGCAATCTCGGTCAATTTTCTAGCTAATTCTGGTCCCACTGTTGGTGTCAAACTGGTATCATTGACACGGAAGACAATATCAGAAATTTCATCCATATTGAAGTTATTGGCAAGAGAAATATTAGTCGTAATTGGAAGTCCACCAATACCAAAAGTCTTGGCAGTCTTGGCCTCATCGCTGGTATAGACACCAATGACACGATAGCTAAAGCCACCAACATCTATAACCTGGTTAACAGCTTCTTGAGCAGATCCAAACAGGCTATTAGCAAGTTCTTGGTCTAGCAAAATGACACTGGCCACATCTTTATAATCCTGAGCTATGAGACTGCGGCCTGCAACAATTTCATTTTCAACCGCCTTCATGTAAGTAATATTTCCACCTGTCAAGCTAGCGCGCTCCACTTTTTTGTCTTTATAAGACAGGGTGGTATTGGTCGAGTTGGTTACATAGTAACTATCTACACCTTTAACTTTAGCAGCCTCCTTGACCCAAGCTTCTTGTGGTTTTGGTGGCTCCACAGGAACATCCTCTTCTTTCCCAGAAACCGTCAAAGCTGATTGCTTTTGGGTAAAAGAACCATCTTTGCTTTTGATAGGCGAGAAAAAGACATGGATATTCTTCTGTGACTTGGTCATATTTTTATTAACCTGACGAGACATGGAATCTCCCAGAGCCATAATCACAACAACAGATGACACACCAATGATAATCCCAATCATAGTGAGAAATGAGCGCATCTTGTGGGCCATGATAGATGAAAAGGCAAATTTCAGATTCTGCATCTTAGTTTTCCTCCTTTTCTAACTGAGCACTGTCAGACGAAATAACTCCATCCCGAATGACAATCTGGCGTTTAGCATAAGCAGCGATCTCAGGCTCATGCGTTACCATGATAATGGTTTTTCCTTCTTTATTTAGTTCAACTAATAATTGCATGATTTGATTACCTGTTTTGGTATCCAAGGCTCCTGTCGGTTCGTCCGCTAGGATAATAGAAGGATTGTTTACCAAGGCACGCGCAATAGCCACACGTTGCTTTTGACCACCAGATAATTCTGAAGGTAAATGGTGACTACGCTCAGTCAATTCAACCTTATCTAGATATTCCTCAGCTAACTTGCGCCGTTTTGAAGCCGAAACTCCTGCGTAAATCAAGGGCAATTCTACGTTTTGCAGAGCATTAAGTTTGGATAGAAGAAAGAACTGCTGAAAGACAAAACCAATTTGTTGGTTGCGGACCTTTGCTAGTTGTTTTTCACCAAGTCCAGCTACTTCTTGGCCTTCAAGATAATATTCTCCACTGGTTGGTGTATCCAACATGCCAATGGTATTCATGAGGGTTGACTTACCTGAACCGGATGGTCCCATGATGGCAACAAATTCACCCTCATTCACTTCTAGGTTGATATTTTTGAGAACCTGCAGTTCTTGGTCACCGTTACGGTAGCTTCTGCAGATATTTTTTAGACTAATTAGTTGCTTCATCAGCCTTCACCTCTTTTCCTTCCTCTAGAGAAGACGTTGGGTTACTGATGACCTTGACTCCATTTGTCAGACCTGAAGTGATTTCTTGGTTGTCTGCATCAGCATTGCCCAAACCAACTTCCACTTTCTTGGCCTTTTTCTGCTCGTCAAGCACCCAGACATAGTTCTTATCATTTTCAGTCACAACACTTGTTAGAGGAACCAAAATGGCTTTACTCTTATTCTTGACCTCAACACTTACTGAGAATCCTTGTTTCAAATCACCGATTTCACTTGTGACATCGATGGTATATGGATATTTAGAACCAGAATTACCACCTGCTGCGGCAGTAGCTGCACTTGCTGCTTCACCATTATTTTTAGGGTAGTCAGAAATGTAGCTAATCTTACCAGTCCAGCTCTTATCTTGGTAAACTTTAGAAGTAAAGGTTACTTCTTGACCAACAGATAGGTTGGCAAGGTTATATTCAGATAGTTCCCCCTTAACTTGCAAGTTTTCATTGCTAACGACATGAACTACCACCTGGCTAGCTCCAGTTGGAGATTTAGAAACATTACGGTTGACTTCGACCACAGTTCCCTCTAGGGTACTGAGAACCGTCATTGCATCCAACTGACTTTGAGCCTTGCTTAATTGCGCTGCTGCATCTGCACGAGCATCACGAGCATCACCTAGTTGTGCATCAATAGAGGATACCGAATTTCCTGCGACTGGAGCTGGAGTTTGCCCTGCAGCTCCTTCGCCTCCTGCTGGCGTTGGCAACTGTGGAGCCGGAGCTGAAGCGGCTTCATTTCGCGCTTGGTTGAGTTCGTTGATATGACGATCTGCCTTCGCAACTGCTCGACTCGCTGAATCATAGGCCGCCTGGGCTTCTGAACTACTGTACTTGACTAAAGCCTGTCCTTCGCTGACCTTATCACCCACAGAAACAAGGATTTCATCTAAATCACCCTTACTAGCATCAAAATAAACATATTGTTCATTTTTTGCTGTTACTGTCCCTGACAATAAAACAGAGGATGCGACGCTTCCTTCCTTGGCAACAACAAGATGAGTAGGCTCATCTTTTACAGCGGTCTGAGATGGTTGTCTAAAGAGCAAAATCCCCCCAGCACCTAATACAACTACACTGGCAGCACCGATTGCTGCATACAATTGCCACTTTTTAGCTTTACGATTCTTCTTCATAATGAAACTCCTTTTTGATTTAAAGTCCTTAACAATATTATATAAAAATTAGCAAATATAAACAATAACAGTTCAGAACGAAATAATGACATTTCGGGATTTGATTATTGTTCGGAATCTATTTTTATTACCATTGTACTAGTTATATAATACACTTTATTTTCCCTTTTTGCAAGCCTTTTCTTTAATTTTTTTGAACGTAGCAGATTTTTGCAATCAAATCAAAAAAAAGATAGAATATGACTATCAAAAAATGACACTCTACTATTTCACAGAGTATAAAGGAGTTTTCAATGAGAGAATATGACATCATTGCTATCGGTGGAGGTAGCGGAGGAATTGCTACCATGAACCGTGCTGGTGAACACGGAGCTAAAGCAGCCGTTATTGAGGAAAAGAAACTAGGTGGAACCTGCGTCAACGTCGGCTGTGTTCCTAAGAAAATCATGTGGTACGGGGCACAAATCGCTGAGACTTTCCATCAATTTGGAGAAGACTACGGCTTTAAGACTACTGATCTTAACTTTGACTTTGCAACCCTACGTCGCAATCGTGAAGCCTACATTGATCGCGCTCGTTCTTCTTATGATGGCAGTTTTAAACGCAACGGTGTAGACTTGATTGAAGGTCATGCTGAATTTGTAGATTCTCATACTGTTAGCGTAAATGGTGAACTGATTCGTGCTAAACATATCGTGATTGCTACTGGTGCCCATCCAAGTATTCCAGACGTTCCTGGTGCTGAACTAGGTGGCTCTTCTGATGATGTATTTGCTTGGGAAGAATTGCCAGAGTCAGTTGCTATTCTAGGCGCGGGTTATATTGCTGTTGAATTGGCTGGCGTACTCCACACCTTTGGTGTCAAGACAGATCTCTTTGTTCGTCGTGATCGTCCTTTACGTGGTTTTGATTCTTACATCGTTGAAGGTTTGGTAAAGGAAATGGAAAGAACAAACTTGCCACTTCATACTCACAAAGTCCCTGTTAAGTTAGAAAAAACTGCTGAGGGCATTACCATTCATTTCGAAGATGGTACTAGTCACACAGCTAGCCAAGTTATCTGGGCTACTGGTCGCCGTCCAAACGTTAAAGGCTTGCAACTTGAAAAAGCTGGAGTAACTCTGAACGAACGTGGCTTTATCCAAGTGGATGAATACCAAAATACTGTTGTTGAGGGAATCTACGCTTTAGGTGATGTAACAGGCGAAAAAGAACTAACTCCAGTTGCTATCAAGGCTGGACGTACTTTGTCTGAACGTCTCTTTAACGGCAAAACAACTGCAAAAATGGATTACTCAACTATTCCAACTGTTGTCTTTTCACACCCTGCTATCGGAACGGTTGGTTTGACAGAAGAGCAAGCTATTAAAGAATACGGTCAAGACCAAATCAAGGTTTACAAATCAAGCTTTACGTCTATGTACTCTGCTTGCACTGACAACCGTCAAGAAACACGTTTCAAATTGATCACAGCAGGTTCAGAAGAAAAAGTTGTCGGACTTCATGGAATTGGCTATGGTGTTGATGAAATGATTCAAGGATTTGCTGTTGCTATCAAAATGGGAGCAACCAAGGCTGACTTTGACGCAACTGTGGCGATTCACCCAACTGCATCTGAAGAATTTGTAACTATGCGTTAATCGAAAAAAAAGAAGCCGATACAAATGTGTCTGCTTCTTTTTTGATGTTTTACGAAATGATGAAAACAACTTACCCAGTCAGCAAATCGGCCGTTACAGTTTTTGTTACCTTGTTTTAAAAAATTGGTTGACAATAATTGCTCCACGAGTATAATAGTTACTATACATCAGAAAAGAGGTTAACTATTTTGAAAAAAGCTCACGTTTATGCTATCCCTGCTATTGGGGCTGCTCTCATTGCTGTTTTGGCACAAATCAGTCTTCCAATTGGACCTGTTCCCTTCACTCTGCAAAACTTTGCAATCGGCTTGATTGCTACTGTCCTTAGACCTAGAGAGGCTGTACTTTCTGTTGGACTCTATCTTCTTCTAGGTGCAATCGGTCTTCCTGTCTTTGCAGGAGGTGGAGCCGGATTTCAGGCTTTAGTTGGCCCTACTGCGGGCTATCTTTGGTTTTATCTTGTTTATTCTGGACTTACCTCTTCTCTAACTAACAGTGATAGTGGTTTTGTCAGAATTTTTCTAGCAAACCTCTTGGGTGATGCCCTTGTCTTTGTCGGCGGGATTCTCAGCTTGCATTTCCTGGCTGGAATGGCATTTGAAAAAGCTCTTGTTGTGGGGGTCATTCCCTTTATCATTCCAGACCTTGGTAAACTTCTGGCTATTAGTTTTATTAGTCGTCCCCTACTTCAACGCCTTAAAAATCAGGCTTACTTTACTAACTAAAAAAGGATATCGAGTTGTCATGACTCAATATCCTTTTCTTTTATTTTGACAACTTAGTTACCTTTAAAGGCATCCACCATTGTTTGAAATTCTTCATTTGAGAGAGTAATTCCTTTGCCCATTTTAGTATGATCTGGGCTCCAAGCACGAATATCAAACTTTGCAGGAGCACCATTAAAGCTCACACGGTTGATTTCCTTAGTCCAACCTTTTTCGTTTTCAGAAAGAGTCAACAAGTGCTCTTCGATTTTAAATGTAAATTCTGCCATTTTCTTCTCCTTTTTTAGCTTTCATTAGTTTATTCGTAAAATCTTGTAGATTTTAGGAAAATTTTATATAATATTGATATAAAAGAAGGGAGGCCACTATGAGACATAAATTCCAGCAAGTTCTAGATAAAATACATGACTTTTTAAATGGACATGAAGAACCAGACCAGACTGAAAGCAACTCCCTAACTGCTACTATTGAAGAGGCTATCCAGAAACAAACCGCTGTTCACCTTATCTTGTCTGAGACAAGTTTTACAGGTGATATCATCAAATACGATCAACAACGCCAGCAAATTATTGTGAAAAATTTTGCCAAAAATGTGACCCGTATTATCCGTATAAGCGATATTCAACGCCTGCGATTTGTCCCTTCAACTGTCCAAACAGCCCAAAAAAATAGATTTAAGAAAGAGTGAGATGTAGTTGCTTCATCCCACTCTTTTTTCTTAGCGAATTTGTTCAAAATGTAAATGAACCGCGATGTGATCTCCATAACCACTTCTTTCCAAGTCACGTTGTAGACGATAGGAAATGTAGTGTTCTGCAATGGTAATGTAACCTGCGCCCAGTAAACGATGTTCAACCAAAGACTGAATCATGCTGATGGTCGCACGTTCCACCTTGGCCTCTTCCAAATCCAAAACCACTTTCTTAGTGACTTGTGCAAGGTTTTGACGTAAATCATCTGTCAATACATAGACAGTCTGGGCTGCTTTTAAGATAGCTTGGTAAATCTTATCTGGATTAAATTCAGCAATTTCTCCATCACGTTTGATTACTTGCATAGGTATCTCCTTTATTCTTTGTTTTCTTTAATTTCTGCCAGCATTTTTTCTTCTTCTACTGTCAGTTGATAATGTTCAAGCAAATCCGGTCTGCGTTCATAGGTTTTCTTTAAACTCTCATACAATCGCCACTGACGAATCTTCTCATGGTGTCCACTCATCAGTACATCTGGCACAACCATCCCTCGATAATCATAGGGACGTGTGTACTGAGGATACTCGAGAAGCCCAGAAGAAAAACTATCATCTTGGTGGCTAGACTCCTTACCAATCACTTCTGGAATCAGGCGTACCGTAGCATCAATCATGGTCATAGCCGCTAACTCTCCACCAGTCAAGACATAGTCGCCCAGGGAGATCTCATCTGTCACCAAGGTCTTAATGCGCTCATCATAACCCTCGTAGTGCCCACAGATAAAGATTAGCTCTTCCTCTTGAGACAAATCCTCGGCATAAGCTTGATCAAACTGATTTCCAGCAGGATCGAGGAGAATGACGCGCGGATTTTTCTTTTCAATAGCATCAAAGGCATCGAAAATGGGTTGGGCTCGGAGCAACATCCCCTGACCGCCTCCGTAGGGCTCATCGTCGACATGGCGGGCCTTTTCAGCATTTTCTCGAAAATTATGATACTGGATATCCAAGAGCCCTTTTTCTCGAGCCTTTCCAACGATTGAGTGCTCTAGCGGAGAAAACATCTCTGGAAAAAGGGTTAAAATATCAATCTTCATCGTCTAACCCTTCTAAGATTTCCACATCGACGCGGTTATTTGGAATATCAACATTGAGAATCACTGGTGGGATATAAGGCAAGAGCAAATCGCGCTTGCCTTTTCGCTTGACCACCCAGACATCGTTAGCACCTGGTTGCAGGATTTCTTTGATGGTTCCAATCAAGTTATCACCCTCATAGACTTCCAAACCGATAATCTCGTGATAATAAAATTCACCATCGTCTAGGTCATTTAAATCTTCCTCAGCAACCTTGAGACTGTATCCCTTGTACTTTTCAATAGCATTGATATGGTACATATCTTTGAATTTAATAATGTCAAAGTTCTTCTGTTTACGGTGGCTAGCGATGGTCACTGTTTGAACAAACTGATCTTTTTCATCAAACAAGGCCAGCTCAGTACCTTTTTTAAACCGTTCTTCTGCAAAATCCGTCACAGACAAGACTCGCATCTCACCCTGCAATCCTTGCGTATTGACGATTTTCCCAACATTAAAGTAGTTCATCTTGTCTCCTGTAGTCTCCTTCTTTCCATCTTATTCTGACAATTCTCGAATAATAGTCGCAATTTTTTCTGATTCTGACCATTGTAAATAATGGTTATTCCCTCCTAAAATGAGTTTAGTATTGGAAGTCCAATATTCTGATTCTCTGTACTCTTTTTCTCTATAAGCCTGACAAAAAATAAACACAGGAATATAAGATTCTATAGATACATTCTCAAAATCTTCCTCAGTAATCTCTCCAGATATCTGAAATCCTGGATCTTGATTTTCCAACTCTGAACCTTTTTCTTGCATTATTTTCCATATTTCTTTATTAATTTCAGGGCTAAATGTTGCTTGAGTTAAGTTCTTAAAATAAAGTTCAGGACCATACTCGTCAATCAGTCTCATCTGCTCTTCCATTTCTGGATAAGGATTTTCTGAAAAATCAGCAAACATGACTTTTTTAGTTGTCGGTTCCATTGCTACTAAAGCCTGACACTTAATTGGTTTATTGAGCAATTTACAAGCTAAAATTCCACTCAAACTATGTACACAAAGTATATATTCAGAAATCCCTAATTCTTCAAGTACTTCATAAACCGCATCTGCAAGATTATCTAGATTTTTTCCAGCTTGGTCATGAATCGGACTCCTACCTGTGTTCGGAAAATCAATTGTCAAATAACCAATTGTAGGAGGAAGTTTTTCAAGTATAAGTGAAAAATTTTCATAACTTGGTAGCAAACCTGCACCACTTAAACAAACTAGCATTTTCTTTTGCTTTTGATAAGTAACAGAGAGACTACCAATTTCTGTAGATACTTCAATCCTCTTCATAAAGAAATCCACTCATTCTATATAATGAATTATTAAAAATCCTTATCCTTTATTTTATCACGTTCCAAGGATTTTCTCAAGTTGGATAAATCTCATCTTACAGAGCTACTACTTCTTCAAAAAATTCACCAACTATCTGATTAAACTCTTTAGGATGGTCATTCATCGGTTGGTGTTTGCTATCTGAAATCGTTACTTGACGCGCATTGGGATTTAAGTCAATGATACCATCGTAGATCATTTTTAGGTGTTTGGGAAAATCGTGTTCGCCTCTTACTAATAGCATAGGAGGATTGCCATGATAACCTTCTATCTCATGGACAGCCAAAAAACCTGTGATTCCAAGGTTCAAAAAAACATCTCGCCCAGTTTCTATAATGGCCGTCTTGACTAATTCTCTTGTGATAGAGTTATCACTACACATTTTTGAGTTCTTATCTGCAATCAACTTCCAAGGAATCGTTTTGTACATAAGGGAAGAATATTTTATGCGATTTCTCTCTTTATCTGATAGGTAACGATGCTGTCCCCAACTATCTACCATGACCAAGGCTAGAACTCTTTCTGGATGGCGATAGGTATACTCTTGAAGTGGATTTCCTCCCCAAGAATGTCCGACCAATATCACCTTATCCAACTGGAAATAGGACAAAATAGCATCTACATCTTGAACAGCACCTTCTAAGTCGGGTAGGCCAACTTTCATAGGTGATTCACCCTGTCCTCTAACATTGACAAAGTAGAGGTCAAATTCTTCAAAGGCATCATACTGGTGGGCCCACATCTGACTACGGCCACAAGCTCCATGATAAAAAATAATGTGGCCTTTATTTGTATTTCCATGACGATGATAAACAACCAAATCACAATCTACGACTGGTATAACGTGACGTACCAAAGTCTCAGGTTTTCTGTTATAAAAAGCAATAGCTTCAGCTATATCATTTTGCTTCATTTCTAAACTCTCTCCTCTTTATCCTAGTATTATTCTTTTTATCTATTTTATCATGCTATATTAAAATCATCGTGTTCCAAACTTGATTACATTAAAATTTTTGAATTTTCTGTATCATTTTGATAAAGAAAAAGACTGCTAAGCAATCTTTACTTTCTTCTCATCAGATTCATGCCTAAAATTCCAGCAATAATCATAGTGGCTCCTATCACATGGTAGCTATAAATTGGTTCGTGGAGGATAAGAGCTCCGGCTAGAATAGTCAAAACTATTCCAAGATTTCCAAAGACACTGACGGTTGATGCTCCAAGTCGAACAATAGCATAGATAGAGAGACTACCAGTAACGATAGAGGCTAGAATTCCCAAATAGAGAATGGAAAGCAGATAAGGAAGCTGTCCGAGCGGCACAAAGTAAGCTAATATGTTGCCATATAGATAGTGCGAGGTCAGACTCAGCGTATTAAAGGTGACGAAGCCAACAAATATCACAACAGCTGTCATATCCATCGCCCGATAGCGATCTCCTTTAGCCTTGCTAAGGATATTGTTTAGTGCATTGGCGAGAACAGATCCCAACATCAAGAGAAAGCCAAAACTAGCAGTCTCAGTACCAAAGTTAGCTCCTTTACTAAGAAAGATGAAAACTACTCCTGCTACGGATAAAAATAAAAAGAACTTTTGAAGCAAGCTTATCTTTTCCTTGAGAAAAGCCGATGCTAAAAGGAGAGTAAAAATCGGGACAAGAGCCTGTAAAATTCCAGCTTCAGAAGACGATATATACTGTAAAGCAAAGGATTGAAAAATAAAAAAGAAAAGCGGATAGAAAAGGCTCATAGGAAGAATAGAAAGAATATCTTTTCTACTTAAACTCACTTTAATAAGTTTTGTTTGATTAAGAACGACCATTACTAAAGCTGCAATTGTATATCGATGCGCTAAGTTTGTGAGAGGACTGGCATAGCCTAAAGCAATCTTAGTAAATAAAAAAGAAAAACCAATGATTGCTGAAAAGGATAAGGCAGCTATGTATGCTTTTGTTTTCTCGTTCATAGATTGTTACTCCCTTTAAAAGTAGCTATTCTCAAGATAGATCAACTAGAATTCTTTGAGACTGTCTTTCCATTGTAGCATAGTAGAATCCTAGATGCTATTTCTAGGATTAGTATTTTATGCCTTCTATCACTCTTTCAAGCTGATAAATTCTTTCTCATTGCCTATAAAGGAGGCAGCTATGCTGACCTGCTTTTCTCGTTCTTGTCTAACAAGTTCTAACTTATCTGCCTCTTGGAGATTACTCACTTTGATAATGTAAACTGCCAGTTTCATTGTTTTCTATTTACTAGCTAGACCAATATAGGCGAAATCTTCTTTATAAGAAAAAAATCATTTCTTATTCTCTTAGAAATTCTCTAAAAAGCCTTCCAAATCTCGTTCATGCTGATATTTGATAGCCGCCTTTTTGTCTTTTTCAAAAATGGTCTTGGTTAGATCTATGTCGTTGATGGCCGCAATTGCGACAGTGTAGTGAATGATATCAGCCAATTCTTTTGCTAGTTCCTCGTTCGAATCTTGAACTCCTTCTTTTCGACCAGAACGACCATTCAAAATCTCAGCTACTTCTCCGACTTCCTCCACTAACTTCATAAAGAGACCTTCTTCAGTCCGAGACTGCTTGTAATGTTCCAGTAAGTAGTCTTGTAATTGTCTAAACGTTAAATCCTTCATATCCTGCTCCTTGCAAAAAAAAGCGAGACATTTGTCCCGCCCTTCTTATTTTTCGTCAATAACGATTCTTACTTTTTTGTCTTCAGTTGGGACAGAGTAGACAATCGTTCTTATCGCAGAAATAGTGCGACCCTTACGACCGATTACACGACCCACATCGCTTTGATCAAGATCCAAATGATATTCCAAAAACTCTGGTGTATCTTCAATCTTGATAGTTAAGGCATCTGGTTGTGAAATCAAGGGTTTCACAATCGCAATAATGAGATTTTCAATCGTATCCATCTGTCAACCTACTTTAAACTTATTTTGAGAATTTAGAATCGTGGAATTTTTTCAATACGCCTTCTTTTGAAAGGATGTTACGTACTGTATCTGAAGGTTGAGCTCCATCAGCCAACCATGCAAGAACGCGGTCTTCTTTCAAAGTTACTTGGTTTTCAGCAACAAGTGGGTTGTAAGTTCCAACTGTTTCGATGAAACGTCCGTCACGTGGTGAGCGTGAATCTGCTACGTTGATACGGTAGAAAGGTTTTTTCTTAGAACCCATACGAGTCAAACGGATTTTAACTGCCATTTTTAAAGTCTCTTTTCTTATTTTTTATTTCGGTGAAATAGCTGAGCTATTTAGCACATGTTCTATTATAGCAGATTTCTGGCAGGTGTCAAGAAAAAAACTTGACAGACTATAAAATTTTTAAACCATTTATAAATTTGTTAGAAGTAGGAAATAAATGTTTGAAAGAGGCTATCCGTGAATACTATTTTAGAAACATTTTATAAAGACCATCAAGTCAAACCCTTCATATCGCCTGAACGAGATTTGGATACTTGGCTCCTAAATCCTAAGCCCGTTCCCAAACGAAATATCAAGGATTTTAAGAACGATATCTACTAATTAATTTATAAAATATGAATTAATAGATTCTAAATAGAGGAATAATTTAGTTCTGTAAAAATTAACTTCTACACCTACAAAGCTTATTCTGACAGAGTTTATAACAGTCTAAGAAAAAAAGTAGAGATTCATACAGTATCTAGATTTTCCAAAAATTTTTTATCATCAGATATTATTAACGAAACTATCCAAACCAAATCCGATGCATTGCTTCAAAGAATTCTTTAGTTGTTTGACTATCGAGGGCTTTTATTAAAAAAATTTTTCAAATAATTGCCACCTTGGCACATAAATTCTTGCTTTCTAAATTTAAATGTGATATATTTGTAACATAAAATTTAAGTGTTATATATTTATAACACAAAAAAGGAGTCTATCATGAAAAAAAGTCAAAAAATGTGTGGCCTCATTGCAATGATTGCCGTAGCTCTCTTTATTGATTTTATTGTTTTATTTGGTTCTAATCTTAGTTGGGGACCCAAGTTAGTTATTGCTGGTATTTCAGTGTTAGGTCAGATTGTAGCTATTTGGGGCTGGCTACATATGAAACCATGGCCTCATAAGAGTCAGAAAAGTAAGGGAAAGACTATTTTTGACTTGTCTGCTAAGCTTTACACGATACTTTTTTTTGCAGCAAGCATTTTTTATACAGTAGGGATTTGGGTTGCGACCCCAAGCGTAAGTTCTGGTATTAAAGAATGGATTTTGGGAATTGGCCTCGTTATTGAAGTGATTGTATTTGGTTTTTTCTGTTTGAAAAATGTCAAGGAAACTCCGGACGAACGCTTTTATGCTAATTTAGCCAAGGCAGCTAGCTTGATGTTTGTTTTTATACTAGGCGCACTGATGATCCTAGCAGTTATCATTGGGTATATGGGGCCTCTCACTCTTTACATAGGCCAGATATTTATTAGCATAGCTGCCTTGATTTGCATCTTTGCGGTTGTCTATATTATCTTGGAACGTAGGGGATAAGCATGGCCAAAGAAAGCAAGATTATTACTAATCTCAAATCTGTTCGTGAGTCCACAGGCATGACCCAGCAGGAGTTAGCCGACCGCATCGGCATGCGACGCGAGACAATTCTGCACTTGGAAAATAATCGTTACAACCCTTCGCTAGAAATGGCTCTTAAAATTGCTCAAGTTTTTAATCTGAAAGTAGAAGACCTCTTTGAACTCAGACAGCAAGAGGAAGCATAATTCTTTTCGAGACCTAGTATTAAGTTCATTGATTAATTAGTAATTGAGTCCAAAAGAAAAAATCCTTTGAAAATGTGCTCTTTTAAAATATAGTAATTCTTTCGAATTAACGTTTACTAATTGTGATGCCTTACGAGCTTTCTTAAGATCTGGTTTCCTAAATACTTCGAGTACACTTATGGTATTGATACCCCTAAACAAGCGACTTTCTGGTTGGCTTCCTCTTAAACTGTCTTGTCACTAATATTTGAAATCCCCTTCCTTTTAGGGTACAATGGTAGAAATGAATTTTTGAGAGGAACAGAATGAAAAAACTAGCAACCCTTCTTTTACTATCCACTGTAGCTCTAGCTGGATGTAGCAACATCCAACGTAGTTTGCGTGGTGATGACTATGTAGATTCTAGCTTGGCCGCTGAGGAAAGCTCCAAAGCAGCAGCCCAATCTGCCAAGGAGTTAAATGATGCTTTGACAAACGAAAACGCCAATTTCCCACAACTATCTAAAGAAGTTGCTGAAGACGAGGCTGAAGTGATTCTCCACACAAGTCAGGGTGATATCCGTATTAAACTCTTCCCTAAACTCGCTCCTCTAGCAGTTGAAAACTTCCTTACTCATGCCAAAGAAGGCTACTATAACGGCATTACCTTCCACCGTGTCATCGATGGCTTTATGGTCCAAACTGGAGATCCAAAGGGAGATGGTACAGGTGGTCAGTCCATCTGGCATGACAAGGATAAGACAAAAGACAAGGGAACTGGTTTCAAGAACGAAATTACTCCTTATCTCTATAACATCCGTGGTGCTCTTTCTATGGCTAATACTGGTCAACCAAACACCAATGGTAGCCAGTTCTTCATCAACCAAAACTCTACAGATACCTCTGCTAAACTCCCTACAAGCAAGTATCCAAAGAAAATCATCGAAGCCTACAAAGAAGGGGGAAACCCTAGTCTAGATGGCAAACACCCAGTCTTTGGTCAAGTGATTGATGGTATGGATGTTGTAGATAAAATCGCTAAAGCCGAAAAAGATGAAAAAGACAAGCCAACTACTGCTATCACAATCGACAGTATCGAAGTGGTGAAAGACTACGATTTTAAATCTTAAAAACCAAAAAAATACAGTATCCACATTCGGTACTGTATTTCTTTTACTCTCATTCTTAAGTTAAATTATTAAAATCCCAGATTTGGTCCATCCAGCCTTCATAAAAGTCTGGTTCGTGGCAGACCATAAGAATAGATCCTTTGTATTCTTTGAGAGCGCGTTTTAGTTCATCCTTGGCATCCACATCCAAATGGTTGGTCGGCTCGTCCAACACTAAAACGTTGTTTTCACGATTCATCAAGAGACAGAAACGCACCTTGGCTTGTTCCCCACCTGACAAGACCTGAATTTGGCTTTCAATATGCTTGGTTGTCAAACCACAACGAGCAAGGGCTGCACGGACTTCTGCTTGGTTGAGGGCTGGAAAGGCATTCCAAACAACCTCTAGTGGTGTTTGGCGATTACCACCTTCTACTTCCTGCTCAAAGTAACCGAGTTCTAGGTAGTCACCGCGTTCCACTTCCCCAGCAATAGGCGGGATAATTCCCAAGAGAGACTTCAAGAGAGTTGTTTTCCCGATACCATTTGCCCCGATAATAGCAACCTTTTGATTGCGTTCAAAGGTGAGGTTTAAGGGCTTAGTAAGAGGACGATCATAACCAATTTGCAAGTCCTTGGCTTGGAAGATAAAGCGCCCTGGTGTACGAGCTGGTTTGAAATCAAAGGATGGTTTTGGTTTCTCACTTTGCAGTTCGATAATATCCATCTTATCCAATTTCTTCTGACGAGACATGGCCATATTTCGTGTTGCAACACGCGCTTTATTACGAGCAACAAAGTCCTTAAGGTCCGCAATCTCTTTCTGCTGGCGTTCGTAGGCAGCCTCTAGCTGAGATTTCTTCATAGCATAGACTTCTTGGAACTGGTAGTAGTCACCAGAGTATCGTGTCAACTGTTGATTTTCCACATGGTAGACAATATTGATAACGTCATTTAGGAATGGAATATCGTGCGAAATAAGGACAAAGGCATTCTCATAGTTTTGGAGATAGCGCTTGAGCCAATCAATATGCTCAGCATCCAAGTAGTTGGTCGGCTCATCCAAAAGTAAGATATCAGGCTTTTCAAGGAGAAGTTTTGCCAAAAGCACCTTGGTTCTTTGCCCACCTGACAAAGAAGTTACATCTGTATCCATGCCAAAATCCATGACACCAAGGGCACGCGCCACTTCGTCAATCTTAGCATCCAAGGTATAGAAATCACGACTCTCCAGACGATCTTGGAGTTCTCCCACTTCTTCCATGAGAGCATCAACATCCGCATCGTCTTCAGCCATTTCCATATAAAGGTCATTGATACGAGCTTCTGCTTTGAAAAGCTCATCAAAAGCCGTACGGAGAACATCACGTACCGACTGCCCTTCAGCAAGGACAGAGTGCTGATCCAAGTAACCAGCAGTTACATATTTGGACCACTCAACCTTCCCTTCATCCGGCAACATCTTACCAGTCACGATGCTCATAAAGGTTGACTTCCCTTCACCATTAGCACCGACCAGACCAATATGTTCTCCCTTGAGGAGACGGAAGGACACATCTTCAAAAATTGCACGGTCACCAAAACCGTGACTCAGATTTTTAACTTCTAAAATACTCATTTTAATTCCTTATCTTGTTTTTATGTAATCGTTTATAGAGGAGCCAAGCCAGATAGCCACCCAAGGTATTGGTCCACAAATCATCAATCTCAAAGACGCGATTAAAATCAAATAAAAAATCCAAGACCAACTGCGTACACTCAATTCCAAGACTCACAAGAAAACTGAAAAAAATCACTTTTCTTGTTTTCCGCAAGTTTGGAAAGAGATAAAGGAGTTGAAACACCAAAGGAAAAAGTAAGAAAACATTAAGGATATTTTGTAGAAAAATCCAATATAATTGTCCAATGTCACTCACTTCACCTAGTTTCCAGAGAGAATTGAAAGGAGTCAAAAGAAAAACCAGGCGTCCAAGATGCTGAATACCTGGAGTTTCCACTCCCACGGGAGAATGTTCTTGAGGAGTAAAGCAAAAATAGACAATGCAAATGCTATAGAAAATAACTCCCCAGACCAAAATATGATTATAAGTCTTCTTCATCATTAAGGATTGACTGCTGCGACTGCCTTCTGGCGGTCACGTTTCATTGTGTTAGAGCGCAATTGTCCACAAGCTGCATCAATATCAGTACCATGCTCTTGACGAACGACACAGTTGACTCCTTTTTTCTTAAGCGTATCATAGAAGGCCATGACACGCTCTTTGGGACTACGGCTATATTGGTCATGCTCACTAACTGGGTTATAAGGAATCAAGTTTACATAAGACAATTTCTTGATATTCTTGAGCAATTCAGCCAATTCCAAGGCTTGTTCTACACCGTCATTAACTTCATTGAGCATGATATACTCAAAGGTCACACGACGATTTGTTGTCTCAATGTAGTACTCAATAGCAGCAAAGAGTTTTTCAATCGGAAAGGCACGGTTAATCTTCATGATGCTTGAGCGCAACTCATTGTTAGGTGCGTGAAGGGAAACAGCAAGATTGACCTGAACTCCTTCATTAGCAAAATCACGAATTTTATGGGCCAAACCTGAGGTTGAAACCGTGATGTGACGAGCACCGATGGCCATTCCTTTATCATCATTGATGGTACGAACGAAATTCAAGACATTGTTGTAATTATCAAAGGGCTCACCGATTCCCATGACAACAATATGGCTGACGCGTTCGTCCTGACCACGCTCATCAAAATATTTCTGAACCAACATGATTTGCGCTACGATTTCCCCGTTATTGAGGTCGCGTTGTTTCTTGATCAAACCAGAAGCACAGAAGGTACAACCGATATTACAGCCGACCTGAGTGGTCACACAGACTGACAAACCATAGTGTTGACGCATGAGTACAGTCTCGATCAACATACCATCAGGCAACTCAAAGAGATATTTGACAGTGCCATCAGCAGACTCTTGAACGATACGCTGTTTCAAGGGATTGACTACAAACTGGTCATTGAGCTTAGCAATCAAATCCTTGGAAAGGTTGGTCATTTCTTCAAATGACTGGACACGTTTTCGGTAAAGCCATTCCCAGATTTGATCTGCACGGAATTTCTTTTCTCCCTGCTCCAAAACCCATTCCTGCATGGTTTGACGTGTTAAACTATAAATTGACGGTTTCATTTCTTCTCCTTATTCTCTACTCACTTCTGACGAATGACAAAATGACGTTGTCCCTTATCCTCTTTCTGAGAATGCTGGTCTTTCTGACGACGTCTATTTTTCTTATCTGCATTCGGTTTTCGTTTGGTTTGAGCTAGTTTCTTTCCTTTTCTAGAAGGTGTTTCTTCTTCCTTCTTACGCATTTTCTTATCAAATGATGCTCTCTTAGGCGCTTCATTTTCTAGGACAAAATAGGCACAACCATAACTACAATACTCTAAAAGGTAGTCTTGTAAACGACTGATTTTTTCAAGTTTTTCTTCTGTTCGGTCATCCTTGTAAAAGCCTCGTAGGCGAAGCTGTTCATTGCTCCAGTCTCCCACGATATAATCAAACTTGGTTAAGACTTCTGAAAAACGCTGATTAAAAGCCGTCACATCGAAGGCATCCTTGCTATTTTCCACCAAGGAAAAAGCAATCCCTTCCGTTTCGACCTTGTCCCCATGTAAATGGAACTCAGGACCAGGAAACTTGTTATAGTTGTATAATTCAGGTGCAATTTCTTTTCGCATAGATATCCTTTTTCCACGATTACTTAATACTTTATTCTACCATAATTTCTAGCAGTTAGCACGTTTCTCATAAAAATGAAAAAAGTCTGACGATTTTGTCAGACCAAAATAATACAACCTTAAAAAGAGAAGAACAATTCTTCCCTCCAACTATCATTATTTAGCAGCTGCGTACAATTCATCTACTTTGTTCCAGTTGATTACTGAGAAGAAAGCTTTGATATAGTCAGGACGCACGTTGCGGTATTTCACGTAGTAAGCATGTTCCCAAACGTCCAAGCCCAAGATTGGTTTTTTACCTTCTGAGATTGGTGTGTCTTGGTTTGCTGTTGAAGTCACTTCAAGCTTCCCTTCTTTGTTGACAACCAACCATGCCCATCCTGAACCGAAACGAGTTGTTGCTACTGCAGTGAAGGCCGCTTGGAATTCTTCAAATGAACCAAATGTTGCATCGATTGCTGCTGCCAGTTCTGCTGATGGAGCTGTTTTTTCAGGAGTCATCAATTCCCAGAAAAGCGCATGGTTCAAGTGTCCACCACCATTGTTGATAAGTGCTTGACGGATATCAGCTGGGATAGATTCTACATCAGCAAGCAAGGCTTCAAGATCTTCACCGATTTCAGGGTGTTTTTCAAGAGCTACATTAGCATTGTTGACATAAGTTTGATGGTGTTTGTCATGGTGCAAGTGCATTGTTTCCGCATCGATGTATGGTTCCAAAGCGTCGTATGCATATGGAAGATCTGGTAAGATAATAGCCATCTGTAATACCTCTTTTTCTTTCTATATGAAAATGATAACGCAAACATTCACTTTTTTCAAGTTTTTTGCTTATAGATGAAGAAATCACTGAAATACTTTCTAATAATACTCTTTGAAAATCTCTTCAAATCGCGTCAACGTCGCCTTGCCGTACTCAAGTATAGCCTGCGCCTAGTTTCTTAGTTTGCTCTTTGATTTTCATTGAGTATAAAACAAGCAAATTAGCAAGAAACCCACGACAAGATAATCCTGATGCGGGTTGTAGCTTCAAAAAAATGTCAATTGATCTGACTAGCAATCTGTAGGAGTGCCTTTTCAAAAAGGAAACCTTTTTCATAAAGACCTGTTTTAATCTGATAGTCTGTCTCAATCAAATAGGAAATAGCTTGCTTCAAAAAGCTCAAGGAAAGTCCTCTTGAATCTCTCAGCGCAAACTTAATCTGATAAGGATTTGGATTGCGTCCGAGAAAACTACCTAAACTACTTCCAATCTGCGATTCTGTTTGCCCAGACTCCGCCAAAATCTTCACCTGAGTAAAAGTCCGAAATTGTCCTAGCATGACTGCAATCAACTTGATTTCATCTTCTCCTTGCAAGGTCAAGTCTCTAACCAAGTCGCGCGCCTGGTCCATCTTTTTTGTCAGAATAAACTGAGTTAAATCAAAAATATTGTCCTGCAAAGTCTTGGGAATTGCGTTAACAATATCCTCTTCCTCAATAACTGAGTCTTCCTTATAGGACTGTAAAAAGAGGAGATTTTTCTGGATTTCGCTAAATTGAAAACCCGACTTGATGAGGAGATTTTCAAAAGAATGATTGGCAAACTGCAGACCTTGTTTCTGGCTCCACTTTTGGAAATACTGGCGCAATTCTTGTTCTTTGGCTTCTACTGCATCAAAGACCTTGGCATCACGCTTCAGTAATTTAACCAACCGTCTTTTGCTATCCAACTTTCCTTCTGCAAAGATTAATAACTGGGTTGTTGCTGAAGGATTGTCAAGGTATTCCTCAAATGACTTGAGCTCATCATCTGTCAAAAAGCGCTTTTTAGCAGTCGTGATATCGACAAAATGATCCAATATCACGATTTTCTCATCCGCAAAGAAAGGAAGACTGACCAACTCCAGTTCCACATCCTTGTATACTACTTCTTTCATATCAAAGTAGGCAAAGTTTAGGTCGGCAGAATCATAACCAATCTGTTTCAACACTTGACTCTTCATAACTTCAAACTGACCCTGATCTGTCCCTGTAAATAGGCTCAGACTAGGTAAATTTGATAAAGTCAATTTCTGACTTTCTTCAATGGCTAGCATCTTCTCTCCTTTCTTCTGATTTTTTAACGAGTTTAATCAATATAGCGCAATTTCCCACGGAAATCTTCTAGGCTTTCGTACCCTTTTTCCGCCATGATTGCTTTCAGTTCATTAGTAATGCGGTCAAAAGCGCCAACTCCCTCTTTGTGAAGAGTGGTTCCCACCTGCACCATACTCGCTCCACAGAGGATATGTTCAAAGGCATCACGACCAGTCAACACGCCACCTGTTCCGATAATTTGGATTTGAGGATTTAAACGTTGATAAAAGGCGTGAACATTAGCTAGAGCAGTCGGTTTGATATACTCTCCACCAATGCCACCGAAACCATTTTTAGGACGAATAACGACGGACTCATCTTCTATATAAAGGCCGTTTCCGATAGAGTTGACGCAGTTGACAAACTTGAGCGGATACTTATTGAAAATAGCTGCCGCTTGGTCAAAGTGAACAATATCAAAATATGGTGGCAATTTAATTCCAAGAGGCTTGGTGAAGTAGGCAAATACCTCTGCCAAAATCCGGTCTGTTGTCTCAAAATCATAGGCAATCTGAGGTTTACCTGGAACATTTGGACAGGAGAGGTTTAGCTCAGTCAGACCACGAAAATCACCCTCTTGGACTTTTTTCAAGATAGTATGGGTTTCCTCTGGAGACATACCAACTAGAGATAGGAAGAAAGTTCGATTTGGCTCTTTTTCCTGCAGATCCAAAAGGTAGTCCAGATAATAGTCTAAGCCATTATTTGGCAAGCCCATAGAGTTGATGGAACCAAGTGGAACATCTTGATAGCGTGGCTCAGGATTTCCCTGACGAAAGTCCAAGGTCGCTGTCTTGGTCACAAAGGTTCCTGCCGCTGAGTTTTTAACCCCTTCCAGCTCCTCTATCGTCATACAAGCCACACCTGCTGCATTCATCAAGCAATTGTCAAACTCAAAACCAGCAATTTGTGATTTTGTTGATACCATGATTCTGATCCTCCAGATTCCTTTTATTGCTAATATTATACCATACTTTCAGATTTTCTCTTTAAGAAAGTCATTTATAAGAAAAACGTTCGTTTTTTATCTATTTTCAAAAAGCCTCAAAACTAAATGTCAAAACTAAATTGATAGAATTTTTAGAAAATTTCTGTTTTTTTCTTTACAGTAAAAAAAAATTCTGCTATAATGACTCACATAATTAAATTAGAATTTAAGGAGAACGATATGACATCTGCTAAAGAATATATCCAAAGCGTGTTTGAAACTGTGAAAGCTCGTAACGGGCACGAGGCTGAATTCCTCCAAGCTGTCGAAGAATTTTTCAACACTTTAGAACCTGTATTTGAAAAACACCCTGAGTATATCGAAGAAAATATCTTGGCACGTATTACTGAACCAGAGCGCGTGATTTCTTTCCGTGTTCCTTGGATTGACCGTGATGGAAAAGTTCAAGTAAACCGTGGTTACCGTGTTCAATTCAACTCAGCTGTTGGACCATACAAAGGCGGACTTCGTTTCCACCCAACTGTGAACCAAGGGATTTTGAAATTCCTCGGATTTGAACAAATCTTTAAAAACGTCTTGACTGGACTTCCTATCGGTGGAGGTAAAGGTGGATCAGACTTCGATCCTAAAGGTAAAACAGATGCTGAAGTGATGCGCTTCTGCCAAAGCTTCATGACTGAATTGCAAAAATACATCGGCCCATCACTTGACGTACCTGCTGGTGATATCGGTGTTGGTGGACGTGAAATTGGTTACCTTTATGGTCAATACAAACGCCTTAACCAATTTGATGCTGGTGTCTTGACTGGTAAACCTCTTGGATTTGGTGGTAGCTTGATTCGTCCAGAAGCAACTGGTTACGGTTTGGTTTACTATACTGAAGAAATGCTTAAAGCTAACGGTAACAGCTTTGCTGGTAAGAAAGTGGTTATTTCAGGTTCTGGTAACGTTGCTCAATACGCTCTTCAAAAAGCGACTGAACTTGGTGCAACTGTTATCTCTGTATCTGATTCAAATGGTTATGTCATCGATGAAAATGGTATCGACTTCGATCTATTGGTTGATGTTAAAGAAAAACGTCGCGCTCGTTTGACTGAATATGCAGCTGAGAAAGCAACTGCTACTTATCATGAAGGTTCTGTATGGACTTACGCTGGAAACTATGACATTGCGCTTCCATGTGCGACTCAAAACGAAATCAATGGTGAAGCAGCTAAACGTTTAGTTACTCAAGGCGTTATCTGTGTATCTGAAGGTGCCAACATGCCAAGCGACCTTGATGCCATCAAAGTTTACAAAGAAAATGGAATCTTCTACGGACCTGCTAAAGCAGCCAATGCCGGTGGTGTAGCCGTTTCAGCCCTTGAAATGAGCCAAAACAGTCTTCGCCTCTCATGGACTCGTGAAGAAGTTGATGGACGTCTCAAAGACATCATGACAAACATCTTCAACACAGCTAAAACAACTTCAGAAACATATGGTCTTGATAAAGACTACCTTGCAGGAGCAAACATTGCTGCCTTTGAAAATGTAGCAAACGCTATGATTGCACAAGGTATTGTTTAAGATTCATTTGCTTAATCCTCAATCGCTACGATTGGGGATTTTTATGTTGAATCCAAAAAAACTCACCATTAACAGTGAGTTTTAACATCAGAATTTATTTTACTTTCATTAGGGCAGATGACAAACATTCAACAATCTCATCAACTGCTTCATCTATGTTTATAGTTTCTTCATCATTCAACATCATGGGAATAAGATAAGAAAAACTCAATGCTAAAATGTATCGAACAATTCTTTCATTTGACCAATTTAGAATAAGTCCTTTTTCTTTAAATTGATTTAAAACAGGGCTAATTGGTTCTATTATAGATTGAACAATAATATTTCCTAACTGGATAGAAAGATTTTTATCAATAAAAGAACGCCCCAAGAGAATTTTAACATGCATTTGATTCTCCTGAATGAAAAAGAGCCTATCTCGAACAATACTTTTTAAAAAGAAGGGAAAATTTTCTTGATCTACTGTGAATTTTTTTTCTGAGAAATCCGCAATTACTTCTGGAATAACCTGTTCTAGAAAAGTAGATAAAATGACTTCTAAAATACCTTCCTTTGTTTTAAAGTAACTAAAAACAGTTCCTTCTGACACTCCAGCGCGTTCGGCAATAAGGCTGGACGTTGTATTCTCAAATCCAATTTCTGAGAATAATTTTAAGCTTGATAATAATACTCGACGTTGTTTCAAGCTCAAGTTGCTAACTTCTAACGTCTGAGCATACTTTTGTTCTAAACTTTCCATCGCTAGCACCTCTCTTCTACTCTCTTACTTTTACGACTTTTTTGCCTCGACTGTGTCCCATTTTCAGACTACGATAGGCTTCTCTAACTGACTTTAGAGAAAAGTCATACACTTGATCAATTTTCAGCTGAATCTTCCCGTCTGAGACCATTTCAGCTAAAGTGCTAAAATCATCATATGTGGAATGTCTCGGACCAGTAAACTGAGCACCTTTTATCATAACATAGGGTGAAGGTACTAATGTCCCAATAGCTGTCCCCTTCAAGCCTAAACTAAAAGCCAATCTAACATAATCAGATCTATAACAATCCAAAAATTTTGTAATAGGCGTTGGACTAGCTGATAGAAGAGCCTTCTTGATATTCTCTTCGTAACTTACTGGTATAGCACCTAAAGACTTCAGATACTCTGCATTTTTCTTACTTGCTATTCCAATCACTGTCGCCCCCTTAGCAACTGCATACTGTACTGCAATACTTCCAATACCTCCTGCTGCAGCTGAAATAACAACAGTATCTCTTGAATTTAAACCGATTCTTCTAAAAGCCCCACCCACAGTTAGAGCAGCTACTCCCATAGTAGCTGCGTGAGTCATGTCGATCATCTCTGGTTTCAATACAATTTCTGATTCATTGACACAAATTTCTGTTGCTAAAGCTCCCCTATTAGTTCCCAAACCAGGATCGCTAATCATTGTTCCAAACACCTTATCTCCTACTGAAAACCTAGTTACTTCATTTCCAACTTCTGTAATATCTCCAGAAAAATCTCTCCCCACACCTCTTGGAAATAAAGATGATTTAGATTCAAACCAACGACTTGGTTTCCTTAATTTCGTTATAAAAGATAGAAATCGAAGGGGTTTCGCTCCCTCAAAAGTTTTATAATCAATAGGATTTAAACCAACAGCATGAACTTCTACTCTCACCTGATTTACCTCCAAGGCTGTAGAGTCTATCTTCAGCAAATCCAAGACCTCTTCGTTACCGAAACGACTGTACTCTATTGCTTCAACAACCATTTTCTTTACTCCTTAATTTCACAAAAATTGAGTGAACACTCATTTTTATAAATTATACTCTTAATTTGTAAGAAAATCAATATTATCGTTTGATAACGATTTATGACATGATACAAATATCTATCATTTCGATTTACCAATATGATTCTTTCAATCTAACTCTCCTCACTTTTAAAGATTCCTTTCCCTTTTTTGCCCCATGTAATAAAAAAATAAAAACCGCTACTCCTAAGAATAGCGGTTTAATCATGTTTTTAAGCTACTAATGTAGTTACTCTATTATTTAAGAGTAACTGAAGCTCCAGCTTCTTCCAATTTAGCTTTGATTTCTTCAGCTTCTGCAGTTGCAACGCCTTCTTTAACAAGTGCTGGTGCACCGTCAACAAGTTCTTTAGCTTCTTTAAGTCCAAGACCTGTGATTTCACGTACAACTTTGATAACGCCAACTTTTTTGTCGCCTGCAGATGTCAATTCAACGTCGAATGAATCTTTAGCAGCACCAGCGTCAGCAGCACCAGCTGCAGCAACAGCTACAGGAGCAGCTGCAGTTACACCAAATTCTTCTTCGATAGCTTTTACAAGGTCGTTCAATTCAAGGATTGAAGCTTCTTTAATTTCAGCAATAATGTTTTCAATGTTCAATGCCATTGTTATTTCCTCCAAATATGTTTTAAATTTATAATAGATTTTCGTAGCTAGGCTACGCTGCGTAGCTTAAGATTAAGCTGCGTCTTCTTTGTTGTCTGCAACCGCTTTGACTGCAAGAGCAACGTTGCGCACTGGCGCTTGAAGTACAGAAAGGAGCATAGAAAGAAGTCCTTCGCGGTTTGGAAGAGTTGCAAGTGCAAGAATCTCTTCTTTAGATGCGACAGCGCCTTCGATTGCACCACCTTTAATTTCAAGTGCTTCAGCGTCTTTAGCAAAATCGTTCAAGATTTTCGCTGGTGCGATAACATCTTCGTTAGAAAATGCTACTGCAGATGGTCCAACAAATACAGATGCAAGATCTTCAAGACCAGCTTTTTCAGCTGCACGACGCAAGATTGAGTTTTTAATCACTTTATACTCAACTTCGCTTCCACGAAGCTCACGACGAAGAACTGTATCTTGCTCAACTGTTAAACCACGAGCGTCCACAACGACGATAGATGCAGCAGCTTTCATTTTTTCAGCTACTACGTCAACTAGTTCCGCTTTTTTAGCAATAATTGCTTCACTCATTAGTGTGTTCACCTCCGTTATTATTTTGCTTGGGGAATTTTTCCAAAAGAAAAACGCGCCCAAACCTAGACACGAAAGTACAATACGCTTCTTTTTACATGATACGTTTTGTCCTCGGTAGGATATTTATGAGTCGAGCTCCCCTACTGTCTTAGGCAGTTTTTTCAAACCGTTTATAAGTATAGCATAGTTAAAAAAAGAATGCAAGATTTTTGCAAACTTTTTTTAAAATTTTTTCGTGATTTTTCTTTTAAAGTTCTACTGTCAGTACTTGACCTTGCTTAACAACTTGTTCTCCAGCGATATAAACATCATCAACATCACTGGATTTGACTGCATAAACCAAGTGAGAAAGCATATTTTCTTGTGGATGGAGATGGATTTTCCCTTGAGGTTGAATGACCAGAAAATCTGCTTGCTTGCCAACTTCCAGACTTCCTATCTGTTCTTCCATTCCTAGAACCTTAGCCCCTTCGATTGTCAGTGCCTTAAGAGCTGTTTCGATTGGAAATTGTCTAGCATCTCCACTCTTCATTTTCTGAAGGAGAGCTGCAGTCCGTCCTTCCTCAAACATATCTAGATTATTATTGGAAGCGACCGAGTCAGTCGCAATTCCGACTGCTACTCCTGCTTTTTGCAGTTGGATGATGGGAGCAATCCCTGATGCCAATTTGAGGTTACTGATAGGATTGTGGGCGATAGCCACTTGAGAAGTTGCCAGGCGTTCAATTTCTCGCTCATTTAATTCGACCCCATGAGCAAAGACAGACGGATGATCTAAGTAACCCAGTTCTTCTAGAAAGGCGAGGGGGCGTTTGCCGTAGCGTTTCAGGATAATTCCTGATTCCTCCTTGGTCTCCGCCACATGGATATGAATGGGAATATTCAGCTCTTTTGCCATATCTAGGCTTCTCTCCAACAAGTCTCTACTACAGCTGTATGGAGAATGTGGGGCTACCATTACCTTGAAATTTGGATTTTCATATCCTATGATTGTCTCGATGATGGCTTGTGTTCTGCTTATAGTCTCAGCAGTTGTTTCTGTCTCTGAAGAAAAGAGGGTAGGTGAGAAATAACAACGCATCTTGGAAGCCTTGACTGCCTGATAAATCTGCTCAATCTCCACTCCATTGGGATTATACATATCATTGAAGGTTGTCGTTCCTGACTGAAGCATTTCTGTCAGAGCTTCTTTAACCGCTTTGGTAGTCATGTCTGGAGTAAACTCAGCTTCTGCAGGCCAGATATAGTCATTGAGCCATTCATGTAGATTGCTGTCATCCCGAATTCCTCGCAAGCCAGTCATAGCAGAATGAGTATGACAATTGACCAAGCCAGGCATAATCCAGGCTCCCTGATAGTCTATAATCTGCTCAGCTTGCTCTAAAATCTCTGACTTCTCTTGACCAACATAGACGATTTGAGAATCCTTAACTGCTAAGATTCCATCTAGATAAACATGGAAATCTTGATCACAAGTCACGATATTTACATGCTGATAGACTTTCATTGTTTTTCTCCTTCTAAGGCCTTGATTTTTTCTAGCTATTGTAACAAAAAAGTCACCCGAAGGCAACTTTTTTCGTTCATAAGATTTTAAAATAGAAAGGCTTATTCAGAGCTAAAAGCGGCAGCTTGCTGCATTTGGTAATACTTGCCTTTTCTAGCCATGAGGTCCTGATGATTGCCATGCTCCACAATATCGCCATCCACCAAGACAAGAATCAAATCTGCATCCTGAATAGTTGACAAGCGGTGGGCAATGATAAAGCTTGTACGCCCCTTCATGAGTTTAGCAAAGGCATCCTGAACTAGCACTTCTGTCCGTGTATCGATGGAGGAAGTTGCCTCGTCTAAGATAAGAATCTTAGGGATAGCTAGAAAGACTCGAGCGATGGTCAAGAGTTGGGCTTGACCGACAGAGAGAGATTCTCCAGCATTTTCCAACTTGGTATCGTATCCCTGTGGTAACTGTTGGATGAAAAAGTCTGCATTGGCTGCTTTGGCAGCAGCAATCACCTGCTCCCGACTAGCTTCAGGATTGCCAAAGGCAATATTGTCATGAATAGTTCCTTGCTTGAGCCAGGTTTCTTGGAGGACCATACCAAACTGCTGGCGTAAAGAGGCACGACTATAGTCATAAATGGAACGACCATCCAGCAAGATATCTCCAGAGTTAATGGGATAAAAACGCATGAGAAGGTTTATAAGGGTTGATTTTCCAGCACCTGTCGGACCAACAATAGCCACTTTGCTACCAGCTGGAATATCAATAGATAAATCCTTAATCAAAATCTTTTCAGGATTGTAGCCAAAAGAGACATGTTTAAAGGAAATAGCCCCCTTAACTTGGTCACTGGTCAAGACTTCCTTACCTGTTTCAGCCATCTCAGAGCTTTCTAAGACAGCATAGACGCGCTCTGCGCAAGCGAGAGCACTTTGCAACTCAGCTAGAACTGAAGAAATATCGTTAAAGGGCTTGGTGTACTGTTGAACATAGTTCAAAAAAGTCACTAAGCGTCCAATGGTCAAGGTAGAGCCTATCATGATACGATAAGCTCCCACTCCAGCTAGAAGGGCATAAATAAGCGCATTGACAAAGCGAGTCGAAGGATTAACCGTTGAAGAATAAAAGATAGCTGACTGCGAATAACCTGCATAGTTGTCATTAGCCTCACGCAGCCTTTGGATAAATTCTGCCTGAGCATTAAAGGACTGGATAATGGTTTGCTGGCTAAGAGATTCTTCAATCAACTGTGTCTGAATCCCCCTTGTCTCTGTTTGCTTTTGGAAGAGATGATAGGAGCGTCTGGCAATAAAGCGTGAGATTACCATAGACAGTGGCGTCAACAGCAAGACCAAAAGAGTCATGAGGAGATGAATTTGAATCATGGCTAGAATACTAACCAAAATCATCAAGACACCAATGAAAAATTGGTTAAAAATCATGGTCAAGCCAGCTGCCAACTGTTCTATATCCATGGTTACACGACTGACCATCTCTCCACTTCCTTGCTGATCAACAAAATCAATCGGTAACCGATGAAGCTTATGGATGGTTTCCTCACGCAAGTCTCTGGTATAAGAGAAGATTAAGCGATTATAGAGAAGAGGATTGACCCACTGTACAAGGGTATTTCCTATGACCACCAAGATCATTTGGAGAAAAATCTGCCAAAAAACTGGTGAAGAACCAGCCACCAGGACTTGGTCAATGACCTGCCCAATCAAGATAGGTAGGTAAATTGATAAGCCAACTTGGGCAATAGTTCCTAGAAAGGCTAGGGAAAGGAGGAAGGGATGGCTTGCTAAATCTACGGCTAAACGTTTGAGCGTCTGGTTTGCAGTTTGTCGTCTCATGCTAGTCCTCCTTTCCATGTTGAGATGCATTGATTTCGCGATAGACTTGACTCGATTTCATCAAGTCCTCGTGCTTGCCGATAGCTAGTAGCTCACCTTTTTCCAAGAGGAGAATCTGGTCAGCCATCTGTAAAGTCGATGTTCTTTGAGAAATCAAAATTAAGCTTGTATTTGGCAAATTTTCTCGAATAGCTTTCAAGAGCCTAGACTCGGTAATGGTGTCGAGGGCCGAAGTCGCATCATCTAGGATGAGAAATTGAGCTTGGCGCAAGACTGCTCGTGCGATAGACAGCCTTTGTTTTTGACCGCCTGAGAAATTTCGCCCTCCTGCCTCAACTAGAGCATCCAAGAGTCCTTCCTTATCACTGACAAAATCCTTGGCTTGCGCAATTTCCAAGGATTGCCAGAGTTCTTGATCAGTCACTTCTTGATTTAAACCCAAAGTTAAGTTGGAACGAATAGTTCCTTTAAAGAGTTCGACTTTTTGGGGCACATAGGCAATCCAAGACCGCCACTGCTCCAAATTAAGAGGACTAGATCCATCTCGATAAAGGTCAATTCTCCCCTTGTCTGCTGGATAAAGTCCAAGGATGAGTTGCACCAAACTTGATTTACCAGAACCTGTTCCCCCAATGATACCAAGGATTTGCCTTTGCTGCATATCAAAGGAAATGTCTCTCAAAGAAGGCTGGGCCGCATCAGGATAGGTAAAGGTCAATTCTTGGACTTGTAAAACCTGATTACTGGTAGCTTGCTTTTGTTCTAATTCTGAATGGATATCTTCTGGAGCTTCGGCAAAGACTTCCTCGATTCGCTTGGCTGAGATGTAGGACTGGTTGAGAGAATTTATCAGCATGGCGAGCTTGACCAATTCCACCAAAATCTGTAGGAGATAGTTGATAAGTGCAATGAGAGCACCTTGACTTAGCAATCCTCCTTGAATAGAAATATAGCCTTGCCAGATAATGACTAGGAGAGTTCCATTTACAATCAGATAGGTCAGGGGTGTTAATAAACTGGACCAGAAACCCGTCTTTTCTTGTAAACTTGCATAGACTTTGTTAAGGGTTTGAAAAATCTGTAACTCTCGTTTTTCTTGTCCAAAAGCACGAATAACCCGCATACCTTGTAATTGCTGGCGCGTTTCTTGAACCAGTTGGTCCGTTTTCTTTCTGAGAACACTGTAGAGAGGATTAATCAGTCTAGAGAGCCCTACAATAACAATGGTCAAAATGACAACCATGACCAAGAACCAGAAAGTCAGCTCAGCTGAGATGCGATAAGCCATAAAAATGGCACCAAAAACGATAATAGGCGCTCGCAAAAAGAGACGCAGGAATTGATTGATACCAGTCTGAATCTGGTAAGTGTCCGAAGTCAAGCGAGTGACCAAGCTAGAAGTTGTCAAACGGTCTCTGCTGTCCTTAGGCAAGGAAAGAATATGACGATAGAAATCATCTGTCAGTCCTTTGGCAAATCCAACCGCGGCCTTAGCTGAGTAGAACTGGGCTATTAAGGCCACTAAAACGCCAATCACTGCAAAGATAAGGAGCAGGCCAATCTGCATCCAGAGATGACCTTGATCCCTCTGGGGCAATGATTGGTCAACAATCCCAGCAATCACCATAGGAACTAAGAGCTCAAACACAGCTTCAAGTAGCTTGAACAAGGGTGCTAAAATTGATTCCTTGATGTAAGGTTTGAAGTAAGATAATAGGTGTTTCATAAATCCCTTCTATTCGTATTCTAGAAATGAAGAAAGTGGGAAGTACCCACCCTCTCTGATTTATTTGTTTAAGTAAGGTAGTAGATAGCCATATCCTTCCTCTTCCATCTCATCCTTGGCCACAAAGCGCAAGGAAGCAGAATTGATACAGTAACGGAGGCCACCTAACTCCCGAGGCCCATCTGTGAAAACATGACCCAAGTGAGCATTTCCCGACCGAGAACGAACCTCAATTCTCTCCATTCCATGGCTGAGATCCTTGTAATAATGAATCAATTCCTTGGAAATCGGACGGCTAAAACTTGGCCAACCACATCCTGAGGCAAACTTATCCTTGGCAAAAAAGAGGGGCTCACCTGTCGTAATATCTACATAAATCCCTTCTTCAAAGGTTTGGTCATAGGCATTGGTAAATGGAGCCTCTGTAGCAGCTTCTTGGGTAACACGATAGGATTCTTCAGATAAACTGCCCTTTAATACCTCTTGACTAGGCTTTTCATAATTTGCTGCGTCAATCAATGGCTTATCAGCATCGGTCACATCGATATGACAGTAACCTGAAGGATTCTTCTTAAGATAGTCTTGGTGGTAATCTTCAGCCAGAATGTAGTGGCGAAGTTTCTCCACCTCTACTGCAATCTTTCGACCCAGCATGCGCTCCTGCTCCTGCACCACTGTGTAGATAGCAGGTAGGTCTGATTCATTCTGATAATAGATCCCAGTTCGATATTGGCGACCACGGTCATTCCCTTGTTGATTGATAGATAAAGGGTCGATGACACGGAAATAATAAAGCAAAATCTCTCTGAGTGACACTGCCTTCTCATCATAAATCACTTGAACCGTTTCTGCATGGTCTGTTTCCTTGAGCAACTGGTAATTGGTCGTTTCGACTTGACCATTAGCGTAGCCAACACTGGTTGCTAGTACTCCAGAAATGCGTGAAAAATATTCCTCTAGGCCCCAAAAACAACCACCTGCTAGATAAATTTCTGCCATCTTTATTTCTCCTTTATCAAGTTTTTAACTCGAGTTCTTTTCAAAAAAAGGATAGGAAGCCCTCTGGTCAAGAGTTTCCCCATCCTATCTTCTATTCTTTATTTTGCTTCGACACGGACACCTTGGGTATCAACTTTCAAGTCATGAAGTTTTCCTTTGAAGGGTTGCTTTTCCAATTCTGCCTTAATCGTTGGCATCTTGTCATGAGAAGCCAGGACCATAACTGTCGGCCCAGCACCAGAGAGGTAGGTTGCATAGGCACCATTTTCTTTGGCTACTTGCTTAATCGTCGCAAATTCTCTCACCAAGTCCTGACGATAGCGCTCGTGGAAGAGGTCTCCCTCGATTGCTTGCCCAGCAGTCACCATGTCTCCTGCCAACAAGGCCGCAACCGCAACATTGGCGATAGAACTAGCTGCAACAGCTTCCTTATAGGACAATTTCTTAGGCAAGACACCACGGCTGTCTCGAGTACGCAATTCATAGTTTGGAATGTAGGCTAGGAAATTACACTCTGGGAAGTCTGCTACGATAGCAGAAACTTGTCCATCAACAGAGCTTGCAATAACGAGATTACCATAAATTGCTGGAGCCACATTGTCAGGATGGCCTTCAATCTTAGTCGCTAACTGCAATTTTTCATGGTCTGATAAGTTGAGCTGACCCAGTTGGTTGGCTAGTTCAATCCCAGCAACAATAACCGAGCTGGAAGAACCCAAACCACGCGCCAAGGGAACATCACTGGTCATTTTCAAGCGTCTTGGTTGCAAGTCTGGTACAATTTGCAAAGCAATTTTGAGCAAGAGATTGCGCTCGTCATGTGGAATCCATTTGCCAATCTGGTGTTCAATCAGCCACTCATCTCGTTCTTCACAGACCTCTATTTGAAGATACTTGGTTACAGCTACACCGACCGAGTCAAAACCTGGCCCGATATTGGCACTGGTTGCAGGTACAATAATCTTCATCTTATTCTCCTAGCACCTTGAAGGTATTCAAGAGGTCGAATTCTGAAACCTTCTTCAATTCAGCTGAGACATTTTCAAGCTGGGCTTTATTAATCTTGTGTGTAATGATCACAACACGCGCCTTGTCACCTTCTTTTCCATCTTGTAGGATTTGCTTGAAGGAAATATCTTGAGCATTGAAGATTTCAGCCAATTTCAAGACCTGACCTTTTGAGTCTGGAGCCAAGATTGAGAAGTAGTAGTTTGCTTTAACATCCTCAGGATTTGCCAAGACCAAGTCACGGCTGTATTCGTTGAAATCTTTGCCAATGGTACCATCATTCAAGCGACGAACGATACGGACAATATCCGCCACCACACTTGTTGCTGTTGGTTTTTGACCAGCACCTGGTCCATAGTACATAGACTCACCGATACCAATAGATTCCACAAAGACAGCGTTCATTACGCCATTCACACTAGCAAGTGGGTGTGATTTAGGTAGGAAGGTTGGAGTTACTTCTGCAGCAATACCTGAAGGAGTTTCCTCGATAGAACCAACCAATTTCACTACATAACCAAGCTCTTGAGCTACAGCTACATCTTCTGGTGTGATGTTGCGGATTCCCTTGTGAGCCACATCGTCAAAGGCAACCTTCATGCCAAAGGCAAATTGGCTCAAAATCACCATCTTGTAGGCTGCATCAATCCCATCTACGTCATTTGTAGGGTCACTTTCTGCAAAACCTAGTCTTTGTGCTTCCGCAAGAGCATCATCATAAGACCAGCCTTCTTCGACCATCTTGGTCATCATGAAGTTGGAAGTTCCATTGACTACACCAAGCACACGCGTAATTTTATCAGAAGCTAAGGAATTTGCCAAGGTACGAAGAATTGGAATCCCACCAGCTACTGCTGCTTCGTAGTAAAGTGCTACATTATGCTCTTTAGCGATTTCTAACAATTCTGCACCATGGACAGCCAAAAGGTCCTTGTTAGCAGTCACAACGTGTTTGCCAGCCTCCAAGGCACGAGTGATAAAGGTTTTAGCTGGTTCGATACGCCCCATCAATTCCACTACAATCGTAATGTCTTGATCTGACAAAATATCATCCACATTGGTTACAAAGTTAAAGTCATTCCCTGCTGCAAGCAAGCGATTCTTTTCATCTTCATCCTTGACCAACACCTTGGCAACTTCAATCTCTGAATGTGCTGATTGATTGATTTTTTCTCCATTTTCCTTTAGGAGGAAAGGCACACCACTTGCAACGGTACCAAATCCTAGTAAAGCAATTTTAACTGTCATGTTTGTCTCCTCGAAATTTTCTAATATAGCCATTATAACAGAATTTTGTGAAAATTCCTATTATAGTAAATCACTATTTCAATCTAGAAAAGAAAAAACGAATCAGACGATTCGCTCTTCTTAAAATCTGGAAATAGCTTTCCAGAAAGGATTATCCAATCTTTTGCAGATTGAGCACTGCATCATGATTCATCAAAACTTGACCATACTCTTGCAAGACTGAGCGACTGATGTCACTATCATCTGCAAACTCGCGCATACGGGCCAAGAGCCAAGCTGGATATGGACTTGGATGATTTTCAATATCCACTAAAATAGTCAAATAATAGCGCTCATTCATCTTGTAGAGTTCAGAAGTTTCCATCTCAAAAGTCACTGTCTTGGCAAAAGCTACCAAATCAGCTAATTTTGCAAAAGAAAGGATGTAATAGATGTAAGGTTCTTTCTTACTTTCAACTTCTTGTTCAGCCTGTTCCTGCTCTTCTTCCTTGGCTTCGACTTGCTCTAGAGATTGAATCGCTTCGATATCATCCTTAGTTTTGTCTGCGATGCTTTTTTCCAAAGTTTTGATAAATTCATCTGGCGACATTTGAGCCAATTCTTCCATATCTGGCAAATCCGATAAGTCTTCAAAATCTAGATTTTGGTCAATCTTTGATTTGGTTACAAAAACATCAACCTTATCAGGTTTTGGAGTCACACGGAAGCTCAACATACCTGTATCCAAAAAGCTCTCAGGCATCTCTAACTCATCCAAGATGGCATAAAAGAACTCTTCTGTTTTTTCTTGAGGGACAAGAAAGTCAGCAATCTCCATTCCTCGATCCATCAAATCTTCTAAAGACATCGTGATTTTTAAAGTTGTATCACTGATTTGTTTCATTTTCATTGCTAGTAACCTCATACTTTCAGTTCTATCTATTATACTAGATTTTTACGATTTTATCAAAAGAAGGCTCCTCTGTCGGTGTAGATTTTCCATAGGGTAACTTCTGTAGAAGACTCTAATACTCTTCGAAAATCTCTTCAAACCACGTCAGCTTTATCTACAACCTCAAAGCGGTGCTTTGAGCAACCTGCGGCTAGCTTCCTAGTTTGCTTTTTGATTTTCATTGAGTATAAAAGAAAATTTCTGCAAACAAATAGAAAAAGCCTTCAAAATCAGCTCTTAGCCAACTTTGAAGACCTAATACATCAGAAAGCTTATAGTTTAAAGGTTGCTACACCAAGGATAGAACGATTTAAGTTTCGAAGAATTTGAAGACTTTGTTCAAATTTCTTATAACGAGTCACTCCGTATTCTTCAACAAGAAGGACTGTATCTCTTTCTAAAAGAGATGGTACATCTTGTAAATCGACAAAATGAATTCCTTTTAAAGACCCTTGATTTTGTTTCAATTTATCTAGAATAGCTTTGTTTGAGCTAACGATTGTTAATTCTTGTCCAGCATTTTTGTATGATAGAATATCTGCTAGATTAGCAATTGTTGTAATCTCTGTTACAAAATCAATTTGATACTGAGAAAAATCACCTGCTCTATTGATTGTTGGATTAAAGAGATAAATCAATACATTTCCCATCACAACCAAAATCACACAAACTACTCCAATAACAGCTAGACGAAGAATCAGATTCTTGACGTTTAATCCAAGCGCTGTCTCACCATTTGCATTCAATTCTTTAGAGTTGATGGTTTCCAATTTTTCAATTTTCACATTTGCATAAGTATTTTTAAATTTATCAACCAATGCATCAATCTTTTTCTCTAACAAGTCATTGGCATCTTTACTTGGTGTCAAAATTTTCACACCAACCCCTGCATCGTCAATCATATAGTAGACGGTTAATTTTTTCCACCAATAGTCACTTGTAGAATTTTTCAAGGTTGTCTCTGTCGTATCCAATTCACTGGCAATTTTTTTCAACTCACTAGGCTCTACATCATTGAAAAGATAAGCTCCATTCAAATTCCCATCAATCAATTTCCCGTAGAAATCACTATAACCACCAATTTGATGATTCAAAATTGTTTTAGCTGAATCTTCTGGAGGTGTGATTTTATAGCTGATATAAGTTGAATAACTTGTTGTATCTTTGACAGTATTTTTATTCTTAACTGCTTTAATTGTAAATGGTACAGCAATGAGAGCAAATAAAGCGATGAGAGCTAGAATATTTGCTTTTCGTTTTTTATAAAGATTTGCAAACAAATCAGCTACTGAATAATGTTCAAACATGATTTTTTTCTCCTTTGTTTAGTAGATACTGGTTCTCTTTTGTAAGCATTTTCGCTACAAATATAATCACAAGAACAATTCCCCAGAATTGCATTGTAAATAAATTGAAGAAACTTTCTGAAAAGCTACTTCTTGGCATAAAGAATAGATTATTCAAGATGAGTAGGGACAAGGCAAATAGGATTGTTCTTGAACGATAGGCTACTTGCAGCATGGCTATGAATAACATACCTAGCAAGAGACTAAGTAGAAAGACTCCTATCATACCATAGTCGGTATACAACTCCATAATATAGCTACTTCCGATACCATGTCCTTTCAAGTATTCCTTGTTTAAGACAAGATAGGATAGATTGTGGGCATAACTATTACTATCAATAGCTAGTTCCACACTATTGGTTGTATGCTCAAAGGCTTTTCCTCCGAAAATGGCCCCTAAACTTCCCCTTGCAAAATAATCAATAACAGGACCAAAAGTAAAATTGCGTAAATCTCGGTAAGGGAGGCTACTGTTAAATAGAAAGCCTCGAGCCAAAACACCAAAACTGGTTCCTTGTTTATAGATAAAGTCAAGTAAGATATCCCAGAAACCTGTATGGGAAACTTGGACATTATCCCGTACATAATTGAGTATTCCCATCGCTAACATGAGAATAGGAGAACCTACAAAAATCGCTAACTTTTCTTTAAATCCAATCCATTTTCCCTTTTCTGTTTGCTCCCGCATAAAGTAATAAACAAAAGCAAATAGAATACTTAAAATAAAGGGATTGCGTGTCCCGATTGCCAAATGAATAGTATTAGCTGCAATAAAGGAGACAAGCACTGCTGTTGCCTGCAATTTCTTTGGCTTGGTTGCCAAATACATACACATTGCATAGACCGTAAATGTTGATAAGATATAGGTAAAATAAGGCAGTTTACTTTCAAAGTTTGCATAGTAGGCATAGTAGGAAGTCTGCAAGCGATACAGGAGTCGTTCAAATAACCGAATGAAATAGAAAGGATAGGTTAGAAGAAAAACTCCTAGTGATACAAAGCGCAACCGCTTGATGTAAACCTCTTTTAGAGAACTTCCTATCTTGGGTACTTGTATTTTCTTTCTAGCTATAAAATAGCGAGCTAGAAGTCCTCCTGCGGTCAATCCCAATATCGAAACCATGACAACTATAAAGGCAAAGCGATAGGCTATGGGATGATAGGTATCCAAAGCACCATCCCTAAAGTAATCAATAGTCGGCCTTGATACCAGAAATACAAAAATAGTTAAAAAGAAAATAAAATGGATTAAGTAATACTTGATATCATTCCAACAAGCAATTAAGCTACTAACCAGTAAGAACAATAAAGTAGAAAGCAAGCTAACATTGTTATTATTAAACAGATACACAATTCCACTTACTAGCGTCAAGGCATAACTGACTATGGTCAAACTAAATAATAATCGTTTTCCATCAATCACTTGCTCACCCCCGTTCTAATGTAATTTTTTAGATTTTTCAATATTTTTCAGTAATAAGAATCGGTATAAGGAAATATTTATGAATAGAGCCAAAGCACTAATTCTTCTCCCCTTACGGAAAATTGGATTCCTAGCAATAGCAAAGGCATGGCTTTTTAAAAAACGATGAATCTGAGCATAGGCTTCAAACTGTTTATACTGATCATCTAGCAACATCTTATCCAGAATAAAGAAGTGGGCATAGGCCAATCTGAAAAAAGCAACCTCTTTCAAGTCAGGATAGTTTTTCACAACTTCATTATAAAACTTTTGGTAGATATCAATATAGGCTAAATCCTTCTCTGCATAGGGTTTAGTCGTAATACTATCTCCTCTATGAAAATAGTAATAATAGGGTTTGGTATTAACCACATACTTCTTGGCCAACTTGATCAAATCAAAATGATAATAAGCATCTTCATAAATCAATCCCTTTGGAAAGGATAGGGCAGTTGCAATCTCTCTCTTGATTAGCTTATTGCAGATCGTTCCAGGTATTTTTTCACCTATGAGGTATTCCTTCAGAAATGTTTGAGAATCACAGACAAAATAATCATCCTGATTGGCTGACTGTGGGCTTTCATCATTAGCATAGACATTCATGACACCACAGCTCGAAACATCCGCATCTTCTTGAATTAATTGCTCATATAAGCTCTGAATCATTTCTGGATGGATATAATCATCTGAGTCAATAAAAATCAGATAATCTCCGTGAGCCTGCTTTATTCCATCGTTTCGTGCTTGCGACAAACCTTCATTCTTTTTATGAAGCACTGACACCCTATCATCTTGTTCAGCGATTGAATCACACAAGCGACCACTTTCATCCGTTGCTCCATCATCAACAAGAATGATTTCCAGATTCTGATAGGTCTGCTCCTGAATGGAAGCTATCGATTTTTCTAGGTACTGCGCCACATTATAGACTGGCACAATGACACTAATTAATGCAGTTTCCATGCTACTCCTCTAATAGTTTTTCTACTTGTTCGATTTGTTTGGCAATTGTGAATTGTTGAATGAATTGGCTAGCCTCATTGACATCAAAATTTGAGGCAGAGGTCATGTAGTTCGTAATTGCCTGAGCTGCCTCTTGATTGCTCTCAATGATTTGGCCAAATCGTCCTTCTTGGGATAATTCCTCAGCCCCTCCGACATCCGTAGAGACAAAAGGAAGTCCCAGACTCAAGGCTTCCACATACACTCCAGGAAAACCTTCTTGTTTAGACATAGACAAGAGAACTTTCGTCTGAGATAAATACTGATAAGGATTTTTTTGATAACCAAGGAAATGTACATAGTCTTCAAGCTCATATTCTTTAACTCGTTTTTTCAGTTCCTCTTCCATATCCCCAGCCCCTATGAAGTAGAGATGATAGTTTTTTCCCTCTTGGTGTAATAATCGTATCACTTCTACCACACGGTCAGAACCCTTATTTTCCTCAATCCGTCCGATAGTACAGATACTTTGAGGCGCAATCTCGATATCGATCTTCTCTTGAGATTTTTCTAGAATGCTCTGAAAATCATATCCATTGTAAACTGTCCGTAATTTCGAAGCATAGTCTGGATAGACTTCCTTGATAGAATTGCTGGTTTTATTCGAAATTCCTACAATGGTATTCGCAGCATCCAACTGGCGTCTATGTGATTCTCTTTTGGAGCTATCCTTAATAAATTCTTCGATACTTCCATGAATCCAGGAGATTTTCTTGACTTCTTTTCTTTTAGAGAACAAAAGTGGAGGATTCATAATAGTAAAAGAAACTTCAACATCATAGTCATCTCTTACAAGCAAGCGACGAGTCAATCTTGGAAAATAAATTCTCATTCTCCACAAAAGAGCTCGAATCCATCTGGCTTGGCGATAATCCTGAAGGGATTTTAAAATGCATACATGCTTGGGAACAGATTCGTATCCCTTATCAAAATGTTCCATTTCAAGAATATCAATATCATACTTTTCTGGATCTAGATTTGAAACAATGGTAGATAGAATCTTCTCTGCTCCACCCCCGAGAGAAAAAGACCACATAAAAAATAATATTTTTTTCTTAGCCACCATATTCTCCCTTGTATTCTGTATAAGACTTATCCATATCAGCGATGACAGCATCATGATGTGGTACTTGCTTGTCTGCTGGTGGAGGTGTCATATAATCCCCAAAAGCAGTGCTGAGATAAGCATCATAGCCGACTGGAATAGGCATCTCTGTCTCTTCAAATGGCAAGAAGAGATTATCTTCAAAAGATTCGATTAGGTACTTATTTCTCATGTAACCAGGACCCGAGCATAATTCCGTGATTCCATCGCTCTCAGCTAGACTGTACTTGGTCATTTCTTTTTCAGCTTTTTTCCAAATGCGATAACGAAGAGATTTCGGCGTCAAACCGAGCAAAATGCGACTTCCCCATTTCATAAGTGCGCCATGCTTTTCTGGAATAGTTTGCGCACAAAAGAGTGAATAAATCAAAGCCCAACGAACCTGTTTTTTACGCTCAGCTGGATTTTTAGGGTAATAATCCAAAGGCAACACATCCAAGGCCAAACCATGTGGCAAATCCAAATCCTGTTGATAAGGTTTGATACAGGTCGTTTCCTTGTCACGAATGGTAATAAAAAGATTGCGGTCGACAAAATCCTTGTTACTCTTTGACAAGAAATAACGTTCATCTGCATAACGAGGCCATAATTCTGCCAATTTTTCATAATCCTTACGGGGCATAAAAAAATCTAAATCATCATCCCAAGGAATAAAACCCTTGTTTCGAAGGGCACCAATAGCACCTCCACCACAAAGATAACAAAGCAAATCATGTTCTTTACAAAAGGCCACAAAATATTCAGCCATCTCCAGACTTCGAGCCTGAATTGCTTTTAAATCAGTCATATTGTTCATTATTCTTTCTATCGTATCGTTCCATTATACCACAAATAAGGGATGAAAATCTATTGTAGACTGTAAAAAATCAAAGCCTGACTGCTGGATAAATAGCCTTCAAACTTTGATTTTTCTATCTTATCTCATTCCCATTTGAGATAGCTTGGTTTGATATTTATTTTGGTCTACTAAGAGTGCCTGTCCTCCATAGACATCATAGGCATCGACCCAATCACCTAGTTCTGGAACTGTTAATCTCTCAATGCCATTTTGCGCTCCATCTAGGAAGGATAAACCATTGGTCAATAAGAAACTATAGGGAACATTCGTAGAGGTCATGCCAAAGACCTTACCAAGTGCTTCTGATCCAGTAAAAAGTTTGGTTGGATCCTTGAGTTGCTGCAGAACAGCTGTCAGCACTTGCTGTTGTCTCTTGGTACGACCATAATCACCTTCGTCATCATCACGGAAGCGAGCATAATTTAGCAAGGTTGAACCGTTCATCTGCTGTTTCCCAACTTTAATAGTCTGGGTTGGTGACTCTGTTTCCGTAGCATGTAAATCATCTCCGACTGTAGCTTCGGTTAAAGGTTGACCTTCTAAGGTTGAGAATTTGGCATCAATCGTCACACCATCAGGAAATAGAGTGTCAATAGCAGTTGCGAAGGCCTGGAAGTCTACCAAAGCGTAGTACTTAATGTCCAAGTCAAAATTGTCTTTTAGGACTTTTCGAACCATTTCTGCCCCTTTTTGCCCCTCTTGTTCCCCTAACTCATAGGCCACATTCAACTTATTATCGGATTGCTTTCTACCATTAATGACTTGACTGTATCCGTCTATATAAACCAAATTGTCACGCATAAAGCTGGCCAGCTTGATTTTTTTATCTGAGCCACCAACGTTTAGAACCATAATCGAGTCCGTTCTCGTCTCAGCACTGTTCTGGCCAATCCGTCCATCCGTCCCCATAATCAAAATATTGACCCCATCCTTGGTATCTTGACCATGAAAAACTTCTACTTGAGCTGCCTTAGCATTGGCAGGTTTGGTTGGATCCGCATTTGAATAACCTTTTAGGAACATAAAAATCATACCAAAACCGACACAGGCTAGAAGAGCAAGCAATCCTGCAAAAATACGCCCCCAACGAATCTTACGTTTCTTGGACTTAACCTTTGGAAGAGAATGGCTTTTCTGGTATTTTTTTGCACGACTTCGGTTACCATAGGATGGAAGAGGAGACTGATTGATTGGTTCCATGAAAGACCCTTCCATATCATGATTTCCATTATGAATTTCTGGAGAAACTTCACTACCACTAGCCATATTTAACTTACCTTGCAGGTAAGCAAACTCTTTTTTCTCTCGCTCATTGAGGTAATGAATGTTCTTAAAAAGATAGTCATAACGCAACTGCTCGTGATGGCTTAAAGGATTTTCTTTGCTCATCTTCTCTCCTTTCCATGGTCTGATATTGGATAAATAGGATAGGCGCCCAGTACTTTATACTGGATTCCAATCGCTTCTAATTCTTTTTGGGCAAAGTGGACCAAGTCCTCATCAGCATAGTTCACATCAATAATGAAAAAGTATTCTCCCAGTGCTGTCTTGAGTGGCCGACTTTCAATTTTTGTCAGGTCAATTCCTCTCCAAGCAAAGGTCGAAAGAGCCTTGTAGAGGGCACCGGGAAGGTTGTCCGGTAAGGTCAAGGCCAAACTCATTTTCTCAGTTTGTGCTTGCAAGGGAATGGCTGCACCTTCAGCTCCCAAAACCCAGAAACGTGTGAAATTAGCTTCCATTTCCTGAATATCCTCAGCAATCAGTTCCAAGCCATATTCTTCTGCAGAACTTCTTGGTGCAATGGCTGCATAAGGCTGGTCTGGATGTTCGGAAATAAAGCGGGCCGCATAGGCTGTACTAGCAGTCACCTCGATTTGGGCCTCTGGATATTGTTCATCGATGAATTTCTTTCCTTGAGCCAAAGCCTGTGGATGAGAAAAAATCTTTTCAATCTTAGTATGGCCTGGAACCACCATCAACTGCTGATGAATAGGCTGAACGATTTCTGCAACTGCTTGAATGCGAGCCTGATGAAAAAGGTAGTCCAAGGTTTCATGAACACTACCCTCGATAGAATTTTCAACTGGCACCACAGAATAGTCCACCAAACCTTGCTCATAGGCCTTGATGACATCTGTAATATTAGCAAAGGCCTGCAATTCCTCATGAGGAAAAGCTGTCTGCACAACGTGATGTGAAAATGATCCCTTGGGACCTAGATACGCAATTTTCATCTCAGTTCCTCTATAATTTCCTCTGGGCTTAGTTTGGTCACATCCAAAATCCGACTAGCCACTTCCTCATACCAGACCTGTCTTTCTTGGAAAATAGCTACTAATTCTTCCTTGCTATTATTTAGAAAAAGCGGGCGCTGATTGTCCTTATCAGCTGATATGCGTTGGTAGAGGGTTTCAAAATCAGCTTTCAGGTAGATATTATCAGAATTTGTCTTGAGTAAGTCACGATTTCGCTGAGAAATGACTACTCCTCCACCAGTTGACACAACTTGATTTGTTTCTAGTAACTCAGCTAGGACTTCAGACTCTATCTGACGAAAAGATTCTTCTCCCTTTTCCGAGAAAAATTCCGCAATGGACATACCTAAACGCTTCTCTATCAGAGCATCCATATCAAGGTAATTAGGGTCCAAGCCTCTTGCAATAGTCGATTTGCCAGCTCCCATAAATCCTAGTAATACCTTAGCCATGAATCAAGTTCTCCAAATCATCAAAGAAGCTAGGATAGCTGGTATTGATAGCTTCAGCACGATCAAGATCCACCTCTCCATTTGAAACCAAGAGAGCCGCGATAGCCGTCATCATGCCGATACGATGGTCTCCAAAAGTATTGACTCTAGCACCGTGAAGGGCTGATTTTCCTTTGATAATCATTCCATCTGCTGTAGGTGTGATATCCGCACCCATGCTATTTAAAGCATCTGCTACCACCTGAATGCGATCTGTTTCCTTAACCTTAAGTTCCTCAGCATCCTTGATAACTGTTGCACCTTGGGCTTGAGTCGCAAGCAGAGCGATAACTGGCAATTCATCAATCAAGCGTGGAATCAAAGCGCCACCAATCTCTGTTCCTTTCAAGTCAGAAGACTCAACAGTCAAAGTAGCAGATTTAGCGACTGGGTCAATTTCAGTAACTTCTAATTTTCCACCCATGGCGCGAATGACATCAATGATACCAGTACGCGTTTCGTTGATGCCCACATTTTTAAGCACCACACGAGAGTTTGGAACAATCAAACCTGCGACCAACCAAAAGGCTGCACTGGAAATATCTCCTGGTACGACCACCTTTTGTCCAGTCAGTTTTTGAGGCCCTTGGACTGTGATTTTCTTGTCGTCCACACTTAAATAACCACCAAATTGTTGCAACATATCTTCAGTATGATTACGGGTGCATTCTTTTTCGATAATAACGGACTCCCCCTGGGCCTGCAAGGCTGCAAACATCAAGGCTGACTTGACTTGGGCAGAGGCAATTGGCAACTCATAATGAATAGGTCTTAGGTTTTTCGTCCCTTGCAAACGCAAAGGAGGCAGGTCTCGTGCAGTTTGCCCTGAAATGCTGACGCCCATTTTTTTCAGTGGAATAGTCACACGATCCATAGGACGTTTGGAAAGACTGTCGTCTCCGAACATCTCTACTTCAAAATCTGCACCAGCAAGGACACCTGAAATCAGACGAATCGAGGTTCCAGAATTTCCCATATCAAGGGCATTTTGCGGCTCTTTTAAGCCATCCATGCCTACACCTTGAATGGTAATAACCCCATCTTTGTCCTCAATTTCAACACCAAGGTCACGAAAAACCTGCATGGTCGAAAGGACGTCTTCGCCACGTAATATATCATAAACCTTGGTCTCACCCTCAGCCAAACTTCCAAAGATAATGGAACGATGACTAATAGACTTGTCACCTGGAACTCGGATACTGCCGTGTAAGTGGCGAATGTTTGTTTTTAGTTTCATACTGGACCTCATACTTGCAATACTTTTACCTATTTTATCATAAAAAGCCAGAAATTCCTTAAAAATTCCTGACTTTATGATAGTTATTTTCTTATTTTAGCAATTCTTTTTCATTTTCAATTTACCAACTATCTGAAGAACCACCACCATCAAATCCACCGCCACCCCAATCATCTGAAGACCAAGATGAACTAGAACTACCAGAATCATATCTAGAGGAAGAAGAATCTGACTGTGCTCTTTGTGAAGCATAGTAGCTTTTTGTGAACTCGGAAGTCCAAGAAGCATTCCTCACAAAATCGTTATCGTTTGGGTAGAGTTTCCCCTTCCCATTATAAGAGTATTGAGAGCGATTGAGCCTATCTAGTTGCTTTCTTTCAACTTCTGCGTAGTATGCTTCTATAAGTAATGGAGTCCAAGTGTCATTAGGTAGAAAACCTTTTGAGTCTGGATAGAGTTTGTTATATCCTTCGTACTGATATTGAGACCTAATTAAACGCTTATTTTTTTTATAGTCAGATTTACGTTCTTCAGTCCACGTATCATTAGGTACAAAGTCAGGAAAATCTGGATACAGCTTGCCTTTTCCCTCGTACTCATACTTAGAAAAGCGGCATCTTTTTAAGTACTTGATCCACGTTGCTAAACTTAGTAAAAGAAAGAACAACAGATAGAACAATATCGGAAACGGAATGTAATCGAAGTACTTACTAAAGCCTTCATTATTTTTTAATGATTTTTCATAGCTTTTTGGAAGTCGATTATTTTCCTTCTTGTTTATGATTTCAGCTTTGCTAGACTCGGCTTTAGAAATACCTACTAGAATTTTGTTAAGAGCATCAGTATATTTCCCTTCTTTCATGTACGGTTTAGAATCATTTAGTAAGGAACTAGCCTTAGAGTCAGTAAGCCAAATTGCTGCTTCGTTGGATGTTTCAATACGAAACTTCCTATCTTTTATAGCAATAGCAATTAGAATTCCACTGTTGGAATCTTGTTTGCCAACTTTCCATTTGCGTGCAACCTCATTGGCTACCTCTTCAATACTAGAACCGTCCAGGGTATCTACAATATAAATACCCACTTGGGTTTCACTCCCAGCATTCATACTCTCTAACGTTTCTGCAACACTAGTGGTTAAATAACCGTTAGGATCGTAAATACCATTTAAAGGACGATCTGGAACAGCTATATTAGCCGCAACAATAGGCATAAAAAAGAATAAAGGGGTAATTAAGAGTAAAAGTAACTTTTTCATAGGAGATCCCCCACAAGACTAATCAGTTAAATTGACTTTAGGGACCACCTTTGCATCTTTCTCTGCTTCAATTAACTCAGCTCTTTGGAAACCAAACAAACTAGCTATCATATTAGTAGGAAAACGTCTAATGGTCTTATTATATTCTGTTGCAGTATCGTTGTAATCTTTACGAGCAACAAACAAACGATTTTCAGTTCCCTCAAGCTCTGAAATTAGAGAAGACACTTGTGTATCAGCTTTTAACTCCGGATAATTTTCTTGAACAACTAGCAATCGAGAAATGGCAGAAGTTAATTCGCTCTCCCCTTCATTTTTTGTTTCTGTATTTCCTGAGCCAATCTTAGAACGAGCATCCGCAATCTTTGTAAAGATGTCTTCTTCGTGCTTCATATATCCTTTTACAGAATTTACAACATTTGGAATTAAGTCAGCCCTACGTTGAAGTGCAACTTCAATCTTCGAGTTAGCCTGTTTCACAGATTCATCTTTGCTAACAAGACTATTGTACGAACCTGCCAACACTATAATACTGATGAAGATAATTCCTACAGGAACTCCTATTAGAGCAATTAATTTTTTTGACATATTTTTCCCTATTTTCTATTGTTCATCATTTATCGATAATAAAAATTTCATTCTCTTTCATAATTGTTTCTATATTTATTATCTCATCAACAATTTCTAACTTATCAATTGAAGTAGAAAATAACAGTTATAAACTTTCAAATTCGTTTTGTATTATAGTTATGATTTTCAATAGCCTATTTAATTTGTTTTGTATTTTGTTTATTAGTAAAGGCATTCATCCCCACAGTCATTATTAAACAAGCCACGCTAATAACTCTAACTAATATAGTAGTCACCAATAATAATCATACGCTTAAGAAAATACCTATAAGTAATGAACAAAATAATGTTCTTATTTTAGCAATTCTGAAACTGGTTCAAAAACAATTTTTTCAATGTCAGAAAGGTAAATTGTCAATTGTTGTTGCTTGGTAAAGAATTCTGACAAGAGACTGTTCCCCTGAATCTGCTTGCCAAAGCCTTCCATCTTAGCTTGGAAGGAAGCATCTGGCATTTGACCTGTCTGGGCGAGTCTTTGAATTTCCTCTTGGAAAGCAACATATTCTGTAAAGATTTTACTTGCCTCAGCATCTGCTGAAATCGCATCTTTAGCTGCTTTGACAGCCTTGTATTCTGGTAATTCGCGTAAACCGCGACTAAGTTCATTTGCACTATCGTAAATATTTGACATGATTTTCTCCTTACTTGATGACTACTGTGTAGTCGGTATTTTCTGTTATGAGATGCTCAGCTCTTTCCAAGTCTTGAGCATTTTTAAATGAAATTTGTAGAATCCCGTGAATATCCTCACGGTTTTCCTCGTTGATATGAATATTGACCAAGGAAGTTCCACGTAGCAGTTCCAAAATCCTCAAGATGACATCTTCTTCATCGGGAACATCGACATAGAGGTCGTAAGAACTGTCCACTCCACCACGCTTATGGATTTCCATAGCCTGACGCTGCTCACGCGCTTGGTTGAAAAAGTTCCAGATTTGGTTTTCATCACCCTTACTGATAGCTTGTCCAATCTCGTCCAAACGCTCCTTGAAATCCGCAATTCGATCCAGAATAGTTTCACGATTGGACAAGAGAATGGAGGTCCACATCCCTGGCTCGCTTTCTGCTATCCGAGTCATATCTCGAAAACCACCTGCAGCAAAACGCCTTGCCATCTCATGTTCTTGAGCATAGACCGCGGTCTGTTCCATGAGACTAGAAGCCAGAATATGAGGAAAATGGCTAATCTGAGAAGTGACACGATCATGCTCCTTGGCATCAATCTCGATAAAACGAGCATGAAGACCTGAAAGCAGATCCTTCATTTCCTCAAGCGTGTCCTGACTTGTCAGGCTTGAAGGTGTAAAGATATAATAGGCATTTTCAAAAAGATTGACATCCGCAGAAGCAGCCCCTGTCTTGTGACTACCAGCCATAGGATGGGCTCCTACAAAACGAATTGACTTGCCAGCCAAATAGTTCTCCGCTGCATCAACAATGGCCGACTTGGTCGAACCAGCATCTGAAATAATCACGCCTTCTTTCAAGTCCAAGTTGGCCAACTCCTTAATAAAGGAAATGGTTTGCTTTATTGGCAAGCTAAGAATAATGATATCCGCAAGAGGAGCAAAACTGGCAAAATCATCCGTTGCTCGGTCAATCATGCCTTCTTTCAAGGCAATATCTCTCGAAGCTTGACTGCGATTATAGCCTAAAATTTCATAATCTGGATGATCGCGTTTGATACCAAGTGCCATAGAGGCACCGATCAATCCAAGGCCTGCGATATAGACTGTTTTTGCCATAGGAACTCCTTAATAGTTCTTTGTATAGTCTCGGTGTTTGGCCACTGCTTCTTTTAATTCCTCTAGATTATCTGATGAGAATTTTTCAAGGATTTCTTGTGCCAGAACCGTTGCCACAACGGCTTCCATAACCACACCTGCAGCTGGAAGAGCAGTCGGATCACTTCTTTCGACTGTTGCCTTGTAGGGTTCATGGGTTTCAATATCCACACTCATAAGTGGTTTATAAAGAGTAGGAATGGGTTTCATGACGCCACGAACAACAATAGGTTGCCCATTGGTCATACCACCTTCAAAGCCGCCAAGATTGTTGGTACGGCGGGTATAGCCGTCTTCTTTAGACCAAAGAATTTCATCCATGACCTGGCTGCCTTTACGATAACCAGCTTCAAAGCCAAGACCAAATTCCACTCCTTTAAAGGCATTGATAGAGACAACTGCTTGGGCCAATCTTGCATCCAATTTTCTGTCCCATTGGACATAGGAACCAAGACCAACTGGAACACCTCCAACGACTGTCTCCACAACCCCACCGATAGTATCACCGTCACGTTTGATTTGGTCAATATAATCCTTGATTTCCTGTTCTCTTTCTTGGTTAACAATAGAAACTTCAGACCGGGCAGCTCGTTCCTTAATCTCAGTGACTGTCAGATTTTCAGGTACATCGATTTCCTTGCCACCAAAGACTACAACATGGTTAGCAATCTCCATATCCAGCTCAGCCAAGAGGCGTTTAGCTACTGCTCCAACTGCCACCCGCATAGTTGTTTCACGAGCTGATGAACGTTCTAAAGAATTTCGCAAATCGTCAAAACGGTACTTGATGCCCCCTACCAAGTCGGCATGACCTGGACGAGGATGGGTGATTTTTCGTTTGCTTTTAAGGCGGTCTTCAATGTCCTCCGCAGACATGATATCCAGCCATTTCTGATGGTCCTTATTGACGACATCCATAGTAATGGGAGCCCCAGTAGTCTTCCCATGGCGAACACCCGAAGTAAAGACAACTTGGTCACTCTCAATCTTCATACGACCACCGCGGCCATATCCACCCTGACGACGTTTCAAATCCTCATTGATGTCCTCTGCTGTCAAGGGAAGTCCAGCTGGAATTCCCTCAATGATAGCCGTCAGACGAGGACCGTGTGATTCTCCTGCTGTTAAATATCTCATACACTCTCCTTATTTTACCAAGTAGTCTTTCATCTCTTCCAGAGAAACTGGGTGAATAGTCGCTGAACCAAGCTCTGGTACCAAGACCAATTTCAAGGTATTGCCACGCGCTTTCTTGTCATGAGTCAAAGCTTGATAAAGCTTATCTACATCCCAGTTTTCATAGTCAACAGGCAAACCAAACTTCTGGCACATCTCTGTGATAGATTGGGTAATACCAGCTGGCATAAGGCCTTTTTCCTCAGCTACCTTGGAAATCTGAACCATGCCCATGGCTACAGCCTCTCCATGCATGACCTTGCCATAACCGGCAGTCGCTTCAATAGCATGACCAATAGTGTGGCCAAAATTGAGGTAAAGGCGTACACCATTGTCCAGCTCATCCTCAACTACCATCTTGCGCTTGACCTGACAAGAATGTTCAATCAAGGTCTCTGCATGTTCCAGAATGCTCTCTACAGAACCATCTAGCTCCGTCAAAATTTTCCACAGTTCTGGATCCTCAATCAAGCCATATTTGATAACTTCACCCATCCCTTCAATCAACTCTCTTTTCCCAAGGGTTTCAAGAACAAGTGGGTCAATCAGAACCCCATCTGGTTGGGCAAAGGTTCCTACCATATTTTTAGCAAAAGGAGTATTAACACCCGTCTTTCCGCCGATAGAAGAATCAACCTGGGCTGTCAAACTAGTCGGAATCTGAACAAAGTGAATACCCCGCATATAGGTAGAGGCTACGAAACCAGCCAGGTCTCCAACGACACCACCTCCGAGAACCACTATTCCATCGCTACGAGTCAACCCCTGCTTAACTAGAAATTCATAGACTTTCTGAACAGTGGTTAAATTCTTTCTTTCTTCCCCTTCTAAAAAGTCAAAAACAGCTACCTGAAAACCAGCATCTTCTAGGCTGAGCTTGACCTTCTCTGCATAAAGAGAAGCTACATGGTTGTCTGTCACAATCACTACCTTTTGTGGTTGCCAGAGTTCTCGCAACCATTGACCAGCCTGAGCCAGACAGCCTTTTTCAATCTGAATATCATAAGGATGATGAGGAATATCGATTCTGATTTTCATAGGAGAATCTCCCTTTCTTTATTGGTATTTTTCTGTTAAGGACTGCCAAATTTCTTCTGTTGGCATTTCCTTTCCTGTCCACAGTTGAAAAGCTTCTGCAGCTTGATAGAGCAACATTCCCAGACCATTGACAACTGGATTCCCCTGACTTCTAGCCCATTTCAAAAATGGTGTTTCAAAGGGTTGGTAAATGATATCTGCTACTAAAAGAGTTTCTGATAGGACAATGTTTTCAGGAACTGGAGATGATTGACCATCCATGCCCACACTGGTCGCATTGACAAGTAAATCCGACTCAGCAATCCTTACTTGCAGTTCAGAAACATCTTCTAAAGCATACAAGTCCACTTTAAAGCCTGTCTGCTCCTGTAACTTGTTCAGGTAAGGTCTTGTTTTTGTCATAGAAACTGAACGAACAAAGACAGAAATCTGACTGACACCATCTAAAATAGCCTGTGCCAAGATTGATTTAGCCGCACCACCTGCACCCAGCAGGGTCATCTTCTTACCTGAAATTGTAAAAGAAGGCAAGCTCTTAAAAAATCCCTTGCCATCTGTATTATATCCAATTAAATTGCCATTCTCATTGACAACCGTATTAACCGCACCAATCAAGCGCGCTTCATCGCTCAGCTCATCCAAATAAGAAATCACTTGCTCCTTATAGGGCATAGAAAGGTTAATTCCAAACATCTGGTAGCGACGAATATTAGCCACTGTGACTTCCAATTCAGCCGCTTCAATCTCCCAAGCCACGTAAGCACCATTGGTAGCTGTCGCCTCAAAGGCACTATTGTGGATAAAGGGGGAAATAGAATGCTTAATAGGATTGGCAACAACGGCAGCTAAACGTGTATAGCCATCAAGCTTCATCCAAAATCTCCCGAATTTTTTTCATGTTAGCTAGGGAAATCTGACCTGGGGCACTGGCCTCATCTAGACTAGCAAATGACCAGCTCGAACCCGTCACATCCGCAGTGATACGAGAGACCTTACCCACCTTGCCCATAGAAATCGTCACATATTCCTGCTCAGGATTGAGGGTTTTAAAGCCTCGTGTATAGTTCATCAGGTCTAGCACATCCTGCTCCGTGTGAGCCATCACCGCCACCTTAACAAGTTTTGGATTGAAACTCGTCAACTCTGACAAGATTTCCATCATATTTTCAGGTGTTTCTTGGAAATTATGGTAACTCAAAACGAGATTTGGAAAGTCCAGCATTTCCTCAAAAACATCCTTGTAGCTGTAGTACTCAAAATCAATATAGTCTGGTTGATAGAGTTGCGCCACTTCCTTGATTAGATGGATATATTCTTCTGGAGAAAGGTCAATTTCTCCCCCTTCAGCGCGAGTTCGCAATGTGAAAACCAACTCACGGCCTGCGAATTTTTCAAAAATCGCTGGAGCCACCTGCAAAATCGCTTCTTTAGGCAGATAGTCGGCACGCCATTCAATGATGTCGGCATCCAGGTACCTCGTGGCATCCAGAGCCTGGGCCTCCTCTAAACTTCTTGGCATTACTGAAACGATTAATTTCATTTACTAACCTTCATACTAATCACCTTGAGGTAATTACTACTTTCATCTTTTTTATTATAGGCAAAATCTGCTGGAAGACCGTATTTATTTAAAATCTGGTAACTTCTTCCTGCAAAGCCTTTATCAATTTGTTCTGTAAATTTCTGGCGGGATACATTGGCAGCATTGGTGCTGGCAATAATAATACCGCCCGGATTTAAAATCTCAAGACTTTGGGATATCAACTTATGATAATCCTTAGCCACAGAAAATGTTTGTTTTTTGTTCCGAGCAAAGCTAGGCGGATCTAGGACAATCACATCGTAAGTCAAGCCTTTTCGCTTAGCATACTTGAAATACTCAAAGACATCCATGACTATAAAGCGATGGTCGCCTGTACTGATTCCATTTGCCTGAAAATGCGCTTGAGACAATTCTCGTGAACGTTTAGCTAGGTCAACCGAAGTTGTCTGGCTAGCTCCCCCCATGGTCGCAGCTACTGAAAAAGCTGCTGTATAGGAAAACATGTTGAGCAAGGATTTACCCATAGCCAATCCATCCACTAAACTACCGCGAACTTCATGCTGGTCTAGGAAAATCCCTGTCATCAAGCCATCATTCATAAAGACTTGATAGAGGACACCATTTTCCAAAACAGTGAAAAAGTCAGGTGCTTCTTGACCATAAACATGGGCAGATTCATAGTCTAGACCCTTAAAACGGATCTTCTCATAGGTCCCTAAAACCTCAGGAAAAACCTGTCTAAAGGCTTCTGAGATAACCTTGCGAATCTGATATACATAAGAGTTATACCAAGAAAAGACAGCATAGTCGCCATAAAGGTCCACTGTCAGACCGCCAAAACCATCTCCCTCTTGGTTGAAGAGACGAAAGGCAGTTGTCAAATCATCTTGATAGTAGGCACTTCTCTTTTCTTTAGCTTGTCTAAACAGCGTTTCAAAGAAAGCTTGATTGAAGGTCACCTTGTCTTTGCTAACAAACCAGCCCAAGCCCTTGTTTTGCTGAGAAAGGTAGGCAGTACCAAGAAAGTTTCCATCTTGACTATGGACTTCTACTTCCTGATCCTTGAGATTGACATTCTCAAGATCACTGGCTTCTAGTAAAACAAGCCCCTTTGAAAGCTTTTTTTCAACCCGTTTGTTGACTCTTATTCTATTCATAGTCACTATTATAGCAAATTTTGTGACAATTCTCAAAAAAGAAACTACCCTTGCTTTTTTACTCTAGTTTTAAAAAATGGTATACTAATACTAATAAAAACTTAGGAAGTAATTGTGTGAGAATCAATTTTAACAAAATCCAAAAAGCCATGGGTACCAGACTGGGTTTTGTCCTAACCCTTTTAATCCTCTATTGGCTCAAAACCTTATTAGCCTATACCGTTGACTTTAATTTAGATATTCAATTGGGCAAGCTGCAAGGAAATTACCTTGCCTTTATCGCCTTTTTCAACCCCCTTCCTTTGGGACTCCTCCTGCTGGCTCTAGCCCTCTATGCTCGGTCAACCAAGATCTTTTATGGCCTGAGTATAGCTATTTATAGCCTTTTGTTCATTTGGCTTTATTCCAATATCTTTTACTATCGAGAATTTAGCGACTTTATCACGGCTAATACCATGAAGGTGGTCAGCAAGGTATCTGTTGGTACTGCGGAACTAGAGTTACTGCGCTTTTGGGATTTCATCTATTTTATGGATTTCCCACTGCTGGCTTTCCTTTTCTATAAAAAATTCATCCAATTGGATAGGAGACCTTTCAAATTCCGCTCCAGTGTTGCCATCACTGCTCTCTCGGCCCTGCTCTTTTCAGCTAACCTTTTCTTGGCTGAAATTGAGCGTCCCGATCTCCTATCACGAGGATTTTCTAATTATTATATTGTTCGTGCCCTTAGTTTGCCAGCCTTTTTAGGCTATAGTGCCCACCAATCCTACAGTGCAAACAAAGAACGTGCTAAGGCCTCTGAGACCGACCTGCAACCCATTACAGATTATATCCAAGAACATTCGGCTAAGCCCAATCCAGACTATTTTGGCTTGGCCAAAGGAAAAAATGTGATTTATCTCCACTTAGAGAGTTTTCAGCAGTTCCTACTTGACTATAAACTCAACATAGATGGAACTGAGCATGAAGTCACTCCCTTCCTAAATTCACTCTACCATTCGCAAGCAACCCTAGCCTTTTCTAATATCTTTAACCAAGTCAAGGCTGGTAAAACCTCAGATGCAGAAACCATGCTAGAAACTGGCTTGTTTGGACTTGACCAAGGTTCCTTTATGGTCAACTATGGAGGTACCAATACCCAGCAGGCTGCGCCTTTTATCCTATCAAAAAATTGCTACCAATCAAGTGCCGTCTTTCACGGTAATATCGGGACCTTCTGGAATCGAAATACGACCTATAAACAATGGGGCTACCAATACTTCTTTGATGCTTCCTATTTTACTAAGCAAGACAGTAGCAATTCTTTCCAATATGGTTTAAATGATAAAATCATGATGAAAGATTCTATCCAATATCTAGAGCATTTGCAGCAGCCTTTTTATGCCAAGTATATCACGGTGTCCAATCACTATCCCTATGCTAGCAATCTGACAGGCGATGAGCTTGGTTTCCCCTTGGCTAAAACCAAAGATGAAACCATCAACGGCTACTTCCAAACAGCTAACTATCTGGATAGTGCTATCAAGGCCTTCTTTGACTATCTCAAAGAAAGTGGCCTCTATGAAAAATCCATCATCGTCATCTACGGAGACCATTATGGCATTTCCAATTCCCGCAATCCTGACCTGGCTCCCTTGATTGGCAAGACTTCTGAGAACTGGTCGAATTACGACAATGCCATGTTGCAACGAGTGCCTTTTATGGTGGTCATGCCTGGCTATGAAAAGGGACAAATCATCAATACCTTCGGTGGACAAATCGATATCTTACCGACTCTCGAACACCTCCTTGGTATTGAGTCCAATTCCTTCCTTCAAGTCGGCCAAGACCTTCTGTCTCCAGATCATCAAGAAATCATTGCCTTTCGAACTGCCAATTCCTTCGTCACACCAAAATACACCAGTTATGACGGACGAACCTACTACACTGAGAGCGGTCTTGAAATCAGCAATCTTGATGAACAAGCTCAGACTGAACTAGAAATTGTTCGTCAAGCAGCTAGTCAACAGCTAAAAATCAGCGACCAGATTCAAACTGGTGATTTGATACGTTTCTACCAAGCAGATCATCTTGGAAAAGTTGATACAGAAAGTATTTCTTACCTCAATTCTTTACCAATTCTGCAAAAGATTGAGCAGGAAAAGGGAAGTCAGTCAACTAGCCTCTTTAGCCAACGACAAGGTAAAACCAGTACTGACCTTTTCAAGGCACCAAGTTACCAAGAACTCCATCCAGAGTCGGCAGAAACCGAATCAAAATCACAATAAAAGATGCTCTTCCATCGTGGAGGAGCATTTCTTTTTAAAAATTTACCAAGCAAGCGATCAACTAGCTCATCTTTTTTCTATTTCTGTCAATATACGTGACAGGTAGTAATGATAGCCAAAAATAGCAAGAGTTAGCAGGAGGATAAGAACTCCTACTCCCAAGCTGATGGCAAGGATAGGGGAGAGAGGCCGAACCAAGAATAAGCTCCCTATTACAAGGGCCATTAAGATTGCACTATAAATAAGCAATAGAATCATTGCTACTATACGATTTGAACGATTCACTAGGTCAGTAATGCTACTCCAATTGGTTGACAGATTTTTCACGTCCTTAAGGTAATGGTGGCAAGAAAGGATGACACTGGCAAGGACCCATGTCGCAAGAAGGTAAATCATCGAAAGGATGGGCAAGCCTAGATATAGAGAAAGGCCAAGTAAAGTCAGAACTGGTAAAAAGGACTGGACAGCAAATATAATCCAAAATTTCACTTTCACATAACGAGCAAAGTCAAAGGGTAAACTCTTAAGAAAATCAACATTTTCCCTCTCCAAGGACAAGGCAATTGAATGCAGGCTGGTGATATTGTTATTGACAACTGCTATAAAGAGAGCTATAAAAAACAAGGGTAACCAGTATGGAGGATGAATATCTGGAACTATCTGAGAATCTCGAATTTTGGAAATCAGACCGATCATCATGAGATAAGGAAGGAAAGCACTTGTAAAAAGCACTGTAATTACGCCAGTCCCCTGTCCCAAGAGGGTGAGGTTGTAGCGCAAAACCATCCGGAAAAAGCCCTTTTTAGTAGTTGAGATCCTCTCCTTACTGCGACGTTCTTTTTTGACCTTCTCCTCACTATTAAGCAGGATCACGTCATAAAAACGAGGAAGGACCTTCTTTTTGGTCAGATAAAGCAAGAAGAGAGTTAGTCCTATCCAAGCGAGCAGACCCACTAAGGCTTCTGTCGAAAAAGGAGCCACTGCTATTTTGTAAAAGATATGAAGAGGATAAAGGAGAAATGGAATGTCTCTAACTTTGTCAACAATACTTCCAGAAGTCGACTGTAGAAAGAAGACAAATATTAAAGGTATGAGAACTCCTATCCCAATCATCACATTCGAAAAAATAGACTGATACTTTCTAAAAAGCGCAGTTTGAGCCAAGAAATGCACTGCCACTACCATTACTAAAGCCAAAGAGACAAATAATAAGACCAAGGACAGCAGCATCAAAGGCAAACCCAGCCAAAGAGAAGGAGCTAGCCTAATATAGAGGACTAGAAAATAAGCTGGGATTGGTACAATTCCAGTTAGAGCTGGCAAAAGGACAGACAGTCCTTTAGCGATTATAATCTCTGATTCTTTAAAGGCATAGGGCCTATACAATGCCAAGTCCTTACTCTCATAAAAGACATTGTAAAAGGCAGTGAAAGAAGTTGAAAAGGCAATCACTAGAAAAATAGCAACCATGAAACTAAAATGAACAGGCCTTTCCTCAAAAGGAAAACGAAAGGCTATATTACTAAAAAAGATAAGTAATAAAAGACTGGAAAAAATGTAAGAACTGAGGACTCTAGCGGAAACATTTACTTTTTTTCCAGGATTTTTAGCTTGCTTCTTTCGTAGGTTAGCCAGATTAGCTTCTTGAGATGAATAGAGGATATTGATATCCACTAATTTTTTAATGACTTTGAGACGCATCTGAAACCTCCTCTTTTCTACCAGCAAGACTTAGGTAGATACTCTCCAAAGACTGGTCTGGGTGGTCTTTTCTCAAGTCCTCTACACTACCACAATAAATCAAATGCCCCTTTTTCAAAATGGCAATCCGATCACAGACTTGCTCGGCCACCTCTAGAACATGGGTTGAAAACAAGACTGTCTTGCCTTTTTGTGCATGTTCCTTCATCATCTGCTTCAAATCAAAGGCAGCTTGGGGATCCAAACCAGTCAAGGGTTCGTCCAAGACCCAAATATCGGGATCAGACAAGAGTGCCCCGATGACAAAGACCTTCTGACGCATTCCGTGAGAAAGAGTTTCAATAACCTGATAGCGGTTTTCAGCAAAATCAAAAACACTCAATAGCCTAGCTAGACTAGTCTCCAAGTCAGAGCTAGTCAGATCATAGGATGAGGCGATCAATTCCCAAAATTCATTGGCTGTTAAGCGTAAAAATAAGTCAGGCGAGTCTGCTACGTAGCCAATCTTTCGTTTAATAGCCAAGCGATTTTCCGATAACTCCTGACCGTCTACCAAAATACGACCACTGCTGGGTGAAATAATACTGACTAAGGATTTTATGGTGGTCGATTTCCCAGCCCCATTATGGCCAATCAAGCCCATAATCTCTCCATTTTCAATCTGTAGATTGAGATTGCTCAAGGCCTCTTTATCACCATACAACTTACTAACATTTTTAAATTCAATCATGAGAAATCTCCTCTCTTTATCTATGTAATTTACTATAATTATAGCGCTTTCATTTTAAAAATCAACATTTTATATAAAATAGTCAAAAACTTATTATTCAGTTTTACGCAAACGATTGAGCTAACCAATACTTTATGATAGAATAAAGAACAAGATTGACAAGTAAGAGGAAACATCATGCAAAATCAAACACTCATGCAATACTTTGAATGGTATCTGCCCCATGACGGCCAGCACTGGACACGTCTGGCTGAAGATGCTCAACACCTAGCTGATCTCGGTATCAGTCATGTCTGGATGCCACCAGCTTTCAAGGCTACCAATGAAAAAGATGTCGGCTATGGTGTCTATGACCTATTTGACCTTGGAGAGTTCAACCAAAAAGGGACAGTCCGTACCAAGTATGGTTTCAAAGAAGACTATCTTCAAGCTATTCAAGCCCTAAAAGCACAGGGAATCCAGCCTATGGCCGATGTGGTACTCAACCACAAGGCTGCAGCCGATCACATGGAAGCCTTTCAGGTTATCGAAGTAGACCCTGTAGACCGTACGGTTGAACTTGGAGAACCCTTCACCATCAATGGCTGGACTAGCTTTACCTTTGATGGTCGCCAAGATACCTACAATGACTTCCACTGGCACTGGTACCACTTCACAGGTACAGACTATGATGCCAAACGCCGTAAGTCTGGGATTTATCTGATCCAAGGTGACAATAAAGGCTGGGCAAATGAGGAATTGGTCGATAACGAAAACGGAAACTATGACTACCTCATGTATGCCGACCTAGACTTTAAACATCCTGAAGTCATTCAAAATATCTATGACTGGGCTGAATGGTTCATGGAGACAACTGGTGTAGCTGGTTTCCGCTTGGATGCCGTTAAGCACATTGACTCTTTCTTCATGCGCAATTTCATCCGAGATATGAAGGAAAGATACGGTGACGATTTCTATGTTTTTGGTGAATTCTGGAATCCTGACAAGGAAGCCAATCTGGACTATCTTGAAAAAACGGAAGAACGCTTTGACCTTGTCGATGTTCGTCTACACCAGAATCTCTTTGAAGCCAGTCAAGCTGGCGCAAACTATGACCTTCGTGGTATTTTCACAGATAGCTTGGTTGAACTCAAGCCTGATAAGGCTGTGACCTTTGTCGACAACCATGATACCCAACGAGGACAAGCCCTTGAATCGACTGTTGAAGAATGGTTCAAACCAGCAGCCTATGCCCTCATTCTGTTACGCCAAAATGGCCTTCCATGTGTCTTTTACGGCGACTACTATGGGATTTCAGGGCAGTATGCTCAACAAGATTTCAAAGAAGTCCTTGACCGCCTCCTAGCCATCCGAAAAGACTTGGCCTATGGAGAACAAAATGACTACTTTGATGATCCTAACTGTATCGGTTGGGTACGTTCAGGTGCTGAAAATCAATCCCCAATCGCAGTCTTGATTTCCAATGACCAAGAAAACAGCAAATCAATGTTTGTAGGCCAAGAATGGGCTAATCAAACCTTTGTAGATTTACTCGAAAACCACCAAGGTCAAGTTACAATTGATGAGGAAGGTTATGGACAATTTCCAGTCTCAACTGCTTCGGTAAGTGTCTGGGCAGCCAATACAATCTAATTGCCAATGATTATCAAGCCAGGTCCAATCGGATTTGGCTTTTTTGTATTCACAAAAAGACCTACCCAAATGGATAGATCTTTACTTGATTACAATTTACCTGCTACTGCATCCAACAATTCTTGTATCTTAGCTTGGTTGCTTCCTCCTGCCATGGCCATGTCTGGTTTACCACCACCACGTCCATCGACGATTGGTGCTAATTCTTTGACAAGGTTTCCTGCATGAAGGTCTTTTGTCTTGCTTGCTACAAGAACATTGACTTTGTCACCGATAGCAGCAACTAGGACAAGAAGATCAGAGTAGTCTTTTTGTTTCCAGTTATCTGCAAAGGTACGAAGGGCACCGGCATCTGATACAGACACTTGACTAGCAATGTAACGGTGACCATTGACTTCCTTCACATCCTTGAAGATGTCGCCTGCAGCTGCAGCTGCGGCCTTTTCTTTCAATTCAGCATTTTCTTTTTGCAATTGACGAAGTTGTTCTTGAAGTCCTTCTACCTTGTGAGGTACTTCTTTAAGCTGAGGTGCTTTCAAGGTTGCTGCAACTGCTTTAAGAGCATCTTCTTGTTCACGGTAGGCTTCAAAGGCTTCCTTACCAGTCACTGCCAAGATACGGCGAGTTCCTGATCCGATACCTTCTTCTTTGACAATCTTGAAGAGTCCAATCTCAGAAGTGTTGCCAACGTGGGTACCACCACAAAGCTCGATAGAGTAGTCACCGATAGTGACAACACGGACTTCCTTGCCGTATTTCTCTCCAAAGAGGGCCATAGCGCCCATTTCCTTAGCAGTGTCAATATCCGTTTCAACTGTCTTCACTTCAAGTGCTTCCCAGATTTTCTCGTTGACTTGCTGTTCAATCGCACGCAATTCTTCAGCAGTTACAGCTTGGAAATGGGTAAAGTCAAAGCGAAGGAATTCCACTTCGTTCAGAGATCCTGCTTGTGTTGCATGGTTTCCAAGGATGTTGTGAAGAGCAGCGTGAAGCAAGTGAGTCGCAGTGTGGTTTTTCATAACACGGTGACGACGATTGGTATCAATTGTCAAGGTATATTCTTGGTTCAAGTCAAGTGGTGCAAGAACTTCAACCGTGTGAAGGGCTTGTCCGTTTGGTGCTTTTTGAACATTTGTCACAGTAGCCACAACCTTACCTGACTCATCCAAGATTTGACCGTGGTCAGCAACCTGTCCACCCATTTCAGCATAGAATGGCGTTTCCGCAAAGATAAGTGAGGCAGTTCCTTCTGATACAGCTTCTACTTCTGCATTGTCAGCCACGATAGCCACCAATTTAGAAGACAATTGGCTAGCATTGTAGTTGAAGACACTTTCCACTGTGATGTTTTGAAGGGTTTCATTTTGCATACCCATAGATCCACCTTTGACAGCAGATGCACGCGCACGTTCTTGTTGTTCTTTCATGGCTGCTTCAAAGCCTTCACGGTCCACAGTCATACCAGCTTCTTCAGCGATTTCTTCAGTCAATTCAACTGGGAATCCATAAGTGTCGTAAAGTTTGAAGACATCTGAACCAGCGATGACAGATTGACCTTTTTCTTTCAAGTCTGCTACGATACCTTGGGCAAAATGTTGACCTGAGTGAAGGGTACGAGCAAATGATTCTTCTTCGCTCTTAACGATTTTTTCGATAAAGTCACGTTTTTCAAGCACTTCTGGGTAGTAGCTTTCCATGATTTTACCAACAGTTGGAACGAGTTTGTAAAGGAAAGGCTCGTTGATTCCCAATTTTTGACCATGCATAGAAGCACGACGGAGCAAACGACGAAGGACATAACCGCGGCCTTCATTTCCTGGAAGGGCACCATCACCAATAGCAAATGAAAGAGAACGGATGTGGTCAGCGATGACCTTGAAGCTCATGTTATCGCCATCTTGGTCATAAACCTTACCAGACAATTTCTCCACTTCACGAATGATTGGCATGAAGAGGTCTGTTTCAAAGTTAGTCTTAGCACCTTGGATAACCGCCACCAAACGCTCCAAACCAGCGCCCGTATCAATGTTCTTATGTGGCAATTCCTTGTACTCGCTACGAGGAACAGCAGGATCCGCGTTAAATTGTGACAAAACGATGTTCCAGATTTCGATGTAACGGTCATTTTCAATATCTTCTGCAAGCAGGCGAATACCGATATTTTCTGGGTCAAAGGCTTCTCCACGGTCAAAGAAGATTTCTGTATCTGGTCCAGAAGGTCCCGCACCGATTTCCCAAAAGTTGTCCTCGATTGGAATCAAGTGACTTGGATCCACTCCCACTTCAATCCAGCGGTTGTATGAATCTTTATCATCTGGATAGTAGGTCATGTAAAGTTTCTCAGCTGGGAAGTCAAACCATTCTGGGCTGGTCAAAAGCTCATAAGCCCAAGTGATGGCTTCGTCACGGAAGTAATCTCCGATTGAGAAGTTCCCCAACATTTCAAACATGGTATGGTGACGCGCAGTCTTCCCTACGTTTTCGATGTCGTTGGTACGGATAGCCTTTTGGGCATTGGTAATACGTGGATTTTCAGGGATAATGGTCCCGTCAAAGTATTTCTTAAGGGTTGCTACCCCAGAGTTGATCCACAAAAGTGTAGGGTCATTTACAGGAACCAAGCTCACTGATGGTTCTACTGAGTGACCTTTGGTCGCCCAGAAATCAAGCCACATTTGGCGTACTTGTGCACTAGATAGTTGTTTCATATTGTCTCCTTATTTACTTGTTTAATGTGATTGGCTTTCCAGCATCTCCACATAGTCAATCGCGACACAGAGGGAAATGACTAGATCTGCATAAGCGTCCTCAAGGACCGTTACATTATAGGTAGATGTCAGATGGAAGAGTTCTTTCTTGATTTCCGCAATCAGCTGATCGCGATCATCCAGCAATTTGAAATTCAAATCCCAGATATTGCCCTCGATACGAAGCCCCAGATTATCAAACTCATACTTATCTCGCCAGAAGGTCAACTTCTTGCGAATGACAAAACTCGAGCCATCCCGAAGCTGAATCTCAAAACGAGGAAGCAAGGTCAAGATTTCTTTACTGATCTGACTAACTTGTTCACCAGTCGCATCATAGATGGTAAAAGTTTTGGGAATCTTAAAAAAATGATCCCTCTACCTGATAGGCGATTTCTCCCCTGTCATCCTTGATAGCAAAGCGTTCGCCTCCAAGACGAAACTTTTGTTTGACAAGAAATGTTTTCATCAACACCTCCAAAAATTAAAAGACAAGCTCATATCACGAAGGGCGAAAAACCGCGGTACCACCTTCATTCAATGAACTTGTCATTCTCTTATTCTTATGCAATTGTATGATTGAGTAGCATGACTTTCTAGCTTAGATGGCTCGCAGCACCGCCATTTCTCTGGACTAAGACAACTGAAAATCAAATCTCAACTTTCTTATTATATCGTTTTTTTAAGCTTGCGTCAACTGGAAATCATCTCCGTTGAATCAGAGCAATTCTCTACATCTCCGATTACTTTTTCAGAATATATTTTTTCTTACTGCTATCACTCTTTTTATCCCAACTTTTATCCCAAAGTTTTGAATTGTTAAAGATAGCTACGAAAATATTTGCAAATATAAAGAACCCTATCACCAAATGTATGGAATCAGTTGTTAGGTATTGTCGATCCAAACCATCCTTTAGAGAGAATAGTATAACAGTTTGCTGAACAGTCAAAAAGGCTGGCCAAGAAAATTTTTTGAAAAAAGTAGATATTTTCATTATTTCTTACCGCTTTCTGTAAGGTTAAACTTAGTATACTACTGGGAAAGAAAATAAGCAACTATCATAGAAAAAGATACCGTTACGAAAATTGCCTTTTATTTTTTAAAAAACGAACCAGATTAACTGATTCGTTTCGTGACTGCTAATCTCCTACTTCCGATACATTTTAAACTGTAGGAAGAGGTCGCTGTATTTTCCCGTCCATTTATGGTCAAATTTCTCATAAACTTCTAGGTGTTTCATGGTTTCAGCATCTGGATAGAAGGCCTTGTCTTCTTTTTTCTCCTCTGGGAGTAGTTCCTTAGCTGGTAGGTTTGGTGTTGAATAGCCGACATACTCCGCATTTTTAAGAGCATTTTCGGGTTTCAACATAAAGTTGATAAAGGCATAGGCTGCGTCTTGGTTTTTGACTGTTTTGGGAATGACCATATTGTCAAACCAAAGGTTGCTGGCCTCAGTCGGTACTACATAGCGTAGATTTTCATTTTTTTCTAGCATTTGGCTGGCTTCACCTGAGAAGGTCACACCGATAGCAGCGTTGTTCTGAATCATATAGCCCTTCATCTCATCCGCCACAATAGCCTTGATATTTGGAGTCAATTTATAGAGCTTATCCACTGTTTCTTCCAACTGCTGGGTATCCTTGGAGTTGAGGCTGTAGCCGAGGGAGTTGAGCCCCAGTCCCAATACCTCACGCGCCCCATCAAAGAGCATGATAGAGTTCTTATACTCTGGTTTCCAGAGGTCGTCCCAATGCTCAGGAGCCTCATCTACCATGGTTTCATTGTAGACAATTCCTAAGGTTCCCCAGAAGTAAGGGATAGAGAATTTATTGCCTGGGTCAAAGGACTGGTTGAGAAACTCTGGTCCGATATTTTCAAGACCTTCAAGTTTTGAATAATCAAGCGGTACCAAGAGGTCTTCGTCCTTCATCTTGTTAATCATGTATTCACTAGGAATGGCAATATCGTAGGTCGTTCCACCCTGCTTGATCTTGGTATACATGGCTTCATTGGAGTCAAAAGTCTCGTACTGGACTTGGATTCCTGTTTCTTCTGTGAACTGAGTCAAGAGTTCAGGATCTATATAGTCCCCCCAGTTGTAGATAACCAGTTTTTGACTATCTCGGCTATTGATTTTACTATCTAAATGCGTCGCAATTCCCCATAAGACGAGGATAATGGCTACAATTCCTGCTAAAAATGAATAGAGTTTTTTCATGCTTGCTCCTCCTTCTCACGTGAGATAAAGTAATAACCAACAACTAGGATAATACTAAAGAGAAAGACAAGGGCAGACAGGGCATTGATTTCTAGCGAAATCCCCTTGCGAGCACGAGAGTAAATCTCGACTGACAGGGTTGAAAAGCCATTTCCTGTCACAAAGAATGTCACGGCAAAGTCATCTAGCGAATAGGTGAAGGCCATGAAATAACCTGCAATTATAGACGGTGTCAGGTAAGGAAGCATGATTTCCTTGAACATCTGAAATTGACTGGCACCAAGGTCATAGGCCGCATGAATCATGTCACCGTTCATTTCCTTGAGACGAGGCAGGACCATCAAGACCACGATAGGAATCGAGAAGGCCACGTGACTAGATAGAACGGTCAAAAAGCCAAGTGAAAACTTGAGTTGAGTAAAAAGAATCAAGAAGCTGGCACCAATCATAACATCAGGCGCAACCATGAGGATATTATTGAGTGAAAGAAAGGCTTCTTGGTATTTCTTACGAGACTGGTAGATGTAAATGGCACCAAAAGTCCCGATAATGGTCGCAATCAAGGCTGACAGGAAGGCCAAGAAAAAGGTCTGAGTCACAATCAACATAAGGCGACCATCGCCAAACATAGTTTTAAAATGGCTCAAGCTAAAGCCTGTAAAGCTATTCATGTCATTGCCTGCGTTAAAGGCATAGCCAATCAGATAAAAGATTGGCAGGTAGAGGACAAGAAAGACCAGTCCCAGATAAAGGTTGGCAAATTTTTTCATCGTTCTCTCCTTTCCTTGGTCACCCACATAGTGATGAACATGGTCAAGATGAGAATTACACCGATGGTTGAACCCATACCGTAGTTGTCATTGGTTAGGAAATTCTGTTCAATAGCCGTTCCCAGCGTAATAACACGGTTCCCACCAATCAAACGGGTCAGCATGAAGAGGCTCAAGCTGGGGATAAAGACAGACTGAACTCCACTTCGCACACCATTCATCGATAAAGGGAAGATGACATGGCGGAAGGTTTCCCACTTGGTCGCACCTAGGTCATAGCTGGCATTGATGAGATTGTTGTCCATATCGTCCAAGACATTGAAAATGGGCAAAATCATAAAGGGGAGCTCGATGTAGCTTGCGACAAAAATAAAGGAGAAATCAGTAAAGAGCAACTGTTGCGAACCGATTCCGATAAATTCCAAAAATTGGTTAATAGAGCCATTTTGACCAAAAATTCCGATAAAGGCATAGGCTTTAAGGAGCAAATTGATCCAGGTAGGCAGGATAATCAGCATAAGCCATAGTTGACGGTGTTTGAGACGGGTCAAAAAGAGGGCTGTCGGATAACTGATAAGCAGGGTCACAAAGGTCACAATCCCTGCATAAAGCACTGAGTTGAAACTCATTTTAAGATAGGTCAAGTTTTGTGACGCAAAGTAAGATTTATAATTTTCTAAACTAAACTGACCTTCAATGTTGAAAAAGGATTGTCCGAAAATCAAGACCAAGGGTGCGAGGACAAAGAGTACAATCCAAAGCATGTAGGGCACTACAAAGAGTTTAGAGCTTGTTTTCTTCATCTCTTTCCTCCTCGATTGCATTGATCAGACCTGCTTCTTGCTCTTCGATTTCTACGTACTCCTCAATACGAGCATCGAACTCTTCTTCGGTTTCATTGAGACGCATGATGTGGATGTCTTCTGGTTCAAAGTCCAGACCGATTTCCTCACCAACAATGGCCTTACGAGTCGAGTGGATCATCCATTCATTTCCAAGTTCGTCATAGGCGATAATTTCATAGTGAACCCCACGGAAAAGCTGGGTATCGACCTTAACTTGGAGCTTGCCTTCTTCAGGAAGGGTAATCCGCAAGTCCTCTGGACGAATAACAACCTCAACAGGTTCATTTGGCTTCATCCCACCATCGACCGCTTCAAAGCGTTTGCCGTTAAACTCAACCAAGTAGTCCTCAATCATGGTTCCTGGCAAGATATTTGACTCACCGATAAAGGTGGCAACAAAGTGGTTAATTGGCTCGTCGTAGATGTCCACAGGTGTTCCTGACTGGACAATCTCACCATCGTTCATAACAAAAATCCAGTCACTCATAGCCAAAGCTTCTTCCTGATCGTGAGTAACAAAAACAAAGGTGATTCCCAATCGTTGTTGCAGTTCACGCAGTTCGTACTGCATGTCTGTTCTTAATTTCAAGTCCAACGCTGACAAAGGCTCGTCCAACAAAACCACACGAGGTTGGTTGATGATGGCACGTGCAATAGCCACACGCTGACGTTGTCCTCCAGAGAGTTTACGGATGGAACGTTTTTCATAACCTTCCAACTGAACCATCTTGAGAACTTCCGCTACGCGTTTCTCGATTTCTTTCTTGTCAATTTTACGCAAGCGGAGTGGAAAGGCAACATTTTCAAACACATTCATATGTGGAAACAAGGCATAGGATTGGAAGACCGTATGGACGTCTCGCTTGTTGGTTGGGATGTCGTTGATACGAACACCGTCCAGCAAAATATCTCCAGTCGTAGCATCCAGTAAACCTGCAATGATGTTAAGGATAGTTGATTTCCCTGAACCAGACGCGCCTAGAAGAGTATAGAACTTCCCTTCTTCCAACTCAAAGTTGATATCTTTGAGAACCTTGGTGTTGCTGTCTTCAAAAACTTTAGAGACGTTTTTGAATTCAATAATTGGTTTTTTCAATTGTCATTTATTCCTTCTTTTTCATAGATTAACAGATCAGGGCTCTGTCAGGCCGCTACTACCTCGCGTAGGAGATTGAACTGCCTACATTCTTCTGCACTGACGATAGGCTTTCACCCCCTTTCCATGACATAGCAGCAGCTTTTCAACTACAGCTTCCTACTTGCTTTCACCCAAGATACGAACTTCTCTCTCAAGAGTAACGCCAGAGTGTTCCTTGACTTTTTCGATAACAGACTCAATCAAGTCCTCGTAGTCTTTAGCCGTTCCATCAGCGACATTGATCATAAAACCTGCGTGTTTTTCTGAGACTTCTACTCCACCAATACGATAGCCTTTCAAGCCAGCTTCAGAAATTAACTGACCTGCAAAATGCCCTACTGGACGCTTAAAGACCGAACCACAAGATGGATATTCTAAAGGTTGCTTGAGTTCACGTAGATGCGTCAAGCGATCCATTTCTTGCTTGATAACCGGATGGCTTCCTGGGGCTAGGGCAAATTTAGCTGATAAGACAACTGCACCAGACTCCTGAATGGCTGAATGGCGGTAACCAAAAGCCAAGTCCTTGACAGATAGGGTCTCGATTTCTCCATCCTTGGTCAAAATTTTACAAGACTGTAAGATGTGGGCAATCTCGCCACCATAGGCACCCGCATTCATAAAGACAGCACCACCGACACTTCCAGGAATACCACAAGCAAACTCAAAACCAGTCAAACTATGACGGAGGGCAATGCGAGTTGTTTCAATCAAGTTAGCACCAGCCTCAGCTTCGATGGTATAGCCATCAACGGAAACATGATTGAGCTTGTCACACAAGATAACAAATCCACGAATCCCACCATCACGAACAATGATGTTGCTAGCATTTCCCAGCACCATCCAAGGGATATTTTCTTGATTGGCAAATTTGACAACGCGCGCCAACTCAAAACGATTTCGTGGAAAGACCAAATAATCGGCCTCTCCACCTACTTTTGTATAACTATAGCTATGCAAGGGTTCTTTGAAACGGATATCAATCCCTTCTAAGATTTCAAGCATGTTTTCTTTTACTGACATGACACTCTTCCTTTTACAAAATTCATTCCATTATACCATTTTTAAGACCATTTGACGACCCTAAAAAAATCTTGGGCTTATTTTAAACAAAAAAAGAGGTTTCCCCCTTTTTCTTATGATTTTTTGCAAAAGATAGCCTTGGTTCCATAGGCAACTAGGATCAGTTCAACTAGTAGAATGACTTCAACTAAGACTGGACTTGTAAGCCAGCCAACTTGGGCTAGAGATGGTGCCAGGTCAAAGAAGGCATGTAGGCCATAGGCTGCTAGGAGATAAATCCATTTCTTCTGGCGAACAGCTTGGTAAACCCAAACAGTCAAAAGCAATTGGAAACCTAGAGCCAAAATTCGCTCAAAACCAAGCAAATAAATCTGCCAGACAGAAAGTGACTGAATGGTTTTTAACATATTTTCAGACAGCAATTGCATGACCTGTGGATTCTGAGTTTGAACTGCTGAGAGAACGATGTAGAGATTAATCAAACTAGTAAGACCTAGGAAAATCAACTCCAAGCCACCATGCCCCAATCCATAAGCCAAGGCATCTGCCTTTTCCAAACTTCTCTTTTTCTCCAACCATTTGAAGAAAATAAGACGAGCCGTTTCCTCAAAAAATGCTGCCATGGCTAGGCCATAGATGATATAGACAAGCGGATGGTCTTGTAAGAGGGCAATACTACCGTCTTTTTGAGGATGTAAAACCAAGATATGCACCAGTTTTTCCAAAATCTGTGAAGAGACAAAGAAGGCAACAGCCCCCAAGCCCAAGACAGCTAGATTAATCTGGTGTTTCTTTTTGGCATACCAAATGCTTCCTATCAAGAAAGCCAGCAACAGCAACATGGTAATAATGATATGAATGGTCATTTTCTTCTCCTATTCCGCCTTTTCAATATCTTTTTTCATCTCGTCAACATTGAACTTAGCAAACAAGTATTGACGATCTTGGACTGGAAAACGTTGGTCCAACTGGTCAACCGCTCCCACCTCGATAATCCCTTCCTTGATGACAAAGTCCATGACATGCCCACCGAAGGTCAAATCATCTGAGATGAAGTGTAGATGATAGCCTGCCACACTGACTCCATGGAAAATCTCTGGCGTCCAGAAACCAACGATGGTTCCCACCACATTGTCACGACGATATTCAGGTTGATGGGTTGCGACATCAGCAAACTTGGTCTCTGGTGTCGACTTGGGAATCATACGCACATGCATATGTGAAAATTCCCCACGAATCTTGATAGAGCGGAAAAGATTTTCCCCGTCATAATAAGACTCGATTCGCTCTTCCAATTCCTTGTCTGTCATCTCAAACCGCTGGCGGAAAATGACCTCTGCTTGATGCGGTACTACTGCTGCATAAGGAATGAGAGCATCTGGTGATACTTCTACAATTTCTGGTTGCTCTCCTGATCCTTTGGCCTGATAAGCCTTGCCATCCAAGACAATCAATTCCCCATCAATGGAATCCAAGGTTCCCAAACCAAGGTCACCATGCTCTAGCAATTCTCCTACTGTCATGGTACCACCATAAAGGCCAGCCATCAAGGCTCCAAGGGTATTGTATTGAAATAATTTCACTGGTTCCTGCACGTTCTTATCCATTCTCTTTCTTGTCTGTTATACTCAATGAAAATCAAAAAGCAAACTAGGAAGCGAGCCGCAGGTTGCTCAAAGCACTGCTTTGAAGTTGTAGATAGAACTACATATATACGGCAAGGCGAAGCTGACGTGGTTTGAAGAGATTTTCGAAGAGTATTATTCTATAAATGTTACTCCTAAGTATACCACATTTGCCCCTAGATGTGAACGAGAGAAACACCCTAGACATTGCCAAGAAAGAAAAAAAAGGGTACAATGTAACAAAATCAAGGGAGGTCTGGAATGAAGAAACAAAGCAAGTACCAAGAGGTCGTAGCTTATCTAAAAAATAGTATCGAGTCTGGACGCTTTCCAACGGGTAGCCGACTGCCTTCTATCCGTCAACTGAGCCTTGACTTTCATTGTAGCAAGGACACCATTCAGAGAGCCCTTCTGGAATTACGGCACGAACAATACCTCTATGCCAAGCCCCAGAGTGGCTACTATGTCCTAGAACAAGGGCAACACCAGGATCTAGAAATCGAAGTCACTGACGAACATGCCAGTGCCTATGACGATTTCCGACTCTGTGTCAATGAAACCTTGATTGGCCGGGAAAACTACCTCTTCAACTACTATGACAACCAAGAAGGATTAGAAGACTTAAGACAATCCATTCATAAACTCCTCTTTGACCAAGCCCTCTACTGCAAGGCTGACCAACTGGTACTGACTTCTGGAACCCAACAAGCCCTTTTTATCCTTTCTCAAATTTCCTTTCCTAGTCAAGCCAAGGAAATCTTGGTGGAACAGCCGACCTACCATCGGATGAATCGCCTCTTGATTGCTCAGGGATTGGACTATCAAACGATTGAACGAGGCATTGATGGGATTGACTTGGAGGAGCTGGAAGGTCACTTCAAAACAGGAAAAATTAAGTTTTTCTATACCATTCCTCGATTTCACTATCCTCTGGGACATTCCTATTCAGAGCAGGACAAACGAGCTATTCTTGACTTAGCTGCCAAGTATGGTGTCTATATCGTAGAGGACGACTATCTGGGGGATTTGGACTCCAAGAAGGGCCAGACCTTCCACTATCAGGATACAGAGAAGCGCGTCATTTACATAAAGTCCTTCTCAACCAGCCTCTTTCCAGCCCTGCGGATAACAGCACTCATCCTTCCAAATGCTATCAAGGAAGCCTTTGTGGCCTACAAAAATATCCTAGACTACGACAGCAACCTCATCATGCAAAAGGCCCTGTCACTCTATATTGACAGTCAATTATTTGAGAAAAATCGGCTAGCTCGCTTATCCAATCAGGAAGACTACCAAAAACAAATCGAGGAAAGACTAGATAACACTCCTTGTCCCCTTCCTCACTTTCCCCTACACGATGGTTTATTACTTGATCTCAGACAGTATCCTAAAATCGCCAGTCTCAAACACAGTCAACTGGGCTTAGACTTCTTTGAAGAGGCCTATTTAAGCACCTGTCCTTATCAATTTGCCAAGGTGTCCTTAGACAATCTGGAAAATGTTTTAGACTATTTAAAAGCAGAATTGGATTGACTTCCAACTCTGCTTTTTTCTTATACTCTTCGAAAATCAAATTCAAACCACGTCAGCGTCGCCTTACCGTACTCAAGTACAGCTTGCGGCTAGCTTCCTAGTTTGCTCTTTGATTTTCATTGAGTATTATTCTTCAACTTCTGTTAAGGTTGCCGCTTTTTCAAGATATTTTTGGTAGGTACCGTCATCCTTGAGTTTTTGGATGACCTTGTCCACCACTTCTTTTAAATCAGCACTATTTTTTCTAAGGGCAACTGCATTAGCTTCGCCGTCCTTCATCTTCAAGCTGACAGTTGCGACAGCTAAGTCGGCGTTTTTAGCAGCATAGCTAAGGGCAACAGGCTCATCCATGTGAACAGCATCTACTTTTCCAGCCTGCAATTCATTGACAGCTTCACCCATATTGGTTAGGGAAGTCAATTGAGCTTTTGGCAATTGTTCCTTGACCATAGCTTCTGGAACAGTCCCTTTTTGGGCTGCAATATTAGCACTTTCAAGGCTAGTTAAATCCTTGTATTTTTCTACATCAGACTTACGAACCAAGAAACTAATCTTGTTTTCATAGTAAGGGATTGAAAAATCAAAGACTTCTTTTCTCTCATCAGTAGCACTAATTCCTGCAACTGCTAGGTCAGCCTTCCCAGTTTGAAGACTGGTCAAAACATTGTCAAAACTCATGCTTGAGATTTCCAATTTCACCCCAAGTTCATCAGCGATAGCTTGGGCCATATCAATATCCGCACCGACTACCTGATTTTTCCCGTCAACTAAGGATTGGAATTCAAAAGGTGCATAGTCAGGACTAGTCGCCACAACTAATTTCCCCTTTTGCTTAATGGCCTCAACAGCTGACTGAGAACCATTAGAACCCGACTGGCAAGCCACTAAGAAGAAACTTGCAAGAAAGCTACATAAAACAAATATCCATTTTTTCGATTTCATAAATAAACGACCTCTCTGTTAATTTTGTATAATTATAACTCTATCCAAGTTGCTTGTCAAGTGTTTTTTTGATTTTTTATCTTAAAAATATTTTTTTCATTCAAAAAAGGAGCTATCTATTGATTTCAAGCTCCTTTTTATACAGAATGACTCTATTTTATAGTTCGACAATCTTACCTGTTTCAAAGTAAACAACCCATTCACAGATATTCTTGGCATAGTCTCCAATACGTTCCAAGAAGGCAATCACTTGGAAATAATCACGACCTGTAACAATGGCATCAGGATTTTTCTTGATTTCTTCTGTAGCCAAGTCACGAATGCTATCAAAGTAATGGTTGATTTTTTCATCCATTGCTGCTACTTCATAGGCCTGATCTACTGAACCATTGAGATAGAGTTCAAGGGCTGCTTCGACGAAGTTCTTGACATCGCGACCCATTCTCTTTATTTCTTCTTCAACAGCTGGGATGCGTTGCTCCCCCTTCATACGAATTGCCGCCTTGGCAATGGAAACGGCATGGTCACCCATACGTTCCAAGTCAGATACAGCCTTCAAGACTGTCAAAACAGTACGCAAGTCCTGAGAAACGGGTTGTTGAAGGGCAATCATTTCAAATGATTTCTTTTCCAATTTCACTTCGTATTCGTTCACTTCTGCATCGTCTTCGATGACTTCCTTGGCCAAATCACGGTCATGCGTAACAAAGGCACGCACTGTCCGATTGATTTGGGATAGCACTTCTTGTCCCATTGCATAGAACTGGTTGTGCAATTTCTCCAAATCTTCTTCAAATTGAGAACGTAACATCATTTATCTCCTTATCCAAATTTTCCTGAAATATAATCTTCTGTTTCCTTGTGTTGTGGGTTGAGGAACATCTTCTTAGTATCGTTAAACTCAATCAAATCTCCATCTAGGAAAAATCCTGTCTTGTCAGAGATACGAGAGGCTTGTTGCATGGAACGCGTAACCAAGAGCATGGTGTATTTATCTTTTAGAGCATACAAGGTTTCCTCAATCTTACCAGCCGAGATAGGGTCCAGAGCTGAAGTCGGTTCATCCAAGAGAATGATTTTAGGACTAGTTGCCAAGACACGGGCAACGCAGACACGTTGCTGTTGTCCGCCTGAAAGCCCGATAGCTGAATCATGCAGGCGATCCTTGACCTCATCCCAGATAGAAGCTCGTTGCAAGGCTTTTTCAACCGCCTCATCTAGAACCTGCTTGTCCTTCACTCCATTGATACGAAGCCCGTAAACAACATTTTCGTAGATAGACATAGGGAAGGGGTTTGGTTGTTGGAAAACCATACCGATTTCCTTCCGCAATTCAACTGTATCTGTACGCGGGCTGTAAATGTTGTGGCCGTTATAAACCACTGAACCAGTTGTGGTTACCTCTGGATTAAGATCCCCCATGCGGTTGATAGCCTTTAGGAGGGTTGATTTCCCTGATCCAGATGGACCGATCAAGGCTGTAATTTCCTTGGGTTGGAAAGATAGGGAAACACTATTCAAGGCCTTTTTTTGATTGTAGTAAACGGACAGGTCTGACACCTGTAAAATCGCTTCTGTCATACTGTTTCCTTTCTATCCAAAGTGTCCTGTTACGTAGTCATTGGTTGACTGTAGTTTGGCATTTTGGAAAATATTAGAGGTCTTATCGTACTCGATCAAGTCACCCAAGTAGAAAAATCCTGTGTAATCACTAGCACGCGCAGCCTGCTGCATGCTGTGGGTCACGATGATTATGGTGAAATCTTTCTTCAATTCCAACATGGTTTCTTCCAGCTGAGCTGTCGCAATCGGATCCAAGGCTGACGCTGGCTCATCCATCAAGAGAATATCTGGTTTAACAGAGATAGCACGAGCGATACAGAGACGTTGTTGCTGACCACCAGATAGGGTCAAGGCTGACTTGTGCAAATCGTCTTTGACCTGGTCCCAAAGGGCAGCCTGACGGAGAGAGGTTTCCACAATTTCATCCAAGACTTGCTTGTCCTTAACTCCTGCACGTTCATGGGCAAAAGTGATGTTACGGTAGATAGACTTGGCAAAGGGATTTGGTCGTTGGAAGACCATTCCAATATGCTTACGCATCTCATAAACATTGATTTCTGGGCGGTTGACATCAATTCCTTGATAGAGGATTTGACCTGTGACCTTAGCAATATCAATGGTATCATTCATACGGTTGAGACTGCGGAGGTAGGTTGATTTCCCTGAACCAGAAGGGCCAATTAAGGCCGTAATTTTATTTTTTTCAAATTGCATATCGATGCCCTTGATGGATTCTTTTTTACCGTAGTAAACATGTAAATCCTTAGTAGAGAGGGCCACTTTCTCTTCAGGAAAGGTGATGATATACTTTTCATCCCAATTATATTTTGACATGGCTTCTCCTTTAGGCAGCGGTTAATTTCTTATGTAGATAGCTTCCGAGTTTGCGGGCTCCAAAGTTAAAGATGAGGATAAAGATGAGGAGCACGGCCGCAGAACCTGCTGATACGATAGTTCCATCAGGAATGGTACCTTCACTGTTGACTTTCCAAATGTGGACAGCCAAGGTTTCTGCTTGACGGAAGATTGAGATTGGGCTAGTCACACTGAGAATGTTCCAGTTTGACCAGTCCAGGGCTGGAGCGGATTGTCCTGCTGTATAAATCAAAGCAGCAGCCTCACCAAAGATACGACCAGAAGCTAAGACGACCCCAGTCACAATACCTGGAAGAGCTTCTGGAATGACCACATGGACCACTGTCTCCCAACGAGAAATCCCAAGGGCCAAACCAGCCTCACGTTGCGTATGGTGAACGTGTTTCAAGCTGTCCTCAACATTTCGAGTCATCTGAGGCAAGTTAAAGACCGTCAAGGCCAAGGCACCTGAAATAATTGAAAATCCATACTCAAACTGAACTACAAAGATCAAGTAACCAAAGAGACCTACAACCACAGATGGGAGTGAAGACAAGATTTCAATACAGGTTCTGACAAAATTGGTCACAGGACCTTTTTTAGCATATTCAGCTAGGAAAATCCCAGCTCCCATAGACAAAGGCACAGAGATAATCAAGGTAATAACCAGAAGGAAGAAGGAATTATAGAGCTGAATTCCAATCCCTCCGCCTGCTTGGTAAGAAGAGGATTTGCCAGTCAAGAAAGACCAAGAGATGTGGGGCAAACCACGAACCAAGATATAAAGAATCAAGGATGCCAGGATGGCAACGATAATTCCTGCAATCGAGTAGAGGACAGCTGTTGCAATTTTATCTAATTTCTTAGCGTGCATAGTTTTTCTTTCCTCTTTCTTTCGTAATCAATTTAATCACACTGTTGAAGGCCAAACTCATCAAAAGCAAGACTAAGGCCAGTGACCAGAGAACATTATTATCAACTGTACCCATGACGGTATTTCCAATACCCATGGTCAACACAGAAGTCAAGGTCGCAGCAGGTGTTGTCAATGAAGTTGGGACAACGGCTGAGTTTCCGACGACCATCTGAATGGCCAAAGCCTCACCAAAGGCACGCGCCATCCCAAAGACCACTGCTGTGAAAATCCCTGAACGCGCTGCCTTCAAGGTCACGCGCCAGATGGTTTGCCAGCGGGTGGCTCCCATAGCCAAACTTGCTTCGCGGTAGTGACGAGGCACCGCACGCAAGCTATCTGTTGTCATAAAGGTTACCGTCGGTAAAATCATGACAAAGAGTACGAAAATCCCTGACAGAATCCCAAAACCAGTTCCACCAAAGATACTACGGACAAAAGGAACTACGACCTGCAAACCTATAAATCCATACACTACTGAAGGAATTCCGACTAGCAATTCAATGGCTGGTTGCAAGATTCTAGCACCTTTTGGTGAGACCTCGGTCATAAAGACTGCCGCACCAATGGCAAAAGGAGTTGCGATAAGGGCTGATAGGATTGTGACAATAAAGGAACCCAAAATCATGGGAAGGGCACCAAATTGCTTACCTGAAGGATTCCAAGTTTGTCCAAAGAGGAAATCAAAGATGTTGACTCCATTGACAAAGAAGGTCGACAAACCTTTTTGGGCTACGAAGATTAAAATCATAGCCACAATGATGACAATCAAAGACAGACAGGCAAAGGTCAAGCCTTTTCCTAGTTTCTCTAGACGAGAGTTCTTTGAGGGAGAAAGTAATTTTTTAGCTAATTCTTCTTGATTCATTAGTGACTCCCTTCTAGTGCTGTCACCGTTCCTACAGCATCTTTTTCAACCTTCATTTCCTTGACAGAAATATAGCCCATTCCCTTAACGATTCCACTTTGCGCTTCATCTGATAAGACAAAGTTGAGGAATTCTGCCACCAATTCATTTGGTTGACCTAGGGTGTACATGTGTTCATAAGACCACAAAGGCCAGTTATTGCTTGTAACATTTTCTGCAATCGGCTCATAGCCGTTCAACTTCATGCGTTTCACCGAGTCATCCACATAGGCAAAGGCTAGGTAAGAAATGGCTCCTGGTGTCTGGGAAACAATGTTTTTGACCATCCCATTTGAATCCTGTTCTTGACTCTGCACGGCCGATTGACCATCCATGATAACACTATCAAAGGTTGCACGTGAACCTGAACTTGCCGCACGGTTGATAATGGAAATGGCTAGGTCTTTCCCACCGACTTCTTTCCAGTTGGTCACTTGACCTGTGAAGATGCTACGGAGTTGTTCAGTTGTCAGATTTTCAACATCAACTTCCTTGTTCACAATCACTGCCAAGCCCGCTACAGCAACCTTGTGATCTACTAGAGCTGATGCGTTGATACCGTCTTTTTCCTCGGCAAATACGTCTGAATTTCCTACATCAACGGCTCCAGACTGAACCTGAGACAGACCTGTACCAGATCCTCCACCTTGGACGTTGACTGTTTTCCCAACGTGCAGAGAGCCAAATTCATCTGCTGCTGCTTCGACCAAAGGCTGAAGAGCCGTTGAACCAACAGCTGTCATGGATTCCCCACGATCAATCCAGCTAGCACATCCCGCCAAAGAACCTGCTAGCAAAAGAGCCGCAAGGGATAGAGCGAGTTTTTTCCTTTTTTTCACTGTTTTTCTCCTTGAAAATAATGGTGAATGCTGTGAATTTTTTCAACTATTTATTTATGTTTTTCTTTTGAAAATTGGGAGCCAACTGAAGTTCTTTGCTTAGTTTTACTAGTCATTTGCTCAGTTACCTTGCCCACCAATTTTGACTTAAAATGAAAGACAATTTGAAAAAAATCCATACTTCCACTATAACATAGACAAGCTACTTTGACTAGCATTTTCACTTGAATCTGAGGCCTTTAGGAAAATAATTTTTCAAAACATTTCCAGTCACCTTAGCAAAGCCCAAACCATTTCCTTGAACCAAAACTTGGTACCAACCATTTGGCAGACTTTCCGCCAGCTGAACGGTTTCTCCAGCCACATACTTTACAAACTCTTCTTGATCAATTTCAACCGACTGCTTGACCTGACTCGGTTTCAAGGCTAGACCAAGAGCAAAACTAGGCTCAAAGCGTTTCTTCTTAAAAGTGCCTAGATGCAGGCCATTCCGAGCAATCTTGAGTTTCCCTAAATCTGGCAAAAGTTCTGGCAGGAGATAGAGTTGGTCACCAAAAGTCTGCAAGATACCCGGTAGATTAACTATCAAGTGGTTTTGGGCAAATTCCTGCCACAAGACAACTTGTTCTCGGCTGAGATTGCTCTTACTTGCCTTAAATTTAGGAGCTGGATTGTCACCCTTAAACTGTAGATGAGCTACAAACTGCCCCTCTCCCTTAAAATGATGTGGGTACATACGAGCCGTTTCTGGCAGGTCAATACCAGCTACCATTCCATTGATATGATCAACTGGTAACAAGTCAAAATCATACTCTTCCAGCAACCAATTGACGATCTCTTCGTTTTCCTCGGGTGCCCAGGTACAGGTCGAATAAACCAGACGACCACCTTCAGCTAGCATGGTTACCGCATCCGCTAGAATTTCTCTTTGCAAGCTAGCACATTGACTAGGATAATCAAGACTCCAATAGTCCATAGCATCTGGTTGCTTACGGAACATCCCTTCACCAGAGCAAGGGGCATCAAGGACAATGAGGTCAAAATAGCCCTTAAAAACCTTGGCCAAACGGTCAGCAGATTCATTGGTCACCACAACATTTGTCGCTCCAAAGCGCTCCATGTTTTCTACTAAAATCTTAGCCCGTTTGCTTGAAATTTCATTGGAAACAAGGAGACCCTCCCCTGCTAGATAGGCTGCTAATTGAGTTGATTTACCACCCGGTGCAGCTGCCAAATCCAAGACCTTCATACCAGGGCTGGGCTGGGCTACCTGAGCAACCATCTGAGCAGCGGGTTCTTGCGAATAAACCAACCCTGTAGCATGCTCAAGCGATTTCCCTGAAACCTTCCCATAGTGGCCCCAAGGAGTTTGAGGAATGGCATCAGGAAAGGAAACTGTCGCTTCTTTTAAAGGATTGATCCGAAAAGCCGAAACCGCTTCCTCCTCAAAAGAGGCAAGAAAATCTCTTGCCTCATCTCCTAATATCTCTTCATATTTTTCAACAAATCCTTCTGGAAATTTCATCTAAGTTCTTTTCCTTTCGTAAATATAGGACTGAATTTCCTCCTGCATCTCAAGAGGTAACATCATGACCGGTTGTCTGGTTTGAAAATCAAGCGGTTGACCAGATAGGGTCACAACCCGATAGCCCAGACTTTCCCCTAAAATACTTGCAGCGGCATAATCCCATGGTTGCAGATAGGTGACATAGGTCAACAAACGCCCTGACAAAATCTTGGCAAAACTAATGGCCGCACTCCCATAGACACGTACACCGAGGACCGCTCGACCCAAATCAGCCAGACCCCATTCATTGGTTTCCAGCATACCACTATTCCCTGCAATAAGGAAATCTCCAAGTGGTTTTGCTTTAAAGGGAGCTAGGGGCCTATCATTTAGACAAACTGGAAATTCCCCACCACCGTGGTAACAATCCCCTTTGACCACATCATAAATCAGACCAAACTGTCCCTGACCATTTTCAAAATAAGCCATCATGACAGCAAAATCTTCCTGCTGGGCCACAAAATTATTGGTCCCATCGATGGGATCAATGACCCAAACCTTACCCTCTTTAACCGAGGCTCGCAGACACCCTTCTTCAGCACAAATCTTATCCTCAGGATAACGAGACAAAATCTCACTAACCAAGAGTTCCTGAACTTCCTTGTCCAGTCTGGTCACCAAATCTGTTGGAGAGGACTTGGTTTCAACACACAAGTCTTCCTGCATATGGTCAAGAATGTACTGACCCGCCTTATTGACAAGCTCTTTAGCAAATTCAAATTTACTTTCCAAGAGAAATCTTCCCTTCCCCTTTTTCCTTGGCAGTCTGAACTGCTCGATAAAGCGAATAGCCACTAACTGTTTCAAATTCTCGTCCCAAACGTTTTTCTTCGCTCTTACTTGGCACGACCGCCTTGAATCCCTTATAGGAGTCCAGTAACTTTTTAGCCTCTACCTTGCCTTCATAGGCAGCTTCAACATCATTAAAAAAAGAAAGCACTGAAGCAAGTTCTTCAGTGCTCCACGACAAATCTAGTGGGTAACTATACTGTTTGTTCATTAACTAATACCAGCTCTCATTCTTGCTTCTTTTAGTTCTTGCTTACGGTAACTACGAGGGAGAAAAGCACGAATCTCATCTTCATTAAAACCAATTTGCATGCGTTTGGCATCAATAATAATGGGACGACGCAAAAGACTAGGGTACTGCTCAATCAAATGAAGCAATTCTGATACCGAAATACTTTCTACATCAATATCTAATTTTTGAAAAATTTTTGAACGAGTTGAAATGATGTCATCAGTACCATTTTCGGTCAAGGAAAGAATGTGTTGCAATTCTTTTCTCGTTAAAGGACTGGTCATAATATTGTGCTCCTCAAAGGGCACCTTATGTTTTTCTAACCAGGCCTTCGCCTTACGACATGAAGTACAGCTCGGTGATAGAAATAGTGTAATCATGCTTTTCTCTTCTTATCTATACTTTGCTACTTCTATTATACAAAAAAATAAAGCGCTTGACTAGAGATTTTTAGAAAAAAAGCCTATTTTTTCAAGAAAAATAGACTGTTTGCGAACGATTGAGGTAAGGTAGATTTAGTTAATTCACTCTTGACAATAGTTTCGAATCACATACCTAATTGATTTATTCAAAATAAGAATATCTTTCGTTTCACTTCCTAGAACTTTTCAGATATAGAAAACCAAAGAAGCTCTCATAGAGGGCAAAAAAGAGGAGGAAGGCATGCAGGAAGAAGGTCTCTGGCAAAATCAGAATAACTGGATCCTTGGCTGGGTCAAAAAGCCAGGTATCATCTCCCACAAAGAGAATTTGATGGAAAAGAGTAAAGAATTGATCAAAACCAATCAAAACTCCCCCAAGCCCAATCAGCAAAGGCAAGACTACTAGAGCTAGGAGACTTTTACAAAAGAGAGACAAAAAGCCCTTTTTCATAATTCCTTTGACAAAGACATAGAAGCTTGGTAGTGTCACTAGAGCTACTAGCTGCACCAAGTGAAAGAGGTTCTTCACCACCGCAAAGTGGTGCAGACCAGCTGCTGACGAACGAAAATCAGGCATCTGCAAGACTTGACTAAAAGGATTGGTCAGGTAATTCATCAAGATATGAAAGTTGTACTGAATGGTTTCTGGTTTTAGATAGACTCGATCCGTCAAGTTCAGACACTGAATTTCCAATGGATAAACAATCCAAGCCAGATAAATAGTCAGAAGGATTGAGAGGGAGAGGAGAAAGAGCATAGAGCCCCAAAAGGTCAGTTTAGTTTTCATCAAAATCCCACTCCGCTAGACTAGAAACTACATGAGTAGGTGCGATTGGCAGGTCTGCCACTTCTTCTGACTTGGTAAAACCTGTCGTCACCAAGAGCGTTGGAATGCCATTATCAATCCCAGCTCGAATATCAGTCAAATAGTTATCTCCAACCATAATCAACTCTTCACGTTCCAAACCTAAGTGCTCAACCGCCTTGTCCATAATGATAGCATTTGGTTTTCCAATATAAACAGGCTTCACTCGTGTTGCTACTTCAAGTAGCGTAATCAGTGAACCAGCACCTGGCAAAAGCCCTCGTTCTGTCGGGATGTTGAGGTCAGGGTTGGTTCCGATAAAGTGGGCGCCTTTTTGAATCGCAAGAGTTGCTTTGGCAAATTTTTCATAGTCCACTTGCCAGTCCAGTCCAACTACCACATAGGCAGGATTTCTCTTGTCTTCCACATAACCAGCCGCCTTGATGGCTTCTTTGAGACCTGATTCTCCGATAACATAGACGGTCTTTTCAAGTCCCAAGTCGTTCATATAGTCGATAGTCGCCAAAGTCGCTGTGTAGACAGTCGATAGGGGCGTATCGATATTAAAATTCTGAGCCAACATCTCCTGAACACTCTCTGGAGTGCGGGTTGTATTGTTAGTCACAAAGAGATAGGGGATGTCTCGCTTTTGCAATTCGTGGACAAAAGCCTCTCCTGCTGGAATTCTGTCTTTCCCCTTATAAATGGTTCCGTCTAAATCAATTAAATAGCCTTTGTATTTCATACTTTCTCCCTAATCCTTTTTTATTTCTTGCCAAGTGATGATTGCTTGGGCATTGGTAGCCCCGTCGCTTGTAATCTCATGCTTGCTTTCCAGTCCAGTCCGTTCAACAGCCGATGTAATCACCCCACCTGGTCTAACTTCCTTGACATACTTGAGGTTGATTTTCTTGGGAATATATTGGGTCAAAAAATCCGCACCCATAACCTCAAAAATCCAGTCCAGATACTTACTATTATTGACATGACCATTCATATCCAAGTCGTAAAAACGGACATGGTAATCCTTGCTGACCGGCTCTTCCAAGGACTCATACTTTGGTCCGCGGATAAGCTTTTTATCAAAATAAGACTGGTAAGGAGCCACAATCTCAGGTTCAACAGCATGGACTTTTCGACTGTCTCGATCCATGAGAACAAAGGTCGCCAACATGCGAATGATTTCTTGACCTGCTTCATCATAGATAGTGAAACGGCGATAGCAAAAGAGTCGATTGTAGCTCAGGGCTTCCGTTTCGATGGTAATTTCTTCCGCAAAACGAGGCAAACGAACCACCTCAATATCATATTCTGTGATAATCCAGACCAGATTATGCTCTTCTAAAATGGCCTTATCACTAACTCCCAGTTCAATCGACTGCATCCCTGAAACTTGCAGGGACAGCAAAATCACATCTGGAAGTTTGATATGACCGTTCATATCAGCCATATCAAAAGGAATCTTCATTTTCATTTGATAAGTTAAGCCCATAATCCTACTCCAAAATAAATCGTTCTGCTACAGTGTCTCCCAAAAAGAGACCTCTCTTTGTCATGCGCACGCGGTCACCCTCAATCTGCATGAGACCTTGTTGAACCAAGTCTCTGACAATTTCGCCATAAAGTCCCTCAAACGGCCGACCAAATTTCTCCTCAAATCGTGTCATAGAAACACCTGATTTCTTGCGGAGACCTAGGAACATTTCTTCTTCCATTTGCTCCTTTTGACTCAGGTGCTCTTCTGTGATCCGAGCATTGCCTTCCTCAACCGCATTGAGATAATGACGAATGGGACCATGATTTTTATAACGAACACCATTGACATAACCAGATGCCCCAGCACCGATGCCATAGTATTCGGCATTGTCCCAGTACATGAGATTGTGGCGACTTTCAAAACCAGGCTTGGAGAAATTGGAAATTTCATAATGCTCAAAACCTGCTCGCTCCAGCTCTTCGATGATGTACTCAAACATCTCCGCTTCCAGTTCCTCCTTAGGCAGAGGCAATTTCCCACGTCGCATCCGATTCATAAAGACCGTATGATTTTCCAAAATCAAGCTATACAAACTCATATGAGGAATATCCAGCCCAATGGCCTTAGCCACATTTTCCTTGACCTGCTCCATGGTCTGACCTGGCAGTGCATAAATCAAGTCTATAGAGATATTGTCAAAACCAGCCAGTTTCAGGCGGTCGATATTTTCATAAATATCCTTCTCCAAATGACTGCGCCCAATCTTTTTCAGCATCTTGTCGTCAAAGGTTTGCACACCTAGCGAAACACGATTGACAGCCGAGTTTTTCAAAACAGCTATCTTATCTGCATCCAAGTCGCCTGGATTGGCTTCAATGGTCAACTCTTCTAAGACAGACAAGTCCAAGTTTTTAGTCAAGCCCTTCAATAACACCTCCAGTTGAGAAGCTGACAAAGCTGTCGGTGTGCCACCACCGATATAGAGGGTTCGCAACTTTTGAATATCATAAGATTGAAACTCTTCTAACAGATGTTCCAAATAACTATCTACCGGCTGATTCTTGATAAAAACTTTTGAAAAGTCACAATAATAACAAATCTGGGTACAAAATGGGATGTGCACATAGGCTGACGTTGGTTTTTTCTGCATAGTACTTATTATACCACAAAGACAGGCTACGAGAAAAAAATCACCATCCCCAGATACATAGTCCGTCCAGAGATGGTGATGGTTTATTCTTCTGTTATGTCAATAACAATCTCTTCTGATTCATCAAGAGTTTCAGCCTTTTCTTGCCATTGCTCCTTGAGATTATTGAATTGATCTTTTGATGCTTCTGTCGCTTGACGAACACATGATTTGGCTTGAGAAAGGACACTGTCCACAGTGATTTCACCTGACTCAACCTGTTCTTTAGTTTTAAGAACAAAATCTGTAGCCTGCTCCTTGACTTCTGTCAGTTTTTCACAGACCTGCTCCTTGGCATACTCAGGATCTTCTCTCAAGTCATCTAGAAAATCTTGAGCCTGACTGCAAACTTGTTTGCCCTTGTCACTTGTTAAAAACAAGGCAAGAGCTGCACCTGAAACGGTTCCTAAAAGGATTGAGGATAGTTTACCCATAAGGATTCTCCTTTTTTATTTTTTGAAAAATTTACTTGCGACACGAAGAGCTGACAAACTTGCACCAGTCTTAAGTGTTTTTGAACCAGCTGATGAAGCTTTCTTACTCAATACACGCGCATGGTCATTGAGATCTGAAACAGATAGAGATAAATCTGCAACAGCGCTAAAGAGTGGATCAATCGTTGCTACCTTTACATTGATATCATCTGCCAAGACATTGACCTTAGCCAGCAATTCATTGGTATGATGCAAGGTCACATCCACATCTGAAGTTAAGGTTTTAATCGTCTTCTCTGTTTCATCGATAACACGTCCAAGCTTTTGTACAGTAATGATTAGATACACTAAAAATACAATCAAAGCAAGGGCTACAAGAATATATGCAACTTCTAACATTTAATTTTCCTCCTCTGTAATATAGTAAGGGGCCTTCTTTCGATTTTGATATAGAATGATAAAAATACCCAGTCCGATAAGGACAACTGATAGCCATTGAGACACTCGAAGACCAAAGAACATGAGACTATCTGTCCGCATACCTTCGATGACCATACGACCGAAACCATACCAAATCAAGTAAAAGGCAGTGATATGACCTCGTCTAAGGCTCTTCCATTTTCTTCTAAAAATCAGAATCAAGGCAAATCCAAGAAGATTCCATAGAGACTCATAAAGGAAGGTTGGCTGACGATAGCTCCCCTCAATATACATCTGGTCACGAATAAAGCCAGGTAGATAATCCAGATTATCCACTGCTGCACCATAGGCTTCTTGGTTAAAGAAATTGCCCCAGCGACCCAAACTTTGGGCAATCATGACGCTAGGCGCCGCAATATCTAGGAAATCCCAAGTATTGATGAGTTTACGATCAGCAAAGATATAGAGTACAATAGCCCCAGTTATCAAACCACCGTAAAAAGCCAAACCACCATTCCAAATGGCAAAAATTTCTCCCAAGTTCTGACTATAGTAATCAAAACGGAAAATAACATAATAGAGACGTGCTCCTAAAATAGCCAAAGGAAAAGCTATCAGGATGAAATCTAAAATATCGTCTGGTATGATCTTCTTTCTAGGTGCTTCTTTCATGGTCAAATAAACCGCAAGAATCAAGCCTGTTACAATACACAAGGCATACCATCGAATGGCTAGAGGGCCTAGATGAATCGCAATTGGATCAAACATTAGGCACCTCCTCGTTTTGAGCAATGAGATTGGTCAAGCGTTCTTCGAACAAACGCGTCGCATCAAAGCCCATTTCCTTGGCACGATAATTCATGGCAGCAGCCTCAATCACGACAGAGATATTACGACCTGTTTTCACTGGAATGCGGATACGAGGAATGGCTACGCCAGAAATTTCTATTTCCTCTGCATTGTTTCCAAGACGATCAAAAGTTTTATGTGTATCGTAATTTTCCAAATAAACAGCCAGCTGGACTTGTGAAGAATCCTTGACGGCACTCGCACCGTAGAGGCTCATGACATCGATAATCCCAACCCCACGAATTTCAATCAGGTGTCTCAAGATTTCAGCTGGTTCACCCCAAAGAGTAATCTCATCCTTGGCAAAGATATCGACACGATCATCGGCTACCAAGCGGTGACCACGTTTGACAAGCTCTAGACCTGTCTCACTCTTACCGATGCCACTATCACCTTGAATCAAGACACCCATTCCATAGATATCCATCAAGACACCGTGCACACTGGTCCGTTCTGCTAAACGTGAATCCAGATAACTAGATAACTCTCCAGATAAACGACTGGTTGCCGTACGGCTGGTTAAAATGGCAATCTTACATTCTCTGGCTGCCTTTAGCATCTCCTCTGGAACCACCAAACCACGAGCAACAATGACCGCAGGTGTCTCAGGTAGAAACATTTTTTTCAAGACTTGGTAACGGTTGTGAGAGGACATCGAAACGAGATAGGACCACTCCTTCATTCCCAAGAGTTGGATTCGCTCAGGCGTATAATAGTCAAAATAGCCCGTCATTTCAAGACCAGGTCGCGTAATGTCCGCGGTATTAATTTCCTTTTCAAGTAATTCTGGTTCGCCATAGACAATGTCTAGTCTGAGCTTTTCAATCACTTCTTTTACTAAAACCGACATCATTTCCTCCTTCAAATGAGTTCTTCTCTCTATTATATCAAATTGTAGGAGGATATTTGAGATTTTTGCAGGCTTTGAAGTATTTATTTATACTCAATGAAAATCAAAGAGCAAACTAGGAAACTAGCCGCAGGTTGCTCGAAGCACTGCTTTGAGGTTGTAGATAAGACTGACGAAGTCAGTCACATATATAATCCAAGGCGACGTTGACGTGGTTTGAATTTGATTTTCGAAGAGTATTAAAAGAAAAAGACTAGATTTCTCTAGCCTTTCATTTCTAATTAGAATTTTTTACGTTTACGAGCTGCTTCTGATTTACGTTTACGTTTTACAGAAGGTTTTTCATAGAATTCACGTTTGCGTGTTTCTTGAAGAGTACCAGCTTTAGTAACCGCACGTTTGAAACGACGAAGTGCGTCGTCAAGAGATTCATTCTTACGTACTACTGTTTTAGACATTTTTTTCACTCCCTTCAAGTTCAAGATCTATTCTATTTTACACGTAAAAGGAATAATTGTCAAGAAAAAATGCGGGTTAATTTTGATTTTTCTGCCATTTATACAAGTCTTGAAAGCATTCAATAGAAAAAACTGAAGGGTTTCACTTTTTTATTTTTCGAGTAAGCTGAGCGCTTCAGCATCTGCGATGATGGTCACATCTGGGTGGTTTTGTAGGCTACTTGCAGGTAGATTCTCAGTCACTAGGCCAGACACTGTTCCAGCAATGGCTTCTGCTTTTGATTCACCGTAGGCAAAGAGAAGGATTGACTTGGCATCCAAGATATTTTTAATCCCCATTGAAATGGCTTGGGTTGGAACATCTTCAATCTTGTCAAAGAAACGTGCGTTTGCTTCGATAGTAGACTTGTCAAGTTCTACAAGGTGAGTTTGACTGTCAAATGGAGTACCAGGTTCATTAAATCCGATATGTCCATTGCGACCGATTCCCAAGATTTGGAGGTCAACTGGATGGTCAGCCAAAATTTGGTTGTAGCGTTCAACTTCAGCTTCAGCATTGTCCTTAACCCCACGAGGCAAGAAACTTTCTTTAAATGGTTTTTGGTTAAACAAGTTTTCTTGCATGAAGTAACGGTAAGACTGTGGATTGTCTCCATCAAGCCCTACATACTCATCAAGGTTGACACTGGTTAGATTTGAAAAATCAAGGTCACTCTCAACAATTTCCTTGTAAAATTCAAGTGGGCTACTTCCTGTCGCAAGTCCTAGGGTTTGAGCTCCATTGGCTAATTTTTCCTTCAAAATCTCAAAAGCAACTTTTCCACCTTCGATTTGGTTTTCAACTTTAATAACTTTCATCTTTTTATCCTCCGTTTCAATCTATATTTATTATATGGTATAGACCAATTTTTGTCAAGTGAAAACGATTTAATTTTCAAAAAAAGAGCGTCCAAACTTGAAACATGTTATAATGGATAAGATTAGAACTTAGAAAGAATGAACAGATATATGAATACAGCTGATTTTGATTTCCACTTACCCGAGGAATTGATTGCCCAAACGCCCCTTGAAAAACGGGACGCTTCTAAACTCCTCATTGTCAATCGTGAGACGGGAGAAATGCAGGATAAACACTTCCACTCTATTATTGATATGCTGGAACCTGGTGATGCCCTTGTTATGAACGATACCCGTGTTCTCCCTGCCCGCCTCTATGGTCAAAAGGAAGAAACTGGAGGTCATGTGGAACTGCTCCTACTCAAAAACATTAGTGGCGATGAGTGGGAAGTTCTGGCTAAACCTGCCAAACGCCTCAAGATTGGTACTCGTGTCAGCTTTGGTGATGGTCGCCTCAGCGCTGTCGTTACGGAAGAATTGACTCACGGGGGCCGCATTGTCCGCTTTGAATACCAAGGAATTTTCCTAGAAGTTTTGGAAAGTCTGGGAGAAATGCCACTACCACCCTATATTCATGAAAAACTGGATGACCGTGAACGCTATCAAACTGTTTACGCCAAGGAAAGTGGCTCTGCTGCAGCACCAACTGCTGGACTACACTTCACTAAAGAACTGCTAGCAGAAATCCAAGCTAAGGGTGTTCATCTAGTCTATCTGACTCTTCATGTCGGACTAGGAACCTTTAGACCCGTTTCAGTTGACAATCTGGACGAACACGAAATGCACTCAGAATTCTACCAGCTTTCTGAGGAAGCGGCTGCCACTCTTCGCTCTGTTAAGGAAAATGGGGGGCGTGTCATCGCTGTCGGAACCACTTCTATACGCACTTTGGAGACTATTGGTTCCAAGTTTGATGGGCAAATCCAAGCAGATTCTGGCTGGACCAATATCTTTATCAAACCTGGGTATGAGTGGAAGGTCGTGGATGCCTTCTCAACCAACTTCCACCTGCCAAAATCAACTCTGGTCATGTTGGTTTCTGCCTTTGCCGGCCGTGAATTAGTCTTAGACGCTTATCACCATGCCATTCAAGAACACTACCGCTTCTTCAGTTTTGGCGATGCCATGTTTATCTATTAATTTATATAATCAAAAAACGCATATTATCAAGGTTTTATAAAGCCTGATAGTATGCGTTTTGTAATGGATAAAAAATGAGTTAATTTATTCTAAAGCTCGTATCTTTCAAGCTCTGGACACTGGCATTGATCACCGCGCCGATAATCAAAATCTTAGCGATGAGAATAAACCAGAACATCATGACCACCACGACGACGGAACTGAAAAAACGCACGTCCACTAGGTGATTGACATAATTGTTAACATAGACTGAAAAGATATTGAGCAGTAAGGCCAGAGTCAGCATAACAAAGGCACTACCTGGCAATACAAAGCGAATTCGTCGGACCCTAACATTAGGCAGGAAATAATAAAGCATGACCAAGATTGCAAAAATCAAAGCATAGACCAAGGGACCTGTTAGGTCTTGCAGATAATCAAAGAGAGGACTATCCGATTTCCAGTAACTTTTGATAAGGTTGAGGAGCATGCGACCAAAGACACTGAGAAATAGAGCTAAGGCAAAGAGAATCTGCAAGCCAAAACTGACAAACAAACTCATGAGCTGATGGGAAATCATCCCACGATTTTTAGCTACTCCGTAAGCTTTATTAAAGGCTTTCTGTAGGAAATTCATGGATTTTGAAAAGGTCCAGAGGGCTGATAAAACCGCAAAACTCAATAAGCCTGTTGACGGTTGGGTCAGCACTTCTGTAATAATCTTTGCCACCACATCATACATGCTTTCCGGCAAGAATTCATTGACAACTTTTAAAAAATTAGAAACTGGAATCCGAAAATAAGGGAGGATATTAACCACCACCAAAAGAAGTGGAAAAATCGAAATCAACCAATAGTAGGCTACAGCAACACTGGTCAACTCACTATCTGATGCTTGATAATAATGCAAAAAAGCTTTTAATAAAGGCTTGTCTATCTGCTCTTTCCACCACTTTTTCATGTCACACTCCTTCACTTATAATCTTGATTAATTTCTTCTTACCAATTCCACCATATCATAAGGCAGAGTATTGGCAGCTTCCTTCAAGGAATAGTTCTCTAAGTTATTCACATTTTGTCGTAACTTCTTGGCATACTTGGTCGTAATTAACCGTTTTTCTTCATATTCAAAAATCAGCTTGCGCTCCAGATAATAGCCTCTCAGCATTTCATCGATATTGTTGGGCTTGACTCGATTGATAACACGTTCAACAAAGGCACCACTGGTAATAATAGCTGTTTCTCGGAGACGAGAATCCTGCATAAAGCTGATCAAAGAACTCTTATAAACCCCTTTAAGGTTCTCCAGACTTTCGATAATCATCTCTGTATTTTCTAGATAGAGCTCTGCAATTTGATCATAGTCAAGGGCTCTAAGTTTCTGTGATTCTTCATTTTTCCAACTGCGAAAGGTCTTTCCTAAGGTAAAGACTTCGTGAAGGAGAAAACGTAAAATCCGCAAGGAAACAAGGAAATAATAGGTCAATCGTGAAGCAAACTTGCGATTGATACTTTGTTCCATGTTTTTCAAATAACGTTGGTAAACTCGATATGCACGCTCACTCATCTTGTCCTCTTCGTAAGCCTGTTCTAAACCATCACTTTCAATACTGAGGATGAGAAGTTTCAAGGCCTCCCAGTCTTCTTGAGCTCCCTTATTTTCTTGACTCAGGATGAGATTTTCAATACGTCCATGATAATTGTCAATAGCCGCATAGAGGGGAAGTTTATTTTTGGTGCCTTCCAACTCTTTTTCCAACTCTAGCGTTACTTCATTCAAAATGGCGATATGCATAAGATAGTCCTTGCTTTCTTCCTGTTCATCAGAAAGATGAGGCAAGACCACGAGACCTGTTAAAAAGCTTACAAGCGTCACACCTGCGACGAGGAAAAGCAAGAGAGGATACTCCTGCTCTAGATTACTTGGTATCAGAAGAATCGTAGCAATCGACACCGTTCCCTTGACACCTGAGAAAGTCAAAAGAAGCATGTCCTTCATATACTTATTCAGTTTCTTCTTGAGACGTCTAGTCCTATAGGCATAATAGCCATAAATCATGACAAAACGAATGGCAAAGAGGACAAAGGTAAGGGCTATAAGAGATACCAATAAAAGTAAGGGATTATAGATTGGATTGGTCAAGATAGGTTCTGCTATCATTTCCAACTCCATCCCTAAAATCACAAAGACAGAACCGTTTAGCATAAAATTCACTGTATGCCAGACCGTCTCGGTCACCGTATCCACCTGGGCTTCAAGGAGCGTAATTTTCTTAAAACGGCTTGCCTTTAAAATCCCAGCAACTACAACGGCAATAATCCCTGAAACGTGGACTTCTTCTGCCAGGAAGAAGGTTACCAAGGGCAAACTCAATTCTAATAAAAGTTCGCTGGCAATATCCGTTGCTCGTACACTAAGTAAGAAACTATGGAGGAAACGGTTGGTCATGGCTGTTAAAAAGCCAATCAAAAAACCGCCTAGGATTGAAAAGATGAGCGAACTACTCGCTTGCCCAAGGGAAAAGGCCCCAGTTGTCCAAACTGTCAAAGCTACCTGAAAGGCAACCAAGCTAGAAGCATCATTCAAGAGTCCTTCACCCTTAAGGATATTGGACACGCGCTTAGGAAAGCTAAACCGCTCCGAAAGAGAGGCAAAGGCTACCAAATCCGTAGGGCCAAGGGCTGCCCCAACAGCCAAGCAAGCCGCCAAGGGAAGACTGAGCCAAAGAAGATGGGCCAAGCCACCCAAACTCAGGGTCGAGATGAAAATCACTGGAAATATGAGATAAACAATGATTCGCCAGTGTTTTAAAATAGCCGTAATATCTGCTTCCTCCGACTCTCGGAAAAGCAATGGCCCAATAACCAGTGCCAAAAACAACTCTGTATTGAGGTGAAAGTCGGTATTGGGTAAAAAGAGACCAATCACAATTCCCAGAAGAATTTGCACCAAAGGAAGCGGCAAAAAGGGCAGGAGCTTATTGGTTGTACTTGAGACAATCAAAACCAGTAAAAATAGGATGAGGTAAATCAATAATTCCACGCACGTCCTCCTTAATCTTTTTTACAACAAGATTCAAAAATCTCCTTCTGCTCTTTGATTTTTTGGTCAATCTTGGAACAATCTTTGTGCTCAATTTTTCTCTGACACCGTTCCATCTCAAGAGCAACTAATTTTTTCTTGATTTTAAGCATTTTTTTGCTCATATGCGCTTGGTCTAACACACCCACCGCTCGTTCATGGTGAGTTGATTCAACAAAATTCTGGCGCATGGCATCCAGCTTTTCACGTAGGTATTGTTTATCCATGTCTATATCTCTCTAATTTTTCAATCATTACTAAAAATGGTGGGTTGTTGACTTGGTTTAAAGTTCGGTAAATGGCAGCTGTGTACTCTTGTTGGTTCAACTGGCTAACAAAATTCAAGACAGCATCTCGCTCAATATCTCCTCCCTCATGACCATAGTAAATCATGATAGCAATCCGTCCCCCTTTGACCAGCAAACGACACAGCTTTTCTAAGGCTTCAATGGTAGTCTGAGGTTGGGTGATGACGGACTTATCAGCTGACGGCAGATAACCCAGATTAAAAATCCCTGCCTTGACTTCTGTCACAAACTGGTCCAGTGTCTCATGGCCTTGTAAGATTAACTGGGCATTTGTCAGGCCAGCTTGGTTCAAACGCTCTTGCGTCTTTTCCAAGGCTTGCTCCTGAATATCAAAGGCATAGACTTGCTTAGCTAGCTTGGCTAAAAAAAGCGTGTCATGACCATTTCCCATAGTCGCATCCACTACGATATCCTCTTTTGTCACTACCTCAGCTAAAAAATCATGTGCCATCTCAAGTGGTCTTTTCATTTTCAAACTCCTGTTTTACAGCCTTACATCCTTGAACGCTTCCACGACGTCGCATTTCAGTTTCAATAGCATTTAGCACTTCCCATTTATTGAGGCTCCACATAGGACCAATCAGCATATCTCTAGGTGCATCTCCTGTGATTCGATGGATGACAATATGCTTGGGAATGATTTCCAATTGGTCGCAGATAACCTTGACATATTCGTCCTGACTCATCAACTGCAAACGTCCCTCGTGGTAATCTCGTTGCATACGTGTATTGGTCATAAGGTGAAGCAAATGCAGTTTAATCCCTTGAATATCATTGTCCGTGACACAGCGGCGGACATTTTCAATCATCATCTCATGGGTTTCACCAGGAAGTCCATTGATCAGATGGGAAACAATCTCAATTTTTGGATACTTTCTCAAACGCTTGACCGTTTCCACGTACAATTCATAGGAGTGGGCACGATTAATCAGGTCAGAGGTTGTTTCATAAGTGGTCTGCAAGCCCAATTCAACCGTCACATGCATTCGCTCCGATAACTCAGCCAAATATTCGATGGTTTCGTCTGGTAAACAGTCTGGGCGCGTTCCAATATTGATTCCTACTACACCTGACTCGTTGATAGCCTGTTCATAACGTTCTCGAATCACTTCCACCTTTTCATGGGTATTGGTAAAATTTTGAAAATAGACCAGATACTTCTGCACATCCGGCCACTTACGGTGCATAAAGTCAATTTCCTTATAAAATTGCTCACGGATAGGTGCGTCCGGTGCTACGATAGCATCTCCAGAACCTGAAACCGTACAAAAAGTACAGCCTCCATGAGCCACAGTCCCATCACGATTGGGACAGTCAAACCCCGCATCAATAGGGACTTTAAAGGTCTTTTCTCCAAAGAGTTTTCGATAATAATCATTCAAGGTGTTATAAGATTTCATAACTTTCATTATAACAAAAAACACCCACAATCTCAAAAGCCTGACTTTCCTATAAATTCCTCTGTTTCTCGTTTCCATTAGCGATTTTTTATGATACAATATGGGTATGATTTTAATGAAATTAGCATCTATTTTATTATTGATACTGACTCTAGTAGTCTGCATTATCATAACCAAACTTTTTAGATTAAAAAAACTAGGACGAAACTTTGCGGATTTGGCTTTTCCAGTCTTGGTATTTGAATATTACCTTATTACATCTAAAACCTTTACCCATAATTTCCTCCCTAGACTAGGCCTAGCCCTCTCACTCCTAGCCATTATTCTCGTTTTTTTCTTCCTTTTGAAAAAACGCAGCTTTTACTATCCTAAATTCATCAAATTCTTCTGGCGTGCAGGATTCTTAGTAACCCTTGTCATGTATATCGAGATGATTGTTGAATTGATGGCTCTCTAGCTGAATCTTATATGAGACATAAAAAATAAAGGATTTAACCCTTTTGACTTGGGTAAATCCTTTTTTCTTGTTTAAAAATCGTTTGAGCAGAGCGTTTCCAAGCGAGACTTCACTTGTCTCGCTTGGGAACACTGCACAGAATAAATCTTATGAGAAAGTTACATTCCTCAAATCAATCTTATCCGATCCACTCACCGTTTTCATTTACTTGATAACCATCCGGAGTTACTGTATTGACAGCAAGGGATCCATTTGCATCAACATAATACCATTTGTCTCCAACTTGGAACCATTGACTTGTCTTCATCGAACCTGATGCATCAACATAGTACCACTTACCATCTTGATCCAAAATCCACTCATTAGATGACATTGCACCTGATTGATTCAAGTAATACCATGCACCTGATTGATCTTTAATCCAGCCAGTTTCCATTTTTCCTGTTTGATCAAAGTAATACCAAGTATCTCCATCTTTGACCCAACCCTTAGCCAAGTCCCCATTTTGTTGACGATAATACCATTTACCATCTTCCTTGTTCCATCCAGGTTTTTTGCTTTCCTGAGTAGGAGCTTGTATCACAATGTTCGGAGCAACTGATAGATGATTTTTAAAATCTGAACTGTTACTTGTCACACCATTATTTGATGGATTTGGAATGACAATATTTGGATTCGGATTTGCTCCTGGTTTTTGTTCCGTAGGTTGACTGCTACCATTGTCTTGATGTCCACCCGCCGGCGTCTCAATGTTACTTGTTTTCTTCTTAGTACCTACCAACAGAATTCTATTTACAGGTTCTTCCAGAATCTCACGTGATTTTTCTTTATTCTTGCCATCAGTCGTTACTTCTGTATAGATACGTTCCTTACCAACTTTACCTTCTTGCAACAGGCGAACTTCTCCCTCAAACAGAGTATCGTCTTTTTGTTCAAGAGTTTGGAAGTTCAATTCTTTGTCTACCACTTCAAGACTAGGCAAGTCATATTGAGCAGGAGCTACAAGTTTTGCGTCTATCACTTTTTCCTTAGTCAATTTAATCCGGTATTCTTTGACATTCTTACCACTCTCTGATACCAGACGGACTAATACAGGAAGATTTTCATTTCCACTATCCACAATTGTAGATGTGACTTGATCTTTCCCTTCTACAGTGATTTTTGGACGTTCCCCTTTATAAATCAATTCATAGTCCAAACGATTTTCAGAGAAGTCAGGAAGCTCTTTACCATCTACTAAAATTCTTCCCTCTGTGCTCTCTTTTGCAAGCTCACTTGGTGCTCGGAAACTTAATTCAGTTAGTGCAACCCCATTTTTATCTGCTTTTCTGTCCATACGCCATCTCATAGCTTTGGTAGTCACAGCTTTAAAGGTCACATTGATCTCATTTCCAGCTTGAATTTCTTTGTCTGCGTAATAAGGAACAAGTTCCCAATTATCAGGGTTATTAAATGGATGATTTGATTCGTAGCTGTAGTTTGAATAGTAAACCGGAACATCAAAGTCAGGACCGATGTATCGTTCCAATACGAGTTTAGCTGGGGCATCTGTTCCACTATCTGCAAAGAAGTTTAGTTTAGCTTGTGAAACCTTTCTATCCACAATTTTACCATTCTTTTTAAAGATAACACCAACTGATACTTCTGGATTAGCAGATGGAGTAGCGGACCAGTTTGTCCAACGGTTGTCTTGATTTCGGTCATTATCATTTAAATAGTCTACACGGTCGTTCGAATTATCATCCAAATCATTAGTAGCTGAAGCAAAAGCCTGACTATGAGTAGCAAGATAATCTGGATTATCAGAAAGTGATCTACCGACCTTGTCCGTTACTCGAACAGATAATTCTACTGGGACCTCACTACCAACTACATGGCCTTTAATTGTATATTCCCCAGCTTTGTTTAAGGTAGAAGCAGGGACTTTTTCCCATTCAACTGCCAAATCTTTTACGTCATAACCGCTCTTACCTGCGAAATAAACTGGAACCTTATTTGGCAATTCCAAAGGTTGACCTAACTGCAACAATTGAGACTGTTTTGCAGAAGCAATTGGTTTACGAGCCAACAAATCTTTATCTTTTGTAAAGTGAAGGTTGTATTCTCCAAGAATATCGCCATTTTCTGCTTTCACAATAACACGGACAGGATCGCCCTCTTTCACGCTAGGAACCACTGTAGCAAGTCCATTATTTGTGATACTAGCTGTTACTTCTGGAATTTTTCCATCACTATAGTCTAAATAGTAATCTGTTAAGTCTGGATTAAAGTGAGGAAGATCTTTTCCAGCAACCTTAATGTTAGTAGTTGCCTCTTTAGCTGGTGCTACCTTTTTAGAGAAAACTTGTAATTCTGTAATGGATGTTCCAAGTTTATCATCAGCTCTTGTCATGCGAATACGTACCGCGTAGGTATCCACCTTATCAAAACTGAAATGATTCATTTCTCCAGCTTTTAACTGATCTGGAGCCTTAAGATTTGTGACTGGTTTCCAATTTTTACTGTCATTAAATACGTGGTTTTCACCCTCTACATAACCAGGATTCTTCGGTGCAGTTGGAGCTTTTTCACCAACATAATACTCAATGACGTAAGATTTTGGAGCACCTACACCGCTATCTTCATAAAATGCTACATTCAAGTTATCGACCGAACGTTTTGTCAAAATACCTGAATCTCCAAAGAGTACCCCTACTGAAGCTTCTTCAGAACGTTTCCAGTTTGACCAACGATTTGCAGGCTGATCACCGTAAGAAATCACTTTATCATTTACATTAGATACTGGGTCATAAGAATGAGAATCTGATGCAAAGGCAAGTGGTAATTCTGAACCTGTCCATTGATCTGAAATATTCTTCCCAATTTCTGTTTGACTCGATACACGAACATGTAATTTCGTTGTCAGTTGTGTTCCTTCTACATGGCCTGTTACAGTAAAGATTCCTTCTTTTGCATACTGGCTTGCATCAATAGTGTCCCAAGCCACCTTAGCTGAAGATACTTGGCCATTTGAATAATAAGTTCGGACACTTTCTGGCAAGGTTGGTGCCTCAGAAATTGGTGTTGTGATGCTCACATCTTCAACTTTTACAATTCCTTCTACTGATACTGTCGCACGAGCTTCTTGATTCAATCCTTCAACCTTACCAAGTACTTCAAAAGTATGATATTGATTTAATTTTTCAGATGGAATCGAATCCCAAACTACCTTATGAACTTTTGGAAATCCTTTATCGTACTCAACTGTTACTGTAGATGGAAGATTTGGTGTTTGGTGCAAATCTGTCACAAGGCTAACTGGGCGAATGGCCTGAACAACTTTATCTTCAGTATTTGCTGCGATCGTTAGAGGAAGTTCTCCTTTTGCACCTTCATATTGAGCTTGTAAAGTGAGACTACCCGGTTTATGCAACTCTAGCATTCCCTTATTAACAGAGACTCCTCCCTCGCCTTGGCTTGAGAAAGTCACCTTATCGGTTGGTAAAACAGCTTCAGTTCCATCCTGATAACGGGCTAAAACTGTCATTTTAACAGTTTGATCTTCTTTGAGACTAGTAGCTTGATCCACTCTGAGACTCAAGCTTTCAATTTGTGGAGAATCAACAAGGAACTGAACTGCATAAGTTTGTAACTGTCCCCCGTCTTTAGGCTGAATGTAGATACTAGCACGCATTCCATTGGATTCATTTGCCTGAATCACGTTCACATCGGCATTTTCAGCACTAGCACTGACTTCTGGAATTTTTGCTCCATAAGAAAGTTTGTGATAATGTACAGGATGCTCTTTTGAAAGTTCCGTAACACTTTCACCACCTACTGCTATATTTGGTGTAACTTGAGACAATTCCTTACCATCATCAACTATCAAAGTAGCGTGGATGGTTCTATCTCCTAATTGGCTAGTCATCTGAATATGTGCCCCCGGAGTAGATAACTTCTCTTTATCTTCTGGTGAAATTTCCCAATTTTCAACTTCATAATTGTGAATACGACCATCTGTTGAAACAAGTGAAACAAGTTTATCCACAGAACTCAAGTCTGTTCCAGGTGTGATGCGTTTAACAGCTGGAAGTTCATTCGCAACTGTAAGTACTTCAACACGAGCCTCAACTTCACGTCCATCAGACATACCTTTTACAGTTACAATTCCAGCTTGACTGACAGCTGCTTGAGACCAGGTTACAGGACGTTTTTCACGACTACCATCACTATATACAAATGGCACTGTCTGAGGCATTTTAAGTTTTTGTCCTAAAACTGTCCGAACTTTTGGTATTTCTGTTCCTAAAACAGTTTTTTCTGACTGGTCTGACTTACCTGTAAAAACTGTAACTTGATCTGATTTCAACAAGCCTGAATATGCTGTAAGGGTAAATTTACCTGCTTGATCAGTCGATTTAACAATCGCTACCCCTTTACCATTAAAGGCTCTACGAATCCAAGAACCATCTGCTTGTTCTTTATAACGTTCACGACTAGCTTGCTCACCATTATCCACACCAACCAGTTGACCTTGTCCATGAAGTTGGAAGTGAACTAGATTGTTAGCAGTTGGCACAACATTACCCTTGCTATCTACAATTTCGTAATAGATATAAGTCAAATCTTTTCCATCTGCAGCGATTGCATTTTCTTCCTTAACCAAACGGACACCTGCAGGTTCACCAGCAGTTACAATCTTATCACGAGCAATTTCCTTGCCAGACTCATCTCGAGCTACCGCTTCCAAAGTTCCTGGTTTATAAGCGACTTTCCACTCCAAGTATAGCTCTTGAGGATTTTCACCTTCTTGATATGTACGACCGTCACTTGTTTGTTTTTTGTTGAATTTTTTAAGACCTAGTGACTCATTATTTAAGAACAACTCAACACTAGCAGCATTGGAATAAGCTCTAACTGGGATTCGATTTTCAGCATCTGCAACATTGTCGGCCAATTCAGTCTTTTCCCAGTTCCAGTGAGGAAGTAAATGAACCATTGGTTTTTTCTTGGCAGAAACCCACTGACTTTGGTAGAGATAATAGTCATTTTTTGGAATACCTGCGGTATCAACAATACCAAAGTAGGAACTTTTTACTGGTGTACTATTTTGATTGTGCCATGGTGTTGGTTCACCAATATAATCCGTACCGGTCCAAATGAATTGTCCAGCATAGCCTGGATGATCTCTATCGAAGGTCCATGATGCTGTAGCAGTTTTACCCCAACCAACACGATCATTACCATAATCGGATTGTTCGTAATTACGCCAATATTGGTTACTTCCTACCCACTCACTCTCTGGATGGAAATAACTTCCTCTTGTACGAGTTGCTGAAGATGTTTCTGAACCATAAATGAGCCATTTCGGATGTTTCGCATGAAGAGTTTGATAATTTTCTTCAGAGTAATTCAATCCAACTGCATCCAGTTCATCTGCAATCTTTTCATGGTCCCCAGTTCCATCTCCGAAACGGAATTTATCAGCTCCCATGGTTACATAGCGTGTCTTATCAACAGATTTCACCACTTTCACCAAACGTTTGACAGTTGCTAGTGAATGGGCTTTCCCATCTGCTTCACCGATTTCGTTACCAATAGACCACATGACAACAGCAGGATTGTTTTTATCTCTTTCTACCATTGTTCGAAGATCGTAATCAGACCATTTTTCACCTTTTCTTGCCTCTGGATGAGTAGCATCTTTTTCAAAGAAACGACCATAGTCGTATGGTTTCTTACCACCATACCAAGTGTCAAAGGCTTCTTCCTGAACCAACAAACCAAGCTCGGCTGCAATTTGCAAGGTCTGAGGACTTGCTGGATTGTGGGTTGTACGAATCGAATTCACTCCCATTTCCTTCATCTGTTTCAGACGACGGTATTCGGCCTTATAGTTTTCTTCTGCTCCTAGTGCTCCGTGATCATGGTGCAAGGAAACTCCATGGAACTTGATGTGTTCACCGTTCAAAGAGAATCCTTGGTCTGGAGTCCAGTTATAGTAGCGATAACCAAATAAATCTTTTTTAGCATCTACAAGCTGACCATCTTTATAAACACGAGTTACCATCTCATATAAAGCAGGTTTATCAGATGACACTGTCCACAATTTTGGTTTTTCAACCTCTAATGCTGAATCCAAATGAAGGGTTTCTTTTGCTTTTAGAGTTTTACTCTCAGTTCGAACAAGTTCTGTAACTGCCTTCCCACCTCGTTCAAAAATTTGATACTCTGCTACAATTTCATGGTCTTTATTGTCTGTATTAACAATTTTACTACTTACTTGGGTTTCAACTTTTCCTCCTTGTTGACTTTCTAGTTTTGGAGTTAAAATAGTTGTCCCATTTTTTTCAACATGAATCTTGTCTGTTACTTGTAATGATACGTCTCGATAGATACCACTTCCTGAATACCATCTACTACTTGGTTGCTTATTAACTGCATGAACAGAAATAACATTTTCTCGCCCGTCTTTATGAAGGTAGTTACTAATGTCATATGAAAATTGATTGTAACCGTTTGGATAGTGACCAACTAGTTGACCATTGACGAATACTTGTGAATCCATGTAAACTCCATCAAAGGTTACACGAACATCTTTATTTAAGTCCTTTTCGTCTAACTTAAAGGTTTTCCGATACCAGCCGTCTCCACCGTTCAGTTGACCACCCTCATTTTGAGCTGGGGAATCATGGTCAAAATCAAAATGAATACTCCAGTCATGAGGAAGATCCATTTTTTTCCATGAAGAAATATCTGCGTCTGGTTTTACAGCTTCCTTTGCATTGGCATTTAGTTTAAAGTGCCAATTCTGGTTGAAGGAAATGTTTCTATCTTCAATTAACTTATCAACTACTTCATTCGTAGCAGATTTGAATTCTTGCTTATCTTTTGAAACAGAACGATCTTGTGATTCTGCTTTATTTGTTTCTTCAGATTTATTTTTATCTTCAGATTTATCCGTTACCTCAGTCTTATTTGTTTCTTCAAGCTTATTTCTATCCTCAGGCTTGTTCCTTTCTTCTGTTTTGTTTTCGACTTCAGCCTTACCTTCTTCTAAAGGAACTGATTGATTATTGGCAACTGAAACTAAAGGTTGATCTGCGTGAGGTTTTACTACTGCATCACTACCATCCGCATTTTCCTTTAGAGATACATTTTCAGCTTTAACAGGTTGCTCACTTGCTTTTTCAGTCGTAACACCTTCAGCTTTATGTTCACTTGAGAGTCCAGTAGTTTTCAGGTTTTCAGACTGGTGCTCAGTCCTATTTGTTAACACAATTTCTTCAGCATTTTCGTTGGCATATACCGAAGAAGATAGACTAACGCCTGCCCCTAATAATAGAGCACATGTCCCTATAAGCACCGAGCAAGCACCGACTGAAAATTTTCGAATACTATACACTCTTTTTTTGTTCCAATTACCTTTTTGCATGTAATCCTCCTTTTGGTAACCGCTTTCATTATATCTGAGAGCAATCTACTTATTATAATTATCTTATAATACGATTTTATAACCAATAAAAAATTTGTCAATCGAATACAGATAAAAACAATGTTTTGGAATGTTTTTTATAAAAATTGGAGAGTTTTTAAAAAGTATTGAAGTAGAATTTATTATAATAAAAATGATTTCCGACTTTCTTTAAAATTTTAAGACGGAATAGTTTTTTATTATCCCAAACAGAAAAAATCTTTCTTAAAGATTTAAACATACAAAAAGAGCAAACGAATATTTCAGTTTTTTTCTGATTTCGTTAACTCTTAATTCTTAGTTTGATTTATTAATATTGGTTAAATTTATCCTATTCCTAGACGTTAATATCCAGATTTATCATTTCACATCGCTATTTGAAAAATCTTATTTTCCTTCTTTATCAGGAAAGATAAATCCAATACCAATGCAAGCCAGCACTCCCGCTCCAATTACCAAGCTACTTGAAATTGGTAAAAGGTCCAAAATTGCATTCGCAATGATAAAGGCAATAATCAAACACATCAGACTAGCCTTGTAGTCTTTTTTCAAAAGATTCTCTAGAGTGAAAAAGAGGAACAAGCCTACTGGAATCAATGACCAAAGGTTAACATTCAAACTTGGCCATCCAACAGAAGCAAAATACAATACTATCGCTGCTGCTACTAAAAATACAATCCCCAATAATTTTTTCATTTTGATCTCCAATTTCTTTTTTAGGAACTTGAGTTGTCTAATACTGCCCCCCTCACGTCCTTTACACAAATCATTATAGCAGAGCCCAGTTTCAAGAACAAGCTCTGTTGCCTATCTGGTCTCTATCTCGGTCTAAGTGGTTGAATAGTTAAGATAAAATAAGGAAACAGGGGAAAACTATCTTCCAAATAAAAAGGAATTAAGCAACCAAACGCTACTTAATTCCTTAAAATTATCTCATCTCAGTACATAAACCATTTTTTCATCTATAGCTTTTGTCTTCATCTTAATCTTTTTTCTTCAATCCAAGAAATACACCTACAGTAAACATTATTCCAGCAATAAATGGTGTAAAACCTTCTCTAACTGTTCCGGTTTTTGGCAATCTATCAGAATTGTTAGTATCCGATTTACTATCGATATTGGTATGTTTATTAGCTATAGTCTCTGGTTCATTAAGATAAACTCCCTTCTTATTTTCAAAGTTTTTATCATTTTTATCAGGAACTGTAGCTGTAACATCCTTAGTTGAATCAGATTTTTGACTTTCGTCTAATTGACTATAATTTACTTGTACAGGAACTGTAGCTGTGACATCCTTAGTTGAATCAGATTTGTGTGAATGATTTTCTCTTTGTAAATCCTCCTTTTTGTAATTTTCATCTAATTGACTATGATTTGCTTGCACCTTATCTTTCTTTTTCGATTCATCAAAAGTAGGTTTATTTTCCTCCTCCTTTTTCTCCTCTATTTTCTTGAATAGAGGTTTTATAAGGGTATCTTTTGACACATTAATAACATAACCTGCATCTTTTTTCCCTTCGACACCAGAAATTTCCCAGCCATCAAATTGATAGCCTTTTTCTAATTCACCCTTATAGACAGGTAAAATGAAATCTTCTTCCGACACTATCGTTGAACTCATTTCTTTTCCATTTTGAATGGTCACAGTTACCATCTGAGGTTTTAGTTCGCTCACCTCTCCCGTATCTTTGTTTAAAATGAATTCTTTTACAGTTGTATTTCTTGCAAAATCTTTTACAATAATCTTAATGTTTAGTGTCTTATCTGTTATTTGTTTAATATCATCAAATGATTTATATTCTTTTTCATTTACATAAATATGTTTGTCTTGAATCTCACCATCGAATCCATTATTTCTTTTATCATTGATGTTAAAGACTACAGATTTGCCATCAGCATATTCGATACTAGTATTTCCTTTTGGATCAATGTTTACTTCTGGTTTAACATTATCATATAAAAATTGATAGTGTACTCCAACCGCTTTCGCGTTCAAATCGCTATAGCCAGTTTGAAGATAAACATTTCCATCCATATCTGTTACCTTATCTGGAAATCCGTTTGCTTTATAGTCTTTCATTCCCCAGTCCATGATGTCACCGTCTTTAACATTAAGCTTAATGTTAAAATCTCTAGTGTTATCAATGTGTAAATCTCCGTAGATTAAATAATTATCTACAACCGATTCATTAACTCTCAACTCCCAGTTAAAACCACCCTTATCAGAAATCTTACCTCTTAAATAAAATTCTGGATTTCGTACATAAATTTTATTAGATTTAGATGGATTAAAGTAGTTCTTGTCCATTGAAAGGTTTACTGGTTTTGCATCAATAAATAACGTAGAACCATCTTCTTTTATAGCTTCTACATTGGATTTATCCTCCCCAGTGTACTCTTTACCATCCTTACCAAATAATACCAGTTTAGAAGGATCTGTTACAAGATTTCCATCTTTATCGATTGCCTCCCCTTTATCATTCATTTTAAAGGTAAACACTTGATATCTTACAATGTTAAAGCCGTCCAAAGCCGACATTAATACAGCTTGAGTACTTCTTCCATCTTCAACATTTCTACTATCAGTATAAATTATTTTTTCTGAAAGGACTCTTAGATTAGGATTGGTCTTTTGTATTTTTGCTATATCTTCCTTGCTATAGACTCCATTTCCTTCTAACATATCCGTTTTTCCAGGATTATAGGTAGTCACTTTTAGTGCATAGCCTTTTCTTAGAATGATGTTGTCTTTTAACAGATATTGTTGTTTTTCTGAATCAGAATAGATTTTACCAGATTCCATTTCCGTTAAATTGTTTGGTTTGTTTTTTGAAAGATCTCCTTCTCCTAATTCTATTACATTCCCATAACTTGATGCATACGGATATTCTGCTTTAGTTTCCTTATTTTTATCAGGCATTCTAATTTTAGTTTCAGCTTTTATCTGATCATCATCTTTAACAAAGAATCTCATATCTCCTGCAAAAGCTAATCCATCCACAATATCATTAATATTAGCGTATAAATCAAATGTCATCGTTTTTGAGTGGGAATCATACTTAGTCGTTTTGATTTCTATAGATTTATAGTTATTGCCATAATATACCTTGGCATTTTTAGAAACATTACTGATTTTTCCAAGAATTTCAAAGTGTCCATCTTTAGACGGGCTTAGAACACCATAAATTTTTGATTTGATTTCGTCAAGTTTTTCAGTTTCATATTCTAAGGCGCTACCATCGTCATAAGCAATGATATTTCCCTTATCATCGTATTTATAATCGTATTCCTCTGTTCTCTTACCAGTTTCACTTGTAAAGTCATCAACTTCTCTAAATTTCTTTTTAATGAGTTTCTTTAAGTCTTTGCTTTCAAAATCTCTAATTGTTGAAATAGTTTTATGAATAGTCAAGCTAGATTTTTCTTCGATAGACTCTTCATTGTCTTGATGATTTTCTTCCTCATTTGTATCTTTTTTAAGACTATCCTCTTTTCTATTTTCTAAATTTTTAAATTTAGATTCGGCAATCTCGCCAAGCTTTTGGTAGTTAGATGAATCTTGATCAGGATCTACTAGATAGTAGGAAATCATCCCCTTTTCATCAGCATGATTAGCAAATTTAATTCTATGAATCTTTGTGAAATTGCTAGAGCCATCTAATGCAATGACTTCAATGATTTTTCCTCTTAAATCTCCTGCACCATTAATTTCATAAATGGTATTTCCGTCTTTGTCAAGTTTTCTATTTCTTCCTTGACCCTCACCTGCATAAGTTACTTCAAGATTTTTCTCAACCTCTCCATCTTCATTAACAAGAGCGGCGCCAGCATACCAAACTTCGTTTGCAATCTCGTCAAATTTTTCAGGATGTTCTTTTTGATCTCTCGCAAATAGCGTTTCATTCTTATACTGATCTTTTACCTTATGATAAGTATCCTTTGTAATCAACTTAATTTTTTCAGGATTTGAAAAATCAACCGAAACAATCTTAGGGGCTGTGTTATCAATTTTTACAGGAATATAGGAAACCTGCCATGGATAATCTTTAGTTAATCTATATTTAAATTTATAGAAATATTGACCTTCCGCAATCGGTTCAAATTGACCTCTTATCTTAGTAGCAGGATCTTGGTTATCCTTACTTTCTGGTGCATTTTCTTCTCGACCTCTAGGGTTATAGATGAGTCCATCCCACTTCAAATCACCCCAAACTTTTAGTTTTGAAGATTTGATTCCCTTTGCATCATTTCTTTTAGAGTTTAAAATTCCTTTAATAAAGTGTTCTCTCGAAATGACTTTTAAGTCTCTTTGATTGTCTCCCTCTTTATTTGTATTTACTATTGAAATTAATCCTTCTTCTGCACTTCTTAATACAAGCGGAGAAGGTGTTAATCCTCTTTCAAGTTGAGCATCCTGAGGATTTCCATTTGAATCTAAAGGATAAATTTTGGCAATATTAGAACCACTTGATGATGGTGCGTTGATTCCTTCGTTATTGAAAGCAAACAATTCTGGATTTTGATCAAGCGATGTTATATTTTTATCTTTTCTATTTTGTATAACTCCTGCTGGGTTAAATTTATCTATACCATGTTCTCCACCAATTCCCTTATTTAAGGTTCCTGGAATTTTTGGTTTACCATCATCATCATAACCTTCCATTGTTTTTGATTTTGATCCTTCTTCCCAGGCCCATTTATCAAGGATTGGTTCTTTATTCCAATCCCCAGCAAATCCCATTAGAGGCATCGATAAAGAAGGTTGGAAATTTGTTTTCTTCCCGTTGGAGTTTAGAGCTTCCATTTCTTCCACTGACTCAAAATGAATAAATGATTCTACAAATTTATTTTTATTTTTAGCCTCTCCAACGTTTATAACCGCATTTAAATCAAAGCTAGAGTTTGGGCTTATAGTGAAAGTGTCATGCTCAAATGTGATATTTGCTCCTTTGATTTTTTCTGGGTGAATTTCTGGAACAATTTGCTTCCCATCTGGGGATTTTTCGTCTTTATATGTTTCATCCAGTTTTAGTCTATCAGTTAGAGAATCTGTAGTTATCGCTGATGCTGAAACTTTAAAGGTCAAAGGTCTGTTTGATGTATTGTGAAGCTTAATTGTAAAGTATTTTTTATCTCCTTTTATTTCTTTAAGAGAAATAGAACCATAAGAGTTTACCAAACCTTTAGAATCCTTGTTTTTGAAAGTCGCTACGACTTCATTTCTCAAAGCATTGGCCACATTAATTAGCCCTGCTCCCTGCTGTCTAGGTGATGCAAAGTATTGGCTTTTTTCTTTCCAAGAAGTCGCATCCATCATAGGTCTTGCAGTATTTTGTAGGGCTATTTTTGTAAGACTCGTAAGGTCTATTTTGTCATCTCCCTCAAGATTTTTCAATACAGGTCTTTCAAGCATTTCCTTTAACTTTGGTCTAATCAAAACAGTAGAAGCTGCCACGATAGGAGTTGCCATACTAGTTCCTGACATATAGCCATAAGTTGATTTCCCATTAATGACATTGAGAGTGGATTTAATATTTTTACCTGGCGCTGAGACATCAGGCTTTAAAAGCAAATCTGTTCTCGGTCCCCAAGATGTAGATCCTGCTGGAACTATGACATCTTCTTTATACAATTCTTTGTCTGTGTCAGGTGCAAACTTAAAGTCAATCTCTTTTTCGTCACCTACATTCGGTTTATTAGAATTATAGCTTGCCATATCGATTGGATAGTATTGCTCCAATTTATCTTTGAAATCTTCCTTATTATTTCTTTTAACTTCAGTTTTTTTATCAGGACTAATCATGTTCCATAGCTTTACACCATCATCTCCTGAAATTGAAAATACTTGACTAGTAGTTCCTTCATCCTCCTCATATCCCATAGCTGGAAGCTCTGTCCAATTATCTCTATTGTAGTAATTGACAGTATTTACAACCATAATGCCACGTGCGCCCTTATCCGTAGCTCTTTTAAAAGCATCTTTTAAATCCTTGGTATAAATTCTATCCATTACTGCAATTTTGCCCTTAAGATCCAATCCTATCAAATCTTGATCTTGACCTTTGCCTATATATACAAATTTCAATTTATCAGGAGCTTTTGAACCATCTTCATTTGTTGTGATTTTATTCTTATCGAAAAAGGCCCCTATATTTCTGTATTTAAAACTTTCTCCACCTATGTTGACTTTATCAAACTCAACTGTTTGATTTTTAGCAGATGCGACCGCTATCGCATCTTCATGTGCTGCAGTTCGCGTTACATTTCCAGTGTCGGTCATTTTCAGATTATTATTTGCTACTAAATCCCATGAAGAACTTGAAGCAGAAGTCGCATAGTTACCCGTAGCTACAACCATTGGAATGCCTGCTTTTCTTAACGCTCTAATAGCTTGCCAATATTTCTCACCTACAAGACCTGTTCCTGTAAAGCCAGAGGATACCGAAACAACATCGACATTATGTTTGATGGAATCTTCAATAGCATGAAACATTGTTTCATCCCCTGCGAAGCCAGATCCTGCGTCAGAGTACATTTTATAAGAGAAGATCTGTGCATTAGGAGCAATTCCATCTATTCCGTTAAAGTTTTTAATGTCTTTTTCAGTATCATTTCCCGCAAGAATCCCTGCAATATGCATCCCATGTGGATCAAAATAATCGCTCCCATCATCAGCCTTTTCTACAGTTATTTTACCACCATTATAATAATTGAAAGCATGAGGGATTTTATCACTCAACCAGAAATTTTTATCAGTACCTTTTAAATCTTCTTTTTTAAATCTCATTGAGTCTTTAGCATCATCATCAATCCTCATGGCCTTATGCCTATAATCTGTCCCGGTATCGATATTTGAAATGACCATACCTCTACCATCAAAATTTTTACCAAATGGAGCATTGATAGACTTTAGGTAATCAATTGCCTCTTCAACTCCAATTTCCTTTCTAGCATGATTCATCATTGGTTGGACTTTTTGTGATCGTTCAATCGATGAAATACCTTCTATTAGTTTAATTTTGTCCAGATTATCTGGAGTTGTTTCTATTGCAACACCATTAAAAACCGTATCATAAGTATATAAAACTTTTGTATCCTTAAGATTGGATAATTCCTTGATTGCTTTTTCTCCAGATTCTTTATCTTTAAATTCAGCAATATAGACAAGTTTATCCTCTTTTTGGGGACTTTCTGGGTCTTTCCTTGCAGACGAGTCCGCTTTATCTTCTTGGGATTGATTGGAATTTTCTTCTTTGATTTTTTCTTCATTGCTAGTTTTGTTATCTATCACAGATTCTTTACTAACAACTTCTTTTTCCTCAATAACCGTTGTTTTCTTCTCTTCAGTATCCTTTGAAGTTTCTATAGCATTATGAATATTTTCATGTTTCTCTTTATTGTCTGTTTCCTTCTCTACTACTACTTTTTCTTTATCAGATATTTTTAAAGAATCTTCAGAACTAGGTGTATCTGCTAGGATTACCTCATTAGGGACATATGCTGCTAAAATAACTGCAGCTGTGGTTAATGACAATACTGTACTTTTTTTCATTTTAATTCCTTACATATTTATTTAACTTCCAATAGATAAAAAACTTTAACTTTGCTAGCCTTTGTTATAAAAAGTATTACTAAGTATTATCTAGGAAATAGAGTAGTACATTTATATATAATTGTTAGCTCTCTGAAAAATAGTATATCAATTAAAAAATTTTAAGTCAAGAAAAATTAACACGGATTAATTTATTTTTTAACATATGTTAAAAATTGAGTCAAAAACTTTCGTAGTTAGCTGGGGTACATTATCAGAACATTCACACCATCAAAAATAGTAGCAATCAAATTAAAGCACTAGCAACATCACAAAGTCAAATATCATTGATGAAATATCAGCGCTATTAAACAATATAAATAACTGCTAAGAATAAGACTTAACGGTTATCTTCTACATATCTATTTTTTCAAATCTTCAGTCATGTCTTCACCTATGACCTAAGCTTTACGAGTGCCTTGCTCTACCAACTAATACTCAATGAAAATCAAAAAGCAAACTAGGAAACTAGCCGCAGGTTGCTCAAAACACTGTTTTGAGGTTGTAGATAAGACTGACAAAGTCAGTCACATATATACGGCAAGGCGAAGCTAACGTGGTTTGAAGAGATTTTCAAAGAGTATAAGCCAAATCGGCGATTACACTTACAATATAGCACTCTAAGAATAGATGGCAAGAAATTTTCATTTCTATTAGAAAAAGCCTGTCCTGAGACAAGGCTTTGATATTCTATTATTTACGAGCCCGCACTTTCGTAGGCATCTAAGCCCCTATCCCAAAGTTTAAGGGAAATGACAAAGAAGATGAGGGAAATCAACATCAAACCTCCGATGTTAAAGATTACATCCTTGTCCTGCAAGAAATAGCTGGCAGGATAGTAGGCCGTAAAGGCAAAAGGCACAATAAAACTGATTAACCAACGAAGAGCTGAATTGTAAATGGAAATCGGGTACTTGGCAAAATCATTAAACATATAAAAAATGTAAATCATAGCTCCTGATTGCTTGGTCCAAAAAGCGATGCTGGCTGTCGCGATTTTCAAAGAAGTATAAATCAAGGTTGCAAAAGGAATACAGACTAGGAAAAGCAAGAATTTTGGAAGAGTCCAAGCAATGCTTGATACTGTTGTCGCTAGTAAGATTCCACCGACCAAGAGTTCTCCCAAGGCATCAATCTGAAAAGTCTCAACTAGGATATGAAATAGAGGATTGATGGGACGAGTCAGATACTTGTCAAACTCCCCTTTTCGCACTAAGCGCTGTCCCAGAGCCCAAAGATTGTCAAAAAAGAGATGGTCCAGTCCCTTGGGAACCAAGGAAAATCCATAGATAAAAGCAATTTCTTGAAAAGTCCAACCTTCTAGGGATGGGATGTGTTGAAAGATGACATTGAGAAACAAGAGGTTCAAGCCTTGGGTCAGAAAAACTCCCAGAACACCAACTACAAAATCCACCTTGTATTCCATGATTTGCTTGATGTATTGTCTAATAAAAATCAGATGCATGCGTTGATATTTTTTCATACTAACCTCCCTGAATGGTGATAAATGACTGGACTCGTTTCCAAATCAACTGAGACAAGCCCACCATCACTAAGAGCCAGAAAAACTGCAAAAGGAGTGCCTGAAGAATCTGGCTGGCATCGTATTTCCCAACAATAATCATAACTGGAGTATAAATCAAGGATGAAAAAGGCAAGAATGAGAGAATATCTGAAACAACCTTTGGAAAGAAAGCCAAGGGAATCAAACTTCCAGACATAAAGGCCACTATGGAAGTCTTGAGTAGATTGGAACCCCATAGATTTTTAAACACAAAGGCAGAAAATCCAAAGCAGATATTAAAGAAAAAGTTAATCAGATAGGCCAGCGTTAGGCTAAAAAGATAAAGAACAGTTAAACCTAGCACTTCTACAATACCTTTTCCAGATAAGATTTTCATCAAGACAATGACACTTAAAAATGGAAGTCCGACACTGATAAAAATCAACCACTTGGAGCCAAGCTCTGTAAAAAGGTAAGATGCCGCAAAATGCACTGGTCGCAACAAGCGCATGATGATGGAACCATCCTTGACCTCCTCCCCAATCATAAAGGAGCTATCCGACCTGGTCAAAAGATTGGTCACAAAACTCATAATGATGTAGAGGGTGATATCTGCCATACTAAAGCCCTGAATCAAGGACTCTTGCGAAGAATCAAAGACAGCCTTCCAGAGATAAAAGGCTACAAAAGCCCCCATGACATCGCCAATCCGATAGAGAATAAAGTTGACTCGATAGGTAATCAACTCCTGAATCCCTGCATTGATAAAGGGTTTATAACGTCTCCACAATTTGACCATCTTAGAGCTCCTTCCGATAGAAGCGACGGATAATATCCTCAATATCCGTATCCACCATCTTCAAATCACGAATCTCAAAATCAGACAAGGTTTGCTTGATAATATCGGCCGACTGGTAGCGGGAACTATCGTATTGAATGTTGAAGATGTTTCCTTGTCTATCAATGGTCATATCAGGCAGGCCTTCATAGTAAGAAGCGAGATGACTTTGACCTGGTACCAGTTCAAAGGAGAGAGTCTTCATCTTACCAAAGGTCTCCTTGAGTTGGCTCACCGTCCCATCAAAAATCTCCTGCCCCTTGTCAATCATAAAGATCCGATCACAAAGTTGCTCAATATCGCTCAGGTCATGAGTAGTTAAGAGAATAGTGGTTTCTTCCTCTTGATTGATTTGGGTGATAGCCCGACGAATATTGTCCTTGACCGAAACGTCCAAACCAATGGTCGGTTCATCTAAAAAGAGAACTTTAGGATTGTGAAGCAAGGAAGCTGCAATATCCGCCCGCATCCGTTGTCCCAGCGAAAGAGTTCTCACGGGATCCTTGATAAATTCCTTCAAATCCAAGACTTCATTCAAAAAATCCATGCGCTTATGGAAGAGCGAATCTGGCACATCGTAAATCTCTTTCAAGACCGTGTAGGTCTCTTGTAGCGCCAAATCCCACCATAGCTGGGTACGTTGCCCAAAGACCACTCCAATATCTTTGACATAATCTTGGCGATTGTCCTGGGGAATCTTGCCGTTAATTCGACAAAAACCAGATGTCGGTTTTAAAATCCCTGTCAGCATTTTGATGGTGGTCGACTTCCCAGCACCATTTGCCCCGATGAAGCCTAAAATCTGCCCCTTTGGGACCTCAAAAGTCAAATCCTTGACCGCTTCAAAAATCTGCTTTTCAGGATGAATAAAGGAGCGTAATGCCCCCTTCAAGCCCGGTTCCTTAACAGTCTTCACAAAATTTTTCTGAAGATGTTCCACTTCTATCATCGCCATATTGATCTCCCTATGATAAGGAATAGCAACATTGTATTTTTGACTACAAATATTCTAAATCCTTACTTTCTAAACCTTCAACATTTTATTACTACAGAAGGCTTTATACCAACCTATTATAGTCCAATAAAAAACAGAATGCAAGCGTTTGCCTAAAATTTATGAAATTTGAGATTTCTCTCTTAAAGTGATATTTTTAATCAAAAATCATGGCTTAATAGTTTTCTGAAAACATCAAAAAACCTGCACTTAGGGGCAGGCTTCATCTATATTGTTAAGCTAGATTATGCTTTACCTTCTGAACCGAATACGTCGATACGTTCTTCAACTGATGCTTGGATAGCTTTTACACCGTCAGCCAAGAATTTACGTGGGTCGAAGAGTTTTTTCTTGTCGTATTCTGCTTCGTTTGCTTCGTAGTCACGAGCAAATTTACGAGTTGCGTTAGCGAATGCGATTTGGCATTCAGTGTTAACGTTAACTTTCGCAACACCAAGTTTGATAGCTGCTTGGATTTGCTCATCAGGAATACCTGATCCACCGTGCAATACGATTGGGAATCCTGGAACAGCTTCAGTCAATTTTTGCAAGTGATCAAGGTGAAGACCTTTCCAGTTTGCTGGGTAAGGACCGTGGATGTTACCGATACCAGCTGCCAAGAAGTCGATACCAGTTTCAACCATTGCTTTAGCGTCTTCGATTGGAGCCAATTCACCATCACCGATGATTCCATCTTCTTCACCACCGATAGTACCAACTTCAGCTTCTACTGATACACCATTTGCATGAGCAAATTCTACAACTTTACGAGCTTTTTCAAGGTTTTCTTCAACTGGAAGGTGTGAACCATCAAACATAACTGAAGTATAACCAACTCGGATACACTCAAGTGCATCTTCGTAGTGACCGTGGTCAAGGTGGATAGCTACTGGTACAGTGATACCCATTGATTCAACAAGGTTAGCGATCAAGTTGCGAGCAACTTTGTAACCACCCATGTATTTAGCAGCACCCATTGAAGTTTGGATCAAAACTGGAGCTTTTTTAGCTTCTGCTGCGCGCAAGATAGCTTGAGTCCACTCAAGGTTGTTTGTGTTAAATCCACCAACTGCATAACCGTTGTCACGAGCTGCTTGGACAAATTTTTCTGCTGAAACGATTGCCATTTTATCAGGCCTCCTGTATATTTTTATGGGTCATCCCATTTACATTGTTCATTTTATCACTTTTTGACAAAAAAATCTAGTTTTTCCCGCAGTTTCGATTGAATTTCTTCTAGCTTCATCTATGTAAACCCTTTCTCTTCCTAGTCTTAGGCGACTTTTGGAAAAGCTATAAAGAAGGTCAAACGATTCTCCTGCATTTCAAAACGATAAGGTAATTTTTCATGTTCTAATAGACTCTTAACCACAAAAAGTCCCATCCCAGACCCCTTGGCCTTGCGACTAGCATTATCAGAAAAAGATTGAGCTAGTTTTTCTTGTTCTTCTGGACTGCAGCTATTTTCTATAAAAAGTTCCCCTTCTCTTTCTCCAATGCGAACTAAGCCACCTGGAACAGAATGCTTAATGGCATTGCTGATGAGATTAGACAGAATCAACTTCATAACTGATGGATTTAGATAAGCCTGCTGATGGATCAAACTATTGTCTATCTGGAGCTCTCTTTCCTTGGCTAGCAAGGCATAATCCTTAATCAGACTTTGTGTCATCTGGTGTAAGTCAATTTGTTCCCTATCATCTCGCAATTCCTGCACAGAAGAGAGAGAAAGTATCTGGAGAACGTGGTGATTGAGCTCATCCACAATTCCTAAGGCTACTCCCAGATAGCGGTCTCTATCCTTATAACGACCGATATTTTCTTTCATGTTTTCAATCAGGATTTTCAAACTAGCTAAGGGTGTTTTCAGTTCATGGGAAGCCCCTCGTAGGAATTCGACCTTCATCTTTTCCAGCTGGAGAATAGCTTCATTCTTGTCATGCAAGTCCGCAATGACAGTCAAAAGATGCTGGTAGAGGCTATTGATTTGTTCCTTGAGATCACCAATCTCATCCCTAGAATCCACGCGCAATCGCACTTGGGCATCCAGTTCCATCATCCGTCGGGTCACCCGCTTGATTTCCAAAATCGGAGCAACAATGGTCCGAGCATAGATGTAGGCCACCAAGAGGGAAATCAGAAAGGAGGCCAGCAAGGTATAGGGAAGAAACTGGAGACTAATCTGCTCTGCTTCCTTTTGCAAATCCATGGAGGCCAGAAACTGGAGAGTAATGCTTCCACCGTCTTGTGTTTTCACCTCGCGCTCCTCAATAAAGAGGGAGGTGGTTTGGCGAGCTGTATCCAAAGGAAGACTGTCCTTAACCTCCAACTTGTCCTCGGTCATCTCTCCCTTGACCGCCCCTTTGATCTCACTAGTCTGGGAATACAAGTCTAAGACTTGCTCGATACTCTGTCTATCCTTTCCTTCTAGGGACTGGGCAATGGCTGTTGCCTTCTGACCAATGGTTTCCTGACGGTGGCTCAGATAAGTCGAGGGAAAGAGAAAATAAATGGCTAAATGAAGGCAGATAACCAGAACACTAAATATCGAGAAGGTATAGATAAATATCTTTGTAAATAAACCTGTTCGTTTCATTTTCGCTCCAATTTATAACCAACATTGCGCACAGTGAGGATACAATCCAAGTCTAGCTTTTTCCGCAGTTCCTTGATATAGACATCAATGACACGGTCAAAGGGGACCTCATCTGTCGCCTTCCAGACCGCATCGATAATCTGAGAACGAGTCAAGGCTCGTCCTTCATTTTTAACCAAATAATCAAGAATTTCCAACTCTTTGGCATTGATAGCTACTTCCTCACCTGCTAGGCTGGCACTGTAACTTTCAAAATCCACCTTGGTATCCTTGTAAGAAAAGACGCGTCCTGTATCATAGTAGCGCTTGAAAATTGCGTCTACCCTCACTTTTAAGAGGGAGAGGGAGAAGGGTTTTTCCAGATAGCCATCTGCCAGAGAAGCAAAAGCACTCATCTTGTATTCCTCATCCTGAAAGGCGGTCAACATCAAGACAGGGACTTGGCTGGTTTTGCGAATCTCAGCTAGCACTTCTAGGCCATTGAGTTTGGGCATCTGGATATCCAGTAAAACCAGGGCCACCTCATAGCTAGAAAATTGCTCCAAGGCTTCTTGTCCGTCCGCCGCCTCAATGGTTTCATAACCACAATCCGTCAAATAGTCACTGATCCCCTCACGGATCATCTCTTCATCTTCTACAATTAAAATTTTCATAGAAAAAACGTTTCACATTCCTTTAAATTTCTTGTAAAGCAACTTGCTTTCATCCTGATAAACAGAGGATTTACCAAGACAAAACAGATAAAAATGCTACCTATATTATACCCCATTTAGGGGAGAATAGGTAGCAAGTTTGTTATTCACTATCCAGCAGAAGCTCTTTTGGTTGTTTTCTAAGGAGATTGCTTGAAGCAAGCGCCATAACGAGAACCACTAGAACCAAGGCAAGGACAAAGACGATGATAAAGTCTGATGTCTGAATGGAAATATCTAGGCTCGACAAGGTCTTGCTAAAGCCATCTACTTCTGCACCACCACCAAGGTTGGAGGCTTGAGCAGCCTTGCTGGCTTGCTTGGCAACACCTGAAGTGACATTGGCAAGAACAGTATTTCCGATTGCACGCGCTGTGTAAGTAGCTAAGAAGTAAGCAGAAACAAGAGCAGGGATGGCAATCACGATGGATTCAGTGATGAATTGACCCAAGATACTTGCCTGCTTGAGACCAATAGAGAGGAGAATACCCACTTCCTTGCGACGGGCATTGATCCAAAGGCTGAGTAAGAGGGCAAGGAGAAGAACTGAGAAACTCAAGCTACCCCAGAAGAGGAGATTGGCCATCTTGTACATACCAGAAATGGATTGCTCAAGAGCTGGGTAGTTAGAGGAGCTCTTAACTAAAGTATAGCTCTTCCAGTTGATACCACTGATGCCATTCAACTCTTTCATAACATCATCCAAGTTCTTGTCCGCTGTTACAAAGAAGGTTGCGTCCCCATAAATAGCTGTGTCTTCTGTATAACCATATAGTTTAGCAGCTGTATGGATGTCTGTGATAGCTGTGTTCTCGTATAGTTCTTGTGAGTAGGTTACTGCCGACTTATTGTGACCATCAAAGAGTCCCTTGATTGTCACTTCGACTGTTTCCTTGGCTCCTTTTTCATTGTCTGCATCGTAGATATTGGAGTCTAGTTTGACCTTATCCCCGACTTTCCAGCCGTGTTTGGCTGCCAAGTCCTTGTGCAGGAGGATCTTGTCCTTGTCGTCGTTTGTTAAGTGCTCTCCTTCAACCAATTTATAAGAGCCCGAGACAAACTTGTCTTCTTTAGAGGAGTCATTGACACCTGTAATCATCAAGCTACTTCCAAAATGTTTAGCACGGTCAGGTGTTAGATTTTTCTTGGTATCTGGCGTTTCGATAAGTTCATATCCAGTCAAATCTCCGATAGCGTTGATACGTTTCACATAAGACTCGATGGCCTTGTTTTCAGTGATTTTTTTGATATCTTCACCCTTAATATTCCCAGCACCACGAGGCGTTCCTTGATTAACGCGACGATTGATTTGCATGGAGAAGCTATTGGTGATATTTTTAAAGGTCTCCTGAGAAGCCTTGGCAGTAGCTCCCTTAATCGACAAGCCGACCAAACTTAAGCTCGCCATGAGGAGAATAATCAGGAAGATGACAATCGATTTGAAAAACTTCCTTGTAACATAGGCAAATGCGTTGTGTAACATAGGTTCCCTTTCTAGATTTTGTTCTTTCTTATAATTCTAACAGAAAAGCTCATATTATTTCGTCGTATTGCGAGTTTCAGTCAGTTTCTTATCCTTCAATTCAAGTGTAATATCTGACGCCTGTGCCACTTCTTTACTGTGGGTGACGACGATGACACATTTACCTGTTTTCTGGGCAAGTGATTTGAGCAGTTCGACAATATCTCCAGCAGTTTTAGGGTCCAGATTTCCCGTTGGCTCATCCGCGAGAATAACTGGAGCTTCTGATACCAAACTGCGCGCAATGGCCACACGTTGCTGTTGACCACCTGATAACTGGAGAACATTCCGCTTGATCTGACTTTCATCCAAACCAAGCTCAAGCAGTGTATCCTTGCTTGCCTTTTTGTTGACCAAGCGGATATTTTCCAGTGGAGAAAGATAATCTATCAAGTTATAATTTTGAAAGACCAGGGAAATATGGTGCATGCGATGGTAAGAATAGCCCTTCTTACGAATATCCTCTCCTTGAAAAAGGATAGAACCTTCAACAGGACTATCTAGACCAGCAAGTAGGGACAAGAGTGTGGATTTTCCTGCTCCTGACTCACCAATAATACTGTAAAATTTCCCGGGTTCAAAATTATAATTGATCTGATATAGGACTGCTTCAGCAGTGTTCTTATAACGATAGGTAACATCTTGTAATTGTAATAAAGTCATGATTTCTCCTTCTTATACTCAATGAAAATCAAAGATTAAACTAGGAAGCTAGCCGCAGGTTGCTCAAAGCACAGCTTTGAGGTTGCAGATAAAGCTGACACGGTTTAAAGAGATTTTCGAAGAGTATTAACTAATAGATGATAAAATTTCCTTAGGCGATTTTCTAAATAAAAATAGGAAACAAAGGGCTACAGACAAGCAACTAAGCAGAACTAGAAAAACATAGGATTCTGCAAAAGATAAGATACTAGTTGATAAACTGTTTGCTTTGGCTAGCGTGTCTTGTAGGGCTGCCTGATCTCCACTTGCTAGTAGAGTTTGGAGTAGATAGGATGTGATGGCATTTCCTGCAACAAATGCTGGAAGCAAAGCTCCAAGCGACACCAAAACTACCTCTAAACAGAATTGTAGGAAGATCGAGCTCTTGCCTTTCCCAAGTGCAAGTAAAATTCCCACTTCGTAGACCCTTTCTCTCAACCAGAGAGACAAAACAAGAATTAAGGCCCCTGCTCCTGCTATCAACATCCCATAAAGGAAGATGGTTAGGAAGGTTTGGAAGGTTGCAACTGAGTCTTTGATTTGTTCAAAGGCCTTGTTTTCCTTCTCAACTTGGTAGCCTTGATTTTCCAAGGCCAAGTTTTCCACCTGCTTCATGAGTCCGTCCATTTCCTTAGGATTTTCTACATAGAAGCGCGCTGCACTGACTTGAGCTTCACTATTTCCCAGAAGGGTCTGGCTACTTTCATAGTCTGTAAAGACCTGATTTTCACTGAAGTCAGAAGACAAACCTGTAAATTTCTCTTGTTTCTTACCAGCAAAAATGCCGACAATCTCAAACTCTACTATTTGCCCTTTACCAGATTCGGACTGACCAGCATCCAAGCCAATCTTGTCATGAAGAGAAAGACCGTTCTTCTTGGCCAACTCTTCGTGGATAAGGATTTTCTTGGAATCTCCTTTTTGGAGGTGTCGACCTTCTTTTAGGTTGAAAGCCGAGCTAGTAAAGGTCACATCTTTGGATGAATCCTCAAGAGCCGTTAAGCTAACCAAGTTCTTGTCCGCAGCTGACAAGTCATCACGTTCTACGCTCTGCTCACCAGTCACTACTTCCTTGTCTTTCAGTTTTGCGACCGTCTCAAGTTCAGGAGAGACATTTTCCAGCCCCTTAATCTTGCTCACGGATGATAAGTCCGACAACTTAAAAGTCTGTCCATTTTCTATCTTCTTAATAGAAAAAGATGTGTTGAGCGATTTGTAAAGATTGGTTTCCACTGTTTTGTTGGACTTCATCAGAGTCAAACAGGCTGAAATTCCAGCCAATAGGACCAATAAAATCAGAAATAAAATAAAACTTCTCAGTCGTTTTCTACTGACATAAGCCCAAGCTCTTTGGATCGGATTCATTTGTCACCTCCATATTTGTAAGACTATTATAAAATCCAAATATGAAATGTTTATGAAATCCAAAAAAAGAGCAAAAATTTTTTGCTCTACGTAAATTAGATAAAAAAAGAGCTAGCCTCAGCTAACTCTTATCCTATGCGGAGAGAGGGACTTGAACCCTCACGACCTAAAGCGGTCACAGGATCCTTAGTCCTGCGCGTCTGCCAATTCCGCCATCCCCGCGTCGATTACTTTACTAGTATATCAACTTTTGGGATGCTTGTCAACACTTTTTTTCAATTTTTTTCATTTCATCAACCAAATTACTCAGAAAGTTCATTTAGATTTTCATCTACTAACTTAGCTCCAAGTGTGTTTTTGAAATGACCTAGGGCAAATTGATGATTTTCAGGCCAGATGGAAGCAACGGCTGGTTTAACAATCTCGATGTCATACCCTAGATTATAGGCATCTATAGCTGTATGCAGGACACAGATATCCGTCAAGACTCCTGTTAAGATAACTGTTGAAATTCTACGCTCTCTCAAGCGGATATCCAGGTCAGTCCCTGAAAATGCTGAGTAATGGCGTTTATCCATCCAAAAGACACGACTGTCTGAACCATGCTCTTGATAAAAGGTTCCCAAATCTCCGTATAAATTACGCCCACTAGTCCCAATCAAATTATGAGGAGGAAATAATTTACTTTCTGGATGGAAACAATCGTTTTCTTCATGAGCATCGATGGTAAAGAAGATGTAATCTCCTCTTTCAAAAGCCAACCGAGTCACCTTGCCAATGGCATCTGAAATTGCCTGAGCTGGAGCACCTGCTGTCAATTTTCCACTATCAGCCACAAAATCTTCTGTATAATCAATCGAAATCAAAGCCTTAGTCATTAGTAATCTCTTTTCTTCACTTCTTCAAAAATATCTGAAATCAAGACCTTAAGGTAGGTTCCCTTCATTCCAAGTGAGCGACTTTCAATAATCCCAGCAGACTCAAGTTTACGAAGAGCATTAACGATCACAGAACGGGTAATACCGATACGGTCTGCAATCACTGACGCAGTCAACTGTCCCTCATTTCCGTTTAACTCCCCTAAAATTGCTGAAACAGCACGGAGTTCTGAATAAGAAAGGGTATTGACCGCCATGGTAACAGCAGTACGGCGACGGATATTTTTCTCATCCTCTTCACGTTGGAAGTTGAGAAGCTGAATCCCAACAACGGTACTGGCAATCTCAACAAGGATCAAGTCCTCATCTTCGAATTTCTTATCATTGCGCCAAATAATCAAAGAACCTAAACGAATCCCTGACACATGAATCGGTGCAATAGTCGTCAAGCCATCAGGAAAGTCGGCACGACTTTCCACAGGGAAAATACTTAAATCATGATCAACTGTCAGATTGGCTTCTGTATCGTAGATCATGTTCGCACCTTGAATGTAATCATCCGGGAAAATTTTAGTCTGGAAGAATTGCTCTACACGATCTGTATTGGTTTTGTAACGCATAAAATAGCCAAGGAGACGTCCCTTGCTATTAACGATACAGGCGTTACAGTCAATAATATCAGCCAATTGACGGGTAATCGCATTGTAGGGAAGTTCTTCCTGCAACTGCTCGTCTGAGCGCTTCAGGATAGAAGTAATTTTTCTAGTTTTTTCTAATAAATGTGCCATTTTTCACCTCGAATTTAATCGCTATCATTATAACATAAACAGCTTGAATTTTCAATTATTATCTGAAAATTGCTTATTTAATTGCAATTTGAAAAAACAAGAATATTTTTAATTAAATTGCTTCTTTTCTATTGACAAGCTCCCTATTTTTGTGTATTATAATATCACAAGAAGATAATATATCTATTTATTTATCTTTCTTTTCCATTCGGTCTCCTTATATAAAAAAGCGATTCATTTTGAACCGCTTTTTCTTATTTATCGCCCTTGTTACGAATAACAAATCCTGTTTGCTTTTCACTTGAAGTATTGCGTGGTTTTTTATTGTCTTTATTACGGTAACGTCTGTCTTTATCAAAACGATCATTGCCACGACTTCCTTTTTTGAAATCATCACGACGACCACCACGACGGTTGTCTCCACGGCGATTATCACGACGGTCATCTCCACGACGACCTCCCTTACCTTTACCACCGAAGCCATTACCTGATGGTTTAAACGGTAGTGGTTTTTCACGCGCAATCTCTACCTCAGGAAGGCTATCTGGATCTTGAACAGTCAGACTCAAGATATACATTGCCAATTCTTCTGGAGTAAATTCGGCAGCCAGCTTACGAGCATCCTTACCAAATTTCTCAAAGTTGGCACGGATAGTCTCATCTGCAAAATCACGTTCGATTTTCTTGAGAGCTACGTGTTTTTTAGCTTGGAAGGCTTCTTCTGCACTTGCAGGTTTGAGACCTTTCATGCGTTTCTTAGTCAAGTTTTCAATGATTTGAAGGTAGCCCATTTCATTTGGTGAAACGAAGGTAATAGACTGACCTGACTTACCAGCACGACCTGTACGACCGATACGGTGAACATAACTTTCAGGATCTTGTGGAATATCGTAGTTATAGACATGGGTCACACCTGAAATATCCAACCCACGCGCTGCAACGTCTGTCGCAACCAAAACATCGAGATTACCATTTTTGAAGTCACGAAGGACACGAAGACGTTTGTTTTGGTCCAAATCACCATGAATTCCTTCTGCACGGAAGCCACGGATTTTCAAACCACGAGTCAATTCATCTACACGACGTTTTGTACGACCAAATACGATAGCAAGCTCAGGCTGTTCCACATCCATGAGACGAGTCATGGTATCAAACTTTTCTTGTTCTTTAACACGAATATAGTATTGGTCAACCAATTCTGTTGTCAATTCCTTAGCAGCAATCTTGACATGCTCAGGTTCTTTCATAAACTGAACACCGATACGTTTGATGGCATCTGGCATAGTTGCTGAGAAAAGCAAAGTTTGACGGTTTTCAGGGACACGAGAAATGATGGCCTCGATATCTTCTAGGAAGCCCATATTGAGCATTTCATCCGCTTCGTCAAGGATAAGAGTTTCAATATCTTGTAATTTCAAGGCCTTGCGTTTAATCAAGTCCAAAAGGCGACCAGGAGTTCCCACCACGATATGGGCACCAGATTTAAGAGCCTTAATTTGTTTTTCAATGCTTGATCCGCCATATACTGAGCGGACTTTGACTCCCTTACTACGACCAAAGCGGAAAAGTTCTTCTTGACTTTGGACAGCAAGTTCACGAGTTGGAGCGATGACCAAGGCTTGGATGGTTGCTTCTTCTGTACGGATTTTTTCAAGGGTAGGCAAGCCAAAGGCTGCAGTTTTTCCTGTACCAGTCTGAGCTTGACCGATAACGTCCTTGCCTTCAAGGGCCAAGGGAATGGTTTGTTCTTGGATCGGACTGGCTTCTACAAAACCAGCTTTTTCAATCTCTGCTAGCAAATCAGCAGACAAGTTTAATTCATTAAATTTCACGATATTCTTCTTTCTAAAGGTGGTGCGAAGCCACCCTATAGGGCTTAGTTTATACTTTTCTTTTTATGACGTATTTTCATATACTGGATATAAAATCGTGTTGCTTCTTTTCCACAAAAGAAAAGTACTGTTTTCTTTGCAACCTATCTAGTATAACACAAGAGAGAAGCAAAAGATAGCCCAATCTATCGATAAACTCATGTAAACGATTTTTCAGAGAAAATAAGGATGAAATTTCCACTATTTCATAAACTTTTTTAAAGCGTAGCAGAATTGTGCAAAAGTTTTTTTCTTATGCTAGAATGAAATTCGAATAGGAGGAACTCTAAATGTTAACTTATGATTTAATCGTTATCGGATTTGGTAAAGCTGGTAAAACACTAGCAGGTAAATTGGCTTCAGCTGGTAAAAAAGTTGCCCTCGTTGAACGTAGCAAAGCTATGTACGGTGGAACTTGTATCAACATCGGTTGTATCCCAACTAAAACTTTGCTGGTTGCTGCTGAGAAAGACTTGTCTTTTGAAGAAGTGATTGCTACCAAAAACACTATCACTAGTCGCCTCAACGGTAAAAACTATGCGACTGTTGCTGGTACAGGCGTCGATATCTTTGATGCGGAAGCTCACTTCCTTTCAAATAAAGTCATCGAAATCCAAGCTGGTGATGAAAAGAAAGAACTGACTGCTGAAACAATCGTCATCAACACTGGTGCTGTTTCAAACGTCTTGCCAATCCCTGGACTTGCTACAAGCAAAAACGTCTTTGACTCAACAGGTATCCAAAACTTGGACAAATTACCTGAAAACCTTGGAGTCCTTGGTGGTGGAAATATCGGTCTTGAATTTGCCGGCCTATACAACAAACTTGGAAGCAAGGTTACAGTCCTAGATGCCTTGGATACTTTCCTTCCTCGTGCAGAACCTTCCATCGCAGCTCTTGCTAAACAATACATGGAAGAAGACGGTATTGAATTGCTTCAAAATATCCGTACTACTGAAATCAAAAACGACGGTGACCAAGTACTCGTTGTGACTGAAAACGAAACTTACCGTTTCGATGCCCTTCTCTACGCAACAGGACGTAAACCAAACGTAGAACCACTTCAACTTGAAAATACAGATATTGAACTAACTGAACGTGGTGCTATTAAAGTAGACAAACATTGTCAAACAAACGTTCCTGGTGTCTTTGCAGTTGGAGATGTCAACGGTGGCCTTCAATTTACTTACATTTCACTTGATGACTTCCGTGTTGTTTACAGCTACCTTGCTGGAGATGGCAGCTACACACTTGAAGACCGTCTCAATGTACCAAATACTATGTTCATCACACCTGCACTTTCACAAGTTGGTTTGACTGAAAGCCAAGCAGCTGATTTGAAACTTCCATACGCAGTGAAAGAAATCCCTGTTGCAGCAATGCCTCGTGGTCACGTAAACGGAGACCTTCGCGGAGCTTTCAAAGCTGTTGTTAATACTGAAACAAAAGAAATTCTTGGAGCAAGCATCTTCTCAGAAGGTTCTCAAGAAATCATCAACATCATCACTGTTGCTATGGACAACAAAATTCCTTACACTTACTTCACAAAACAAATCTTCACTCACCCAACCTTGGCTGAGAACTTGAATGACTTGTTTGCGATTTAAGTTGAGATTTAATCGTATCGAACAGCCCTCCTTGGGCTGTTTTTACTTCTGCGGAATCTCAAATCTGTCTTTTCCTTCTTTTATGATATAATAGAAACATGAAATTAAAAACTACTTTGGGCCTTCTTGCTGGGCGTTCTTCCCACTTCATTTTAAGCCGTCTTGGCCGTGGAAGTACGCTTCCAGGAAAACTTGCCCTTCAATTCGATAAAGATATTTTACAAAACCTAGCTAAGAACTACGAGATTGTCGTGGTGACTGGAACCAACGGAAAAACCTTGACAACTGCTCTCACTGTCGGCATTTTAAAAGAGGTTTATGGTCAAGTTCTGACCAACCCAAGCGGTGCCAACATGATTACAGGAATTGCGACAACCTTCTTAACAGCCAAATCTTCTAAAACTGGGAAAAATATTGCCGTCCTAGAAATCGACGAAGCCAGTCTATCTCGTATCTGTGACTATATCCAGCCAAGCCTTTTTGTCATCACGAATATCTTCCGTGACCAGATGGACCGCTATGGTGAAATTTACACAACTTACAAGATGATTTTGGATGCCATTCGTAAGGTGCCTACGGCTACTGTTCTCCTTAATGGAGACAGTCCACTTTTCTACAAGCCAGCTATTCCAAATCCTGTAGAGTATTTTGGTTTTGACTTAGAAAAAGGACCCGCTCGAGAAGCTCACTACAATACAGAAGGAATTCTCTGTCCTGACTGCCAAGGCATCCTCAAATATGAGCACAATACCTATGCCAACTTGGGGGCCTATATCTGTGAAAATTGTGGCTGCAAACGTCCTGATCTCAACTATCGCTTGACAGAACTAGTTGAGTTGACCAACAATCGCTCTCGCTTTGTCATTGACGGACAAGAATACGGTATTCAAATCGGTGGTCTCTACAATATCTACAACGCCCTAGCTGCAGTTGCTATCGCCCGTTTCCTTGGTGCAAATCCACAACTCATCAAGCAGGGATTTGACAAGAGCCGTGCAGTCTTTGGACGCCAAGAAACCTTCCATATCGGTGACAAGGAATGCACCCTCGTCTTGATTAAAAATCCAGTCGGTGCGACCCAAGCTATCGAGATGATTAAACTAGCTCCTTATCCATTTAGCCTATCTGTCCTCCTAAATGCCAACTATGCAGATGGAATTGACACCAGCTGGATCTGGGATGCTGATTTTGAACAAATCACTGACATGGATATTCCCGAAATCAACGCTGGCGGTGTTCGCCATTCTGAAATCGCACGTCGTCTACGAGTAACTGGCTATCCAGCTGATAAAATTACTGAAACAAGTAGTCTGGAGCAAGTTCTTAAGACCATTGAGAACCAAGACTGCAAGCATGCTTATATTCTAGCTACCTATACTGCTATGCTTGAATTCCGCGAACTGCTGGCTAGTCGTCAGATTGTTAGAAAGGAGATGAACTAATGGTTTATACTTCACTTTCCTCAAAAGCTGGCAATTACCCCTATCAGCTCAACATTGCCCACCTCTACGGAAATCTCATGAATACCTATGGGGACAATGGAAACATCCTCATGCTCAAGTATGTGGCTGAAAAACTGGGAGCCCATGTGACGGTTGACATCGTTTCTCTCCATGATAACTTTGATGAAAATCACTACGACATTGCCTTTTTCGGTGGCGGTCAAGACTTTGAACAAAGTATTATTGCAGACGACCTACCTGCTAAAAAAGAGAGCATTGACAACTACATCCAAAATGACGGTGTGGTTCTGGCTATCTGCGGTGGTTTCCAACTATTGGGGCAATATTATGTTGAAGCTTCAGGGAGACGCATCGAAGGGCTAGGAGTTATGGGCCACTATACCCTCAACCAGACCAATAACCGTTTCATCGGTGATATCAAGATTCACAATGAAGATTTCGATGAAACCTACTATGGCTTTGAAAATCACCAGGGCCGTACTTTCCTCTCGGATGACCAAAAACCACTGGGACAGGTTGTCTATGGAAATGGAAACAATGAAAAAAAAATCGGTGAAGGGGTTCATTATAAGAATGTCTTTGGTTCCTACTTCCACGGGCCTATCCTCTCTCGTAATGCCAATCTGGCTTATCGCCTAGTCACTACTGCCCTCAAGAAGAAATATGGTCAGGACATCCAACTCCCTGCTTATAAGGACATTCTCAGCCAAGAAATCGCTGAAGAATACAGTGATGTCAAAAGCAAGGCTGACTTTTCTTAAACAAAGGAAAATGATATCAAAGAACTCCGTTATCTTGTCGGAGTTCTTTTTGTCTGTTCTTTTACCCTTCTCCCTTGCATTTTCTCTCATTTTTTGCCAAAATAGAGGGGTAGAAAGAAGGTAGCATATGTCTAAATTACAACAAATCGTAACATATCTTGAATCAGAAAAACTAGACGTCGCTGTCGTATCTGACCCCGTCACAATCAATTACCTCACTGGCTTTTACAGTGATCCCCATGAACGCCAAATGTTCCTTTTTGTCCTAGCGGATCAGGAACCCCTCCTCTTTGTCCCAGCCCTTGAAGTGGAGCGTGCAAGTAGCACTGTTTCCTTCCCAGTTGTGGGCTATGTGGATTCTGAAAATCCATGGCAAAAAATGAAACATGCTCTTCCACAGCTTGACTTCAAACGTGTCGCTGTTGAGTTTGACAATCTTATCTTGACCAAATACCATGGCTTGAAAACAGTTTTTGAAACTGCTGAGTTTAACAACCTCACTCCTCGTATCCAACGCATGCGCCTCATCAAATCAGCTGACGAAGTGCAAAAAATGATGGTTGCAGGTATCTATGCGGACAAGGCTGTTAAAGTGGGGTTTGACAATATTTCTCTTGATAAGACTGAGACAGATATCATCGCCCAAATCGACTTTGCCATGAAACGTGAAGGCTATGAAATGAGTTTTGATACCATGGTCTTGACTGGTGATAACGCTGCAAATCCACACGGTATTCCAGCAGCTAATAAGGTTGAAAATGATGCTCTTCTCCTCTTTGACCTCGGTGTTCTGGTCAACGGCTATGCTTCAGATATGACTCGTACAGTCGCTGTTGGTAAACCAGACCAATTCAAGAAAGATATTTATAACTTGACTCTTGAAGCCCAACAAGCTGCTCTTGACTTTATCAAGCCAGGAGTGACTGCCCATGAAGTGGATCGCGCTGCTCGTGAGGTCATCGAAAAAGCTGGTTACGGCGAGTACTTCAACCACCGTCTCGGTCACGGTATCGGTATGGATGTCCATGAATTCCCATCTATCATGGAAGGAAACGACATGGTCATCGAAGAAGGCATGTGCTTCTCTGTTGAACCAGGTATCTATATCCCTGGTAAAGTCGGTGTCCGTATCGAAGACTGTGGTGTTGTTACCAAAGATGGCTTTGACCTCTTTACAAACACCAGCAAAGACTTGCTTTATTTTGATTAAAATTCTTCGAAAATCTTCCCACAATAAAACGCATAGTATCAAGGTTTTTCAACACCTGATACTATGCGTTTTTCTTATTTGAAAGACTTTTGACTCAGCCTCATTACTTAATCTTCTTGATACTTTGACTAAGGATAAATCCTACAATCATCCCTACCATATTTTGCATGAAATTTGGTAAAATTTCTGGTAGAGCTGCAGCCCAGCCATTCATCAAAGTAGAACCCAAGGCGTAACCCCCTACCATGGCAATCGTTGCTAAGACAAGGCCTAACCACTGAGTTTTTCCTTTAAATCCTGCGAAAAATCCCTGCAAGCCATGGTTAACCAAGCTAAAGAACATCCACTGAGGATAGCCTGATAAGAGGTCAATCAAGAAACCTGCTAGTCCTCCTACTACAGCCCCTTCACGACTACCAAAGTAGAAGGCCGTAAAGAAGACACCCGCATCTAAAAGAGTTAGAATGCCTGTCGGTGTTGGAATTTTTAAGAAATAACCTAGAACCACAGAGAGGGCGGTTAATAGGGATACAAGGGCGATTTTAGTTGTTTTGGTTTGCTTCATATTGTCTTACTCCATACTGATCTGCTTGTGCAATAGAACGATAAACGAAAGCCTTAGAGCTTTCTACTGCTAGTAAAAGTTCATCACCTTTGACTAGGTGACTGGCAATGCTAGAGGCAAAGGTACAACCTGCACCAGCATTTTGCCCTTGAATGACGGGATTTTCTAGGACTGTAAAGGTTTGTCCGTCATAAAAGACATCCATAGCCTTGTCCTGACTAAGGCGATTGCCTCCCTTGATAATGACTGCTGGCGCGCCTAAGTCATGCAATTTCTGAGCTGCTGTTTTCATGTCTTCCAAGGTTTTAATTTCCTGACCTGCCAATAATTCTGCTTCAGGAAGATTAGGCGTAATCACACTGACATGAGGGAAAAAGCGAATCAACTCTTGGCAGAGTTCACTAACTGCTACGTCGTGCGCTTCCTTGCAGACCAAGACAGGATCCAGAACCACAGGCACTCCTGGGCGTTGCTTGATAAAGTCCAATGCCTTCTCAGCCACACTGACAGTAGGGAGAAGACCAATCTTAATTCCCCCAAACTCCACATCACGCAAGCTATCTAATTCATGTTGAAAAATGGTATCGTCAGTTGGAAAGACTTCAAAGCCCTTTTCCGTCAAGGCTGTCAAACAGGTCACTGCTACAAAGCCATGCAAGCCGTTCAAGGTATAGGTAGCCAAATCCGCGGACAAACCACCACCACTAAAAATATCATTTCCAGAAAGTGCTAAAATACGATTATTCTTCATAACGAATCTCCTTTAAATATAAACCATTTGGTGCTGCAGTGGGACCTGCAAGCTGCCTGTCCTTTTTCTCCAAGATGAGGTCAATCTGCTCTACTGGCATGCGGTTATTGCCGATTTTGAGCAGTGTCCCCACCATATTACGAATCTGCTTATACAAGAAACCATTTCCTGAAAAGGTAAAAGTCAAAAACTGGCCTGTCTCATCAACCCTAAGACTAGCTTCTGTAATAGTACGAACCTTGTCCTCTACACTAGTCCCAGAGGCTGTAAAACCGGTAAAATCATGGGTTCCCTCTAATTTTTTGATAGCCTCCCGCATCCGTTCCACATCAAGCGGATAAGGAAAGTGGGTGGCATAGTGACGGCGCATAGGATTTTTGGGACGTCCTCTATCCACGATAAACTCATAGGTCTTGCTATGCTTGGCATAACGGCAATGAAAATCATCCGCCACAAGCTCAATCGAAATCACATCAATATCTTCAGGAGACTGGGTGTCCAAAGCAAAACGGAGCTTCTCCTCATCCATCTGATAAGGTAGATCAAAATGAATAACCTGTCCCAGAGCATGAACCCCACTATCTGTCCTACCAGCACCGTGAACAGTAATGGCTTGCCCTTTATTTAACCTGGTCAAGGTTTTTTCAATTTCTTCCTGAACGCTACGCGCATGAGGCTGGCGCTGAAAACCAGCAAAGACGTAACCATCATAGGAAATAGTTGCTTTATATCTTGTCATAACTTCTATTTTATCAAGAAATTAGTCTGTAAACAAGGCCCTAAATCAAATAGTGTCTGGGTACAAAAATCCAAAAAAGAAAAACTTAGGAAACCAATCCTAAGCTCTCTTTTGAAGTAGGTACATGACAAAGATAGAGGTTACAATTAACCAAGATCCTAAGATAGCAAAGACCAACATCCCATTGTGAGTTAATAAGCCAATTGCACCTAGAACGAATGGAGTCGTAAAGGCTCCGAAACTACAGCCTAAAACTGCAAATGAGGTTGCTTGATTGAGGAGTTTAGCTGGAATTCTTTCAGAGACAAGTTGAAAGACTGTCGTCAAGGCTACACTGTAGGCAAAGCCAGCCAGAATACTTCCTGCCACTACCACCCACAAGGATGGAGACAAGGCAATCACAATTTGCCCCAAGCCGAAGGTAATACCAGACCAGAGGAGCAGTTTCTCTTTAAATATTGAAATCAGGAAAGAAAAACTCACACCAGCCACAATCCCGATTAACTGCATGACACTAAGAACAAAACTAGATAACTGGGCATCTCCCAGTCCTCTTTCCACCATCAGACTTGGAATACGGATGGTAATAGCTGTATTGGTACAAACTACAACCGCCGCTTCAATAGCTAAGATAAAAATCAAGCCCTTCATTTCCCGAGTTAAGCGACTTGCTTCCTTCGTTTTTTTCTTGACTTCTTTCTTTTCTTTTCCATAAGGTACAAAGAGCAGATAAAGGATCAGAACTAAAAATCCAGCACTATAAGCTAAGAAAGTAGCTGTCCAACCAAAGGCCAACAATTGGCCGACTACCAAGGTAATGAGAGAAGCCCCAACGACCTCTGCAGAACCGCGTAGCCCTAACATCTGAATTCTCGTTTTTCCTTGATAGCGTTCACTGATAATGGAAATGGCCTTGGCATTAATCATTCCAACACCTAAACCAAAAAGAATCCGTGTTCCAAAGACAAAAGGATAGGCTTGATACCAAAAGGGAGCTGTTCCACTTAGTGATAAAACTAACAAGCCTAAACTAATCTGTAAGCGCTCAGGAAATATTTTTTCTAAGAAACCATTTAGTAGTAACATAATCATGATCCCAAAAGATGGCAAGCTCGCCAAGAGCTCAATTTGTTCCTTAGGATAACCTTGATAATAGTCAAACATGGCTGGCAGGGCACTCGAGATGGAAAAGGACGTAATCAAAACGAGGGAGAGAGCCAAAATACTGGCCCGTTCTAAAAATTGTTTCATGAAATCTCTTTCTATATTTTCTCTTAATATTCTGTCTCTTTTGATAGTTATCAAACAAGCAAGAAAAGAAGAAGCCTCTTTAGTGTATAGACTCCTTCTTAAACTCGAAAATGAATCCCTTGTGTCTTATACTCAATGAAAATCAAAGAGCAAACTAGGAAGCTAGCCGCAGGTTGCTCAAAGCACTGCTTTGAGGTTGTAGATAGAACTGACGAAGTCAGCTCAAAACATGGTTTTGAGGTTGTAGATGAAACTGACGAAGTCAGTAACTATATATACGGCAAGGCGAAACTGACGTGATTTGAAGAGATTCTCGAAGAGTATTAGGATGACTTTCTCTTGATTTGCTTAATAAAGTAGAAGATAAATCCTGCCACCATATAGGCAACAAAGATAATCAGACACCACTTAAACACGACATCCCAACCCTTGTTTACATTCAAAAAGAAGTAAGGGAAGGGACTGACCTTAGAATTAGGAACATCAAGTTTCAATACCAAGCCATTAAAAAGAGCAAAAATCATATACAGCAAGGGTAAAATCGTCCACACAATTGGGTCCCAAATCTTGTATTGACCCTGTTTGTCAAAAAAGAGGGTATCTGCTAAAAACCAGAGGGGAACGATATAGTGGCAAAGGAAATTTTCTAGAGTATAGAAATTAGTCGCAATAGGCGCTAAAAGGAAATGGTAAATCACACAGGTAATCATGATACTCATGGTGACCCCACCTTTTAAGCGCAAGAGACTTGGTCTTTGCCAGTTTTCACCTAAACGGCTCATAACCTTTAGGAGATAGAGCGTAAAAATCGCGACTAAAAGGTTGGACAGAACCGTATAATAGAGTAACATCCCAAATCCACCATGCTTGGCGATTTCAAGATAAACTCCCGTAAAAGCCGCTAGAAACAAGAAGATACGGCTATAAAATACAAGTTTATAGTGTTTTGACATGCTTAAATTTTCTTCACAAACTCTGATTTGAGTTTCATGGCACCGAAGCCATCGATTTTACAGTCGATATTGTGGTCGCCTTCTACGATGCGGATATTCTTCACGCGCGTCCCTTGTTTCAAATCTTTTGGCGCACCTTTTACTTTTAAGTCCTTGATGAGAGTTACTGTATCACCGTCAGCCAATTTATTCCCGTTGGCATCGATAGCAACAAGACCCTCTTCTACATCTGCAACTTCAGCAGGATTCCACTCATAAGCACACTCTGGGCAAACCAGTAGGGCACCGTCTTCGTAGACATACTCTGAGTTACATTTTGGGCAATTTGGTAGGTTGTTCATGGTTTCTCCTTATCATCATTCACTATTCTTTGAAAATCAAAATTTCTCGAACAGCAACTATTATACCTTAAAATCAGCATTTTGACAAATATAGAAAAAAACCGATATCAATCTATCGGCTTTTCTACATCTACATTCTTTTTTTAGCTTCTGCTTTGATTTTTTCAACTACTTCTTGAATGTTCAAGCCAGTTGTATCAAGGTAGACAGCATCCTCTGCTTGTTTGAGAGGCGAAGTCTCACGATGACTATCCTTGTAGTCACGCGCAGCAATTTCCTCTTTTAGAGTTTCAAGGTCTGTTTCAATTCCCTTGGCAATATTTTCCTTGTAACGGCGCTCTGCTCTTTCATCTACCGAAGCTACTAGGAAAATTTTCAATTCTGCTTGTGGCAATACAACAGTCCCAATATCGCGACCGTCCATGACAATCCCACCTTGCTGGGCAATCTCTTGTTGGAGAGAAACTAGTTTCTCTCGTACTTCAGGAATTGCTGCAATAGCTGAAACATGATTGGTCACTTCATTTTCACGAATAGGATGGGTGATATCCACATCTCCTACAAAGACAAGTTGTTCTCCAGTTTCTGAGCGTCCAAAACTGATTGGATGCTGGTCCAATAAGGCTAAAAGTTCTTCAACTTGTTCAACTCCTAATTGGTTCCTGAGAGCCATGTAGGTCGCTGCACGATACATAGCACCTGTATCTAGGTAGGTGAATCCAAAATCCTTGGCAATAATCTTTGCGACCGTACTCTTGCCACTTGAAGCAGGACCGTCAATAGCAATTTGAATCGTCTTCATTTATGACTCCTATCTAGTCTTAATCACATCTCCAGGATTAGCAAACCAAGATCCTGTAGCCATATGGCCAGGATTCAAAGCCTCTAACTGAGCAATCGAGATTCCTGCACGAGCGGCAATAGCTGCTTCTCCTTCTCCAGCCATAACTTTTGTAGTTCCTTCTGGATCAGTTGGATGTTCTGAGCTACTAGATGACTCTTCTACCTTCTCCTCTGAACTAGAAGATGCCTGCTCTGAACTACTACTAGAAGTAGAAGAAACTTGCTCTACTTTTGTATCTGAATCGTGAAAATCTTTCAAGGCTGCTGTGCGATTACTCCCACCCGATGAAAGATAGATAAGAACAATAATCATCACGACTACAATCACAAAGAAAATACTTGCTAAAATAGTCAAGATACGATTAGCCAGCACTCCTCCACCTTGTTCTCTCTTACGACGTTCTGATCTTGTTTCTTCTTGATTCTCATAAATATCTTCTTGCCACGGTTCTTTTGCCATACCTTACTCCTTGTTTTTTTTTACTTTTCTTATTACAATATAAATATGAAAATCACACTTATACCTGAACGTTGCATTGCCTGTGGGCTTTGCCAAACTTATTCTGAATTATTTGATTACCACGATAATGGAATCGTGCGTTTTTACGATGACCCTGACCAACTAGAAAAAGAAATCTCTCCTAGTCAGGACGTCGTAGAAGCTGTTAGAAACTGTCCGACACGTGCCTTGATTAAAGATTAACTCTAACATCGATAAGAACGTTCCACTCCTTCTAGTTTAGCATATTTCCATGCAAAATTATAGTCTTTTCTCTTTATTTTTTTCTGTAAGATCAGGAAGGTCACTTTTTTCTTTGACGAGATAAAGTGGTCTTTTTTTAGTCTCTAGATAAATCTTACTGATATACTTGCCGAGAATCCCAATGGTCAAGAGTTGAATCCCTCCGAGAAAGAGAATAACAGCCATCAGAGAGGTCCAACCTGATGTCGGATTGCCCAAAATGAGGGTCCGAACCACAACAAAAAAGGTCATAAGTAGAGAAATAAAACAAGATAGGAGACCTGCCACAAAGGCGATAATCAAGGGAAAATCTGAAAAATTAACAATCCCTTCAATGGAGTAGAAAAAGAGTTGCCTAAAACTCCAACTGGTCTTGCCAGCCTGCCTTTCGACATTTGGATAGTCCAGATAGTGGGTTTTAAAACCCACCCAGGCAAAGAGCCCCTTTGAAAAACGATTGGACTCGGTCAAAGCTAAAATAGCATCGACTACAGATCTTCTCATCATGCGAAAATCACGGACACCTGACGGCAAGGCTACTGGACTAATTTTTTGCATAAGACGATAAAAAAGATTAGCATAGAGACTGCGAAAGAAGGGTTCTCCCCCTCGACTGGTTCTGCGTGTTCCAACACAGTCCAAGTCTGCATTCTGGTCTAGTAAGGCTTTCATCTCTAGCAACATACTAGGAGGATCTTGGAGGTCTGCATCCATCACCACCACTAGATCTCCTGTCGCATATTGCAAGCCTGCATAAAGGGCTGCTTCTTTGCCGAAATTTCGCGAGAAAGAAATATAATGAACTGCCGGATTTTGCTCCCGATAGGTCTTTAAGAGTTCCAAGGTCCCATCACTTGATCCATCGTCGACAAAGACATACTCGATTTCTGTTTCCAAATCTGGAAGTAAAGCTTCCAAAGCCTGATAAAAAAGAGGAAGTACTTCCTCTTCGTTTAAACAGGGGACAATGATTGATATCACCATCTTAGTCTTCAAATCCATTTGGATGCTTGCTTTGCCAACGCCATGCGTCTTCACACATTTGGGTGATGCCGAGTTCTGCTTCCCAGCCCAGTTCTGCTTTGGCTTTTGCAGGATCTGAATAGCAGGCTGCGATATCCCCTGGGCGACGGTTGACAATGCGGTAAGGAATTGGTCGTCCCACTGCTTTTTCCATATTTTGGATAATTTCAAGAACTGAGTAGCCTTTACCTGTTCCAAGGTTATAAACGTTTAGACCTGAACCTTTTTGGATTTTTTTCAGAGCTGCAACGTGACCTTTGGCCAAATCGACAACGTGGATATAGTCACGAACACCAGTTCCATCTTCTGTATCGTAATCGTCTCCAAACACTTGCACTTGCTCTAATTTTCCAACGGCTACTTGCGTCACATATGGCAAGAGGTTGTTTGGAATACCGTTTGGATTTTCTCCCAAATCACCACTCTCATGGGCTCCGATTGGGTTGAAGTAACGAAGTAAGACCACATTCCATTCTGAGTCTGCCTTGTAGATATCCGTTAAAATTTCCTCTAGCATAAGCTTGGTGCGGCCATATGGATTGGTCACTGAAAGTGGGAAATCTTCCAAGATTGGCACTGTATGAGGATCTCCGTAAACTGTCGCAGAAGAACTGAAAATAATGTTTTTACAGTTGTTTTCTTCCATGACCTTCAAAAGACTAACAGTTCCAGCGATATTGTTGTCATAGTAGGCAAGAGGAATACGGGTAGATTCACCAACAGCCTTCAAACCAGCAAAGTGAATGACCCCTGTTGGTTCTTCTTGCTTGAAAATATCACGAAGAGTATCTGTATCACGGATATCTGCCTCATAAAACGGAATTTCAACTCCTGTGATTCTTTCAACAACTTCTAAACTTTTTCTGTTACTATTCACAAGGTTATCCACCACAACAACTTGATGACCTGCTTGGATTAACTCAATAACAGTGTGGGTTCCGATAAAACCTGCTCCACCCGTTACCAAAATCTTTTCTTGCATCTTCTTTCCTCGATTCTCGGATTATTTTTTCTTATTTTACCATTTTTGATAGGGAATGTCATTTGCCATCCTAGAGGGGAGACTAAAATTCCAGTAAAATGCTTATTCGCTTTTTACCCGTTTGACATAGTTTTCAATTGGGTAGTTTAGAGGGTCCAAAGTCAACTCCTTGCCTTGGATCAGTTGAGCTAGATGATAACCAATGATAGGACCAGTTGTGAGGCCTGATGAACCTAGTCCACTAGCAGCATAGACACCTGCCAATTCTGGCACCTGCCCAAAAAAAGGAGAGAAATCACTGGTATAAGCACGGATTCCCACACGCTCAGTTCTTGAAGTCGCTTTAGCTAAAACTGGGTAATGGGGCAAGGCCGCCTCCTCCATTTGTTGGAGCAAGGTTTCATCTACCGTCAAATCAAATCCCATGTCATTTTCATGAGTAGCACCTAAGGATAATTTCCCACCTGCAAAAGGAATCAAATCCCACTCCCCTTCTGGCATAACAACAGGATAAGATTCTATGTCTTGACCAAGCTGATAATCTCTTAGTTGTCCCTTTTGAGGACGGACATCCACAGCATAACCCAAGGGTTCTAACATATCCTCCAACCAAGCTCCTGTTGCCAAAACAACCTGATCAAACACCTCTTCGTCAATCTGGTAACCTGATGCTAAAGGTGTCAAAGTTACTTTTTCTTTGACCAGCTTGACCTGACTGGCTTCTAGCAAACGAGTCACTAAAAGTTGGCCATCTACTCTCGCTCCACCAGAAGCGTAGAGCAGGTGGTCAAATCCCTGCAAGCCAGGGAATAATTCGTTAGCTGATGCTTGGTCCAGAATAGCTAATTGCCCTATCAAGGGAGATTCTTCTCTGCGCTGGAGCGCTAGTTGATAGAGTTCTTCCAACTTAGTTTCATCCTTTTTCAGGAGAAAGACTCCCGAACGCTGGTAAAAGTCGATTTCTTGCCCTGACTTCTCTAAATCAGCTAATAAATCCACGTAAAAGTCAGCCCCCAAGCGCGCCATTTTGTACCAGGCTTTATTGCGGCGTTTGGAAAACCAAGGACTGATTATTCCTGCTGCGGCCTTGGTAGCCTGACCCTGCCCATGGTCAAAGACGGTCACCTCTAGGTCACTTTCTTTCGAGAGGTAGTAGGCTGCTGTTGCTCCTACAATACCTGCTCCAATAATGGCAACTTTTTTCATTGTTTTCACTTTCTAACTAGATATGGTGGAAAGGATTGGTCGATGCTTGACTAGGTACAATATCGATTGTCCAGCCATTTTCTCCTTTCCATTGAGTAAGGAGTGCAGAAATTTTTTCCACAAAAAGCACTTCAATATAGTGACCTGGGTCCAATGCCAGTAACCCATCAGACAGCATATCCTGGGCAGTGTGGTAGTAAATATCACCAGTGATATAGACATCGGCTCCTTTAGCTAAAGCATCCTTATAGAAAGACTGCCCGCTTCCACCACAGATGGCCACTCTTGAAATAGGTTTCTGCAAGTCATTCTCTTGATAATGCACCAATCGAAGACTATCTAAACCAAAGACTCGCTTGACATTCTGGGCCAATTCCCAAAATGTCTGAGGCTGAACATTTCCAATACGTCCAATTCCACGTTCAGGGCCAGTTTCCTGCAGATAGGTAGTTTCCTCGATACCTAGCATCTGACAGAACCAATCATTGAGGCCATTTTCAACGATGTCAATATTGGTATGGCTGACATAAACTGCGATGTCATGCTTGATGAGATCGATGTAAATCTGATTTTGTGGACGGCTAGCTACCAAATCCTTGATGGGACGGAAAATCGGTGCGTGCTTGACAATAATCAAGTCCATACCCTTTTCAATGGCTTCAGCCACCGTTTCTTCACGAATATCCAGAGCAACCATGACTCTTTGGATATCCTTGTCTAGAGTCCCGATTTGCAAACCACGACTATCCCCCTCCATAGAAAATTCTTGTGGACAAAAGTCTTCATAGCGTTTAATCACTTCACTCGCTAGCATGGAGAACCTCCTTGATGGCTTGAATTTTATCTACTAGAACTTGACGTTCCTCCAGATTTTTGTCTGGGATTTGTCCGAGGGCAAACTCTAGCTTAACAGCTTCTTTTTGCCATTTTTGGACAAAGACTGGACTGAGCTCTTTGGACAAGAAGGGACCAAAGCGGACATCGCTAGCTGATAACTTCATTTGTCCTACTTCCACCACCAAAATCTCGTAAAACTTGCCAGCTTCTTCTAAGATGCTTTCAGCTACAATCTGAAATCCGTTCTCTTGTAGCCAGATACGCAAGTCGTCTTCACGATTATTGGGTTGGAGAATCAATCGTTCTACATTAGCTAACTTGTCCAAGCCTTCTTCTAAAATCCTAGAAATCAAACGACCACCCATACCAGCAATGGTAATGACCGATACCTTATCTGCCTCTTCAAAGGCTGCCAAGCCATTTGCTAAACGGACTTGGATTTTCTCCTTTAACCCGTGACTTTCAACATTTTTAACCGCGGACTGATAGGGACCTTCCACCACCTCACCTGCAATGGCACTTTTGATTTGGCCTCTTTCGACCAACTCGATAGGCAGATAAGCATGGTCACTTCCCACATCTAGTAAAATGGCTCCCTGTGGCACAAAGGAAGCCACTAATTCTAATCTCTTTGAAATCATTTTCTCTCACTTTCCAAAACTCTATTACCTCTTATTATACCACATTTCAGCTGGCAATCTTGTACCTAAAAAGACCGCAATCCACAGATTGCAGCCTTTCTTTATTTTCTGGCTTGATAGCGACTAGTCAGGATGAAAATGACGGTAAACACCAGCATCATGACACCATAAACAGGTAATGTTTGTCCTGTTAAGGTTGAAATTTCAAGTAGTTTTTGAATTCTTGGGAAGAGAGCTGTAGCTAGGAAGCCTCCTACTGACCAAACAATCAAGAGGACACGCCATAGGGTAAATGGCATGCAGGCTCTAAATACGGATAAGAAACCAATTGACCCCAAGAGATAATAGAGTAGAGTTGAGATTTCTAACTCAGACCAACCTTGGCTACTTCCAAATATTTTCACAAAAAGAACGCTGAACACAACCATAAGTGCACTTGGTAGGGCACGAAGCATAGACCTTCTGAGGAAGTTTGGCTCGACAGGCTTGATATTTCGCTCAAACGTCAAAACGAATGGTGGGAAACCTTCCACAAATTGGTCGATCATGGTAATCTGGATCGGAATGAAGGGGAAAATCAAAATCCACTCAGACCGTCCTAGAAGAGCACTGGCAATACAGATGACCGCTAACAGGAAGGAATAAATAGTCTTAATCAAGAAAATAGGGGCGATATGGGCGATGTTATTGACCACCCGACGACCTTCAAAGAGAATCTCAGGAACATCATTAAAGTCAGAGTTCAAGAGAACCAGATTAGCAATCTGACGAGTCGCAGGGTCTCCCTCAGCCATCACGATAGAACAATCCGCCTCACGAAGAGCCAGGATATCATTAACTCCATCCCCTGTCATAGCCGTTGTATGCCCTGCTTTTTTCAACGTTTGGATGATGAGTTTCTTTTGATGGGGGGAAACCCGTCCGAAAATAGCTGTCTCTTCAGCCATGGCAATCAATTCCTCATCTGTGATTTTTGAGCAATCTACATAACTGTGATAGTCTGCAAAGCCAGCCTTCTGGGCAATACTGGACACAGTGACCGGATTATCACCAGAGATAATTTTAAGTCCCACTTCCTGAGAACGGAGATAGTCCAGCGTCTCAGCTGCTCCTTCTCGTATCGGGTCCAAGATTTCTAGCAAAGCCAGAGCCTGAATATCAGAAGGTTTTTGTGGTTTGTGGTTGTCTAGTTTTTCATGACTGAGGGCTAAAACCAAGACACGTGATCCTCTCTCCAAAGCCTCTCTGGCTTCTGGGACTTCAGAGTCCAACAACATCTCAGGCGCACCTAGGAAAACTGTCCCCAGACCTTCCAATTCCATGGCTCCCCACTTGCGGTCGCTTGAGAAAGGAAGATTCGAAAGCATAGGGTAGGCTACCTGACCTTGGAAACGCTGGCGAATAGCTTGAGCTGTTGGATTTTTATCTTCACTATGGGCCATATAACTGGTCAGGATACTTGCAATAGCTTCATCATCATAAGCTTGAGTCAAAGGAAGAACAGCCTCTACCTGCATCTTTCCTTGAGTGATGGTACCTGTCTTGTCCAAACAAAGCATATCCACTCGCGCCAAGGTCTCGACAGAGTACATCTCCTGCACCAAAACCTTTTTCAAGCCCAGTTTGATCACTGCAGTCAAGAGCGAAGTGATGGTCAAAAGGGCGATTCCTTTAGGTAACATCCCCAAAAGGGCTGTCGATGAATTTACAACGGATGACTTGAGAGGTAGGCCTTTTAAAAGCAAAGCTTCTAGCAAGAGAGCCAGACCAAAGGGAATGATAATCTTCCCCGTAAAACCAACTAGCTTGTCCAGCGATTTCATGATACGGGAGTTGATCGGTTTCACAGTTTTGGCTTCCAGCATGAGTTTGGCAGCATAGTTGTCTGCCCCGACATGGTGGACTTGAGCCAAAACTGACCCACTGGCTAGGAAACTTCCAGACAAAAGCAAGGCGTCAACTTCCTTTTGCACCAAATCACTCTCACCGGTCAACATGGCTTCATTGACTTCCGCAAAACCTTCTAGAACCAAGGCATCACTAGGAATCTGCTCCCCAGCAGACAGACGAATGACGTCTCCTAAAACCAATTCTTCAGGATTCAGAGCTACTTCCTGGCCATCACGAATGGTTTTAACCTTTTCCTTAGTCATGAGATTGAGCTTGTCCACCATGTGTTTGGCCCGCAGCTCAGTCACAATCCCAGAAAAAGCGTTAAAGCAGATAACGGCAAAGAAGACCAGATTGCTCCAAGCCTGCACAAAGGCTAGTGCCAAAGCAATGGCAAAGTTCAAAGCATTAAAAAGGGTAAAGACATTTCGTTTAACGATTTGCCAAGTGCTTGTACTAGCCGATGCGGTAAAATCATTGACCAAGCCCTTAGCCTGTCTTTCCTCGACTTCTCTTTGGGTTAATCCCATAATCTTATTTTTATCCATGAATTCTATCATATCATTTTTTCTAAAAGAATTCTAATCTCATCCCAAATACGAACCTAGTCAAGGGAAAAGTTTGCCAGCCCTCCTTTGATAAGGTATAATAATAACAAGAAAATAATCGAAGGAGATCGCATGTTTTATACTTATTTACGTGGATTGGTTGTATTGCTCCTATGGTCCATCAATGGCAATGCCCATTATCATAATACTGATAAAATTCCTAATCAAGATGAAAATTATATTTTGGTTGCACCTCACCGCACCTGGTGGGATCCAGTTTATATGGCCTTTGCGACCAAACCAAAACAATTTATCTTTATGGCCAAAAAAGAGCTCTTTACCAACCGTATCTTTGGCTGGTGGATTCGTATGTGTGGTGCCTTTCCTATCGACCGTGAAAATCCTAGCGCCTCAGCCATCAAATATCCTATCAATGTTCTTAAAAAAAGTGACCGCTCCCTTATCATGTTCCCAAGTGGGAGCCGTCACTCAAACGATGTCAAGGGTGGAGTTGCCCTGATTGCCAAAATGGCCAAGGTCCGTATTATGCCGGTTACCTACACAGGTCCTATAACCTTGAAAGGCTTGGTTAGCCGCGAACGTGTCGATATGAACTTTGGAAATCCAATCGATATCTCAGATATCAAGAAAATGAATGATGAAGGCATTGAAACAGTCGCCAATCGCATTCAAGCAGAATTCCAACGTTTGGACCAAGAAACGAAACAATGGCACAATGATAAAAAACCAAACCCACTCTGGTGGTTTATCCGCATCCCTGCTCTCATCCTTGCCATTATCCTCGCTATCCTAACCATCATCTTTAGCTTTATCGCAAGCTTCGTCTGGAATCCAGATAAAAAGAGAGAAAACCTTGGTTAAATAAATACAACAATCCCTTGGCAAAAGCCAAGGGATAATTCTTTTACTTAATTTTCCATTTTTGGGCCAACCAGCTGGAAAAAGCTAAAAATCGCTCAACTACTTGTTCATGGTGTCCATAAGGATCAAAGACAAACTGACCGTTCGGATAGCGTTTCTGAAGACTGGTATGGATTTTCTCAGCATAGACTGGTGCTTGAGCCAAGCGATTAGTATGGTATGCTCCTTCTGTTTGACCATTCTGTAAATACAGCAAACAATCTAGATTTTTCACTGTCTCTTTCTTGCAGTAAGCCACAAAATCAGGATACCAAAAAGAACCGCAGATAGAGAAAACACAGGAAACCTTGTCAAAGCTGAAAAGACTGTAAACTGCCGCCAAACCACCTAGTGAGTAACCTCCATAAGCAAGGCGAGTTTCGTCCAGACGATAAAGCGACTGCAACTTGTCTAAAAGACCTCCAAACAAATGATCATGATAGACCTTGGCCTGACCTCCAAAATCTGGAGCCCCATCTCTCAGAGCAGATGCCTTCCAGGGAGTGTAATCGTCTAAGCGATTTTTAGAGGTCAAGCCCACTAAAATCACAGATTCGGAAAGGGAAGATAGGAAATCCAAGTTTCCATCATTCAATAAAATAGCCGGATAGGTTTGATTGGGGTCGTAGTTAGAAGGAAGGCTGATTTTGACTTGAATTCCTTCCCAATCAAACTTATTATTTATTGATAAAGTCATTGATTTTCTCAAGGGAATCAATCACTGCTGGACCATAGTCCATCAATTCATCGTAAGAGATGGTCATGATTTTTTGATTCTTAATAGCAGGAACGCTTTCCAAAACAGCATTTGCCTTCATCAACTCTACTGCTTTTTCATCCAATTTTTTATTACGATCGCTGGTTACATAGATAATCAATTCAGGATCCATTGACACGAGGTTTTCCAAGGTCAAGCCTGATGTTCCCGTTGCAACGTTTGTATAACCAAGTTGGTTCAGTAAACTTTCTTGCAAAGCAGACTTGTAGGCACCAAAGGTTTCATCATTATAAGCAACCATAATCAAAGCCTTTTTCTTTTCACCTTGGCTTGCTGGATTTGCTTTCTTAACAGCGTCAATTTTAGTTTGTAATTGGGCTGCGTATTCATTAGCCTTGTCCTGAACATTAAAAATCATTCCAAGATTTTTGACATCTTCTACGATATTCCCCAAATCTTGCTGAATCGTTGAGAGAGAAGCTTTTTGCGTATAAACTGGGATTTTGTTTTCATTCCAAGTACTAACTGTCCCCAAAGATTTTTCAGAAAACATCATGTTTCGACCCATCACAGCGTCCGGCTCATAAGAAAGGACTGTCTCTTGTGAGACTGTTTTTTTATCCCCAATTTGAGGAATAGTCGCAATCGCGTCCTTGTATTTGTCCGTCACAGCATTGTCTGGATTGAGCATGCCAACAATTTTATCCTTCAACCCTAACTCCAATAAGATTTCAGTGGTTGAAAGATTGTTAGTGATAACTTTTTCAGGTGCCTTGTCAAAAACTTGTTCGACTTCATTTCCCTTAGCATCATAAGTTTTGATAGTTAGCGGATAAGTCGTCTCTGCGTTAGCCTTTTGACTTGTCTCTGTGCTAGATTGTGTGGTAGCTTTTTCTGTAGTAGTATTGCCACAAGCTGCCATGGTTAGGGTAGCTACTGTTACGAGTAAAATGCTTAGTGTTTTTTTCATCTTGTTTTCCTTTTCATTCTTATAAATAGTGAATCATAGCTTGCTGATCCTCGGTCCAAGTCACCTGACTTTGAACTCCGTATACAGTTTGCAATGACTCAGGGGTGATGGTCTCCTTTGGAGTCCCTTGGTAAAGGATTTCCCCCTCTTTCATCAGATAGAGATAATCCGAATAGCGACAAGCAAGTTGAATATCATGCAGGACAGCTAGAACATTGACCTTGAGATTCTTCACAATGGCCAACAAGTCTAGCTGATACTTGATATCCAAGTGATTGGTTGGCTCGTCCAAGAGCAAGAGAGTCGGTTCTTGCACCAAGGCGCGGGCTAGTAAGACTCGCTGTTTCTCTCCCCCTGACAGAGACGAATAGAGACGAGTTTTCTTCTCAAGCATATCCACCTTGACGAGGGCATCTTGAACGAGGGCATAATCCCTTTCATTTTCCTTCTCTAAAAAAGAGAGGTGGGGAGTTCTTCCCAGCAAGACGATTTCTTCAACTGTACAATCAAACTGCAGTTGGTTAAACTGGGTCACAACTGCCATTTGCTTGGCTGTTTCTTTGAGCGTCCATTGTTCCAGAGACTTTCCATCTAGGCTTATCAAGCCTTTGTCCGCCTTTTCCTGACGATAGAGGAGTTTAAGTAGACTGGTTTTTCCGCTTCCATTTGGTCCTAGTATCGTGTGAAATTGATGCCCCTCAACCTTAAGAGAGACTCCTTTGAGGATTTTTTTCTCTCCTAGTCCAAAATGGATATCCTGACAAATCAAGTCCATATCAGACCCTCACCTCCCTTCGCCTACCTCCAACAATGTAGATAAAGAAGGGGGCACCTACTAAGGCTGTGAAAATACCAATAGGAAGCTCTGCGTTTGGAATGATGATACGAGAGAGTACGTCTGCCCAAATGACAAAGAGGGCACCCAGCAAGGTTGCAACAGGAAAAAGCCTCTTGTAATTCGTTCCTACTAACCCTCGAGCTAAATGTGGAGTAATCAGACCAACAAATCCAATAATCCCACAGGTTGCCACTAAGACTGCTGTCAGCACAGCCACCATTGTCACATAAAGATACCAATAAAAGCGTAAAGGAATTCCCAAAGTTAAAGCAGCCTCATCTCCCATCATCATCGCATTGAAAACACGATACTGAGTAGAGAAAAATAGAAAGGCTATTCCTACTACTATAGTTGGCAGGACCAAGTCTGCCCAGGAAGTCCCAGCGAGCGAGCCCATGGTCCAAAACTTAATGGTCATCACACTATCCGCATTAGCGCCAACTGAGATAATAAAGTTGGAAAAAGCTAGAAAGAGAGCATTGACCACCGTTCCTGATAAGATCAGACTAGATGTTGTCATCCTTCCCTGCATAGAGGCAATGATGAGGACAGCAATTGTTGCCAAAATAGCTCCAAGAAAAGCTCCAAGGCTAATCATCACTTTTAAACCAAGAATGATGCTCAAGGTTGCACCTAGAGTTGCACCAGCAGAGATGCCTAAGACATAGGGCTCAGCGATAGGATTGTTCACTGTGGACTGCATCACGCTACCACACATAGAAAGGCCTGCTCCTACTATCAGACCTAACAATACTCGAGGGAATCTCATGTTCCATACAATGGCAAGAGTGGACTTGGAAACCTCTCCTACCTCAAGAGGAAATCCCAACCTGCTCAAAATAATCCGATAGGTATCTCCTAGATCAATCGCAACAGATCCCATTGAAACTGCTAGAAAGAGAGAAATCCCTAAAATACCTAGCAAAATAACTAAAAGTAACACAAATTGCTGGTCTTGTCGGCTTCCAGAAAATTTGGAAAGCATGCAAACCTCCTTTGATAGAATCTTAAAAATTTAGAAAATTCTCATGAAAAAGTATACCATATTTTCAACTGTGTAACAAGCTATGGAAAAAATACAATTAAAATCAGAAAAATTATGGTTGATTTTTCCATACAGTGCTAGGAAGCATAAGCAAAGATAATGCTTGAGCATAGCAAGGTAAGATGACAATGTAAAAAGCCCTCTGAAGTCAGAGAGCTGATTTGAGCTCGGGCTAAAATCCTAGTGAAACAAAAAAATCTACACGATCAGAAAAGTCTCTATCGTGCCATTTTCATACATGATGTATAGTCCAAGTACAATGAATACTAAGGGCACAATGATTCGCTCGTATTTTTCAATTGTCTCGAATATTAACGGAATAGAGGATAACACCCGACTAATCTCGCATAAGATAATTATGCCGATTACAAACACAAGCAACGCCACGAGGGTCTGTGACCAATCTAACGAAGCAAAATAAGGTATATAGATACCTAAATTATCTCCACCAGACGCAATTGTTAGCAATGTAACTGTCCAAAACAGTTGATTTGCCTTGCTTTGTTCTAATCTTTCAATAATTTCTTCCTCTTCTTCCTCTTCTTCCTCACCTTCTCCAACAATTGCAAAGCGAATCCCTAAATAGATAGGAATTAAACCAAGCAATCCAACCATCCATTCTTCAGGCACGAAATTAACGACATAAGCAGCAACTAAACTCGCCCCTACAAGTAAGCCTGTGCCTAGATATTGCCCCGCATAAATATGCCATTTTTGTTTATTCTGTGATAGCTGTGCAAATAAAATAAATAAAATAATTAAATAATCGATACTGGTGGAAATATAAACACCAATAGCAGATATGATTGTCTGTCCCATAAAAAACCTCCTGTATTGGTCAGTAATAAATCAGCAGATTTTAGGAGAGCACAGACACATTAATTTAGCTATCGCTAGTGGGTAATGTCGAACATAGGAAAGCATTTTACTCCTCCTCAAAACGTAGTTACAAAGTAATTTCTAACTGGAATTCGGTGACTACTTCCATGTAAAGTATAACATACTATACTTTACTTCGTAAAGTGTGGGCTCTCCGAGGGGGCTTGCAGACAGCTACTCGGCTTTTCAAGCCGAGTAGCTACGCACCTTTATGGTGTAATTAGCTGATACCATTTGAGGTTTTTGTAGTCTCCAAAATTGTGACCGATAAAACCTCAATAAAAAAGCCCTCTGAAAATCAGAGAGCTGATTTGAGCTCAGGCTAAAATCCTAGTGAAAAAGATGGAACTCCTTGTGTTCATCGAACACGGTGTCGTTTCCCTATTTTCATACGGATTTCTTACGCCCTTAGCATCATGATTCTTGCTGGATAAAACGTTTATAGACTAGGCGACGAGGAGAAGAATGTACGAAACTTTCAGTGAAACAAAAAAATCTCCCCGAAGGGAGAATATCTGGTTTATTTTACCTTACAGTGCTAGGAACCGTAACCGAAGATTATACTTGAGTATATCGAGGTAAGGTAACAACGCAATGTAAGTGGAAAATAAAGCAGATTAACGACGAAGTCCTAGAGAGTTGATTAACTCACGGTAACGGTTAACGTCGTTTTTACGCAAGTATGCAAGCAAGTTACGACGGCGACCGATTTTTTTCATCAATCCACGGTAAGTAGCGTGGTCTTTTTTGTGTTGTTTGATGTGTTCGTTAAGGTGGTTGATTTCCCAAGTAAGGACAGCAACTTGAACCTCTACTGAACCTGTATCACCTTCGTGACGTGCATATTGTGCGATGATTTCATTTTTTTTCTCTTTTGAGATTGCCATGATGTTTCTCCTTTTTATTTGGCTTCATCCGAGTGACAGGTTGGCATGCCTGTAACCAAGAAGAAGTTATTTGTCTTTACGACAATCCCTATTCTACCAATAACTAACTTCTTTGTCAACAGATTTACTTTCTTGTTTTAAACATGCTATAATAATCATAGCAAGAAATCTAAGTTGTCTGTTTTTTAAAACGAGATGATTATCATGCGTAGATTCTATTCCCATCTCCCCTACTATCTGGTCATATTTTTCTTTTATTGGCCACTTTATGAGTTGTTATCACTAATCATTTCTGACCCCCTTTTGCTCAAGAGTCTCTACGTAAATAATATTCTCTTCTTTACACCTCTGGTAATCTTGATTATATCGTTACTCTATAGCTACCGTTTCCGTTTCTCACTTTGGTGGTTAATTGGTAACGGACTGCTCTTTTGCTTTACTATCATAACTTTTGGTGAGTTTATACTAATTTACTTACTAATCTATGAAACCTTGGCTCTGATGGGCATGGCTTCCGGTATTGTCATCAAGCATATTCTACAAAAATGAAAAACAAAAACTTTCACAAAATCCTTGAAAAATCTCACAATCATGCTATAATAATCCATAGAGACAAGTCACTTAGTCCCTTTCTACCAGAGAGTGCGTGGTTGCTGGAAACGCATAGGAAGCCTAAACTGACACTACTCTTGCGTTTTTTATGAAAACATAAAACGGTGGCCACGTTAGAGCCAATCAGAGGTGTCCCTCTTTTTTGAGGAACATAAATGAAGGTGGAACCACGTTGCGACGTCCTTTCGAGGATGTCGCTTTTTGTTTTTCTAGCTTTCACAATCCTCTGTCCCTGTTTTCAGAATAGGGTTAACACATTCGTCAATAATATAAGTAAGGAGAACATCATGATTAACATTACTTTCCCAGATGGCGCTGTTCGTGAATTCGAATCTGGCGTTACAACTTTTGAAATTGCCCAATCTATCAGCAATTCCCTAGCTAAAAAGGCCTTGGCTGGTAAATTCAACGGCAAACTCATCGACACTACTCGTGCTATCACTGAAGATGGAAGCATCGAAATCGTGACACCTGATCACGAAGATGCCCTTCCAATCTTGCGTCACTCAGCTGCTCACTTGTTCGCCCAAGCAGCTCGTCGTCTTTTCCCAGACATTCACTTGGGGGTTGGTCCAGCTATCGAAGATGGTTTCTACTACGATACTGACAACACAGCTGGTCAAATCTCTAACGAAGACCTTCCTCGTATCGAAGAAGAAATGCAAAAAATTGTCAAAGAAAACTTCCCATCTATTCGTGAAGAAGTGACTAAAGACGAGGCACGTGAAATCTTCAAGAACGACCCTTACAAATTAGAATTGATTGAAGAACACTCTGAAGACGAAGGTGGTTTGACTATCTATCGTCAAGGTGAGTATGTAGACCTCTGCCGTGGCCCTCACGTCCCATCAACAGGCCGTATCCAAATCTTCCACCTTCTCCATGTAGCAGGTGCTTACTGGCGTGGAAATAGCGACAACGCTATGATGCAACGTATCTATGGTACAGCTTGGTTTGACAAGAAAGACTTGAAAAACTACCTTCAAATGCGTGAAGAAGCTAAGGAACGTGACCACCGCAAACTTGGTAAAGAGCTTGACCTCTTCATGATTTCTCAAGAGGTTGGTCAAGGGCTTCCATTCTGGTTGCCAAATGGTGCGACTATTCGTCGTGAGTTGGAACGCTATATCGTTGATAAGGAGTTGGCTTCAGGCTACCAACACGTCTACACTCCGCCACTTGCTTCAGTTGAGCTTTACAAGACTTCTGGTCACTGGGATCATTACCAAGAAGACATGTTCCCAACTATGGACATGGGTGACGGGGAAGAATTCGTCCTTCGTCCAATGAACTGCCCGCACCACATCCAAGTCTTCAAACACCATGTTCATTCTTACCGTGAGTTGCCAATCCGTATTGCTGAAATCGGTATGATGCACCGTTATGAAAAATCTGGTGCCCTCACTGGTCTTCAACGTGTACGTGAAATGTCACTCAACGACGGTCACCTCTTTGTGACTCCAGAACAAATCCAAGAAGAATTCCAGCGTGCCCTTCAGTTGATTATCGATGTTTATGAAGATTTCAACTTGACTGAATACCGCTTCCGCCTCTCTCTTCGTGACCCTCAAGATACTCACAAGTACTTTGACAACGATGAGATGTGGGAAAATGCTCAAACCATGCTTCGTGCAGCCCTTGATGAAATGGGCGTGGACTACTTTGAAGCCGAAGGTGAAGCAGCCTTCTACGGACCAAAATTGGATATTCAAGTTAAGACCGCTCTTGGAAAAGAAGAAACTCTTTCTACTATCCAACTTGACTTCTTGCTTCCAGAACGCTTCGACCTTAAATATATCGGAGCTGATGGTGAAGAGCACCGTCCAGTTATGATCCACCGTGGAGTTATCTCAACTATGGAACGCTTCACAGCTATCTTGATTGAGAACTACAAGGGTGCCTTCCCAACATGGCTAGCACCTCACCAAGTAACTCTCATCCCAGTATCTAACGAAAAACACGTGGACTACGCATGGGAAGTAGCTAAAAAACTCCGTGACCGTGGTGTCCGTGCAGATGTAGATGAGCGCAATGAAAAAATGCAGTTCAAGATCCGTGCGTCACAAACAAGCAAGATTCCTTACCAATTGATCGTTGGGGACAAGGAAATGGAAGACGGAACTGTTAACGTTCGTCGCTATGGCCAAAAAGAAACACAAACTGTCTCAGTTGATGACTTTGTTCAAGCTATCCTAGCTGATATCGCCAACAAATCACGCGTTGAGAAATAAGAGATAAAATCCTAGCTACCTAAAAAGCAACAACTATTTCAGCTGTTGCTTTTTATATTTTTACTCAATGAAAATCAAAAAGCAAACTAGGAAGCTAGCCGCAAGCTGTACTTGAGTACGGTAAGGCGACGCTGACGTGGTTTGAATTTGATTTTCGAAGAGTATTATTTAATCCGAGCTAGTAGTGATTGACCAAACCACCACACAAGATTTGCTTTCATGAGTTAGATAAAGTCAGTATCCTCAATCCTTGTCTGCTTCATTTTCTTTTACGAGATCTTTTTGTGAATCCTTTTCAGAGAGTTTTTGATCGATATACTTGTTAATGGTTTCATAAAATTCCTTGGTCGAATCACTGTCTAATGTTGGCGAATTATGAACTTGATTGACTTTCAATTGAACAGATTGAATACCGTAAGAGGCTTGTTTTTGGTGGAGCGTTTCTAATTCTTCTTCTGAAATCGGATCTCCAACAACCGTCAAGACCAACTCATTGTTTCTTGATTTGTAGACTTGATTAATGACCGTGTGATTGGCGAACTCTTTTCCTACAAACTGCTTGATTCCTTCTTTTCGCGCTTGTTCTATTGTCAGAGTAACTGCCGAATAGCTAGCTGGAAGAATCAACAATACAATCAAAGATATCAAGCCAATTCTCATTTTAATGCTCAGCTCTTTAAATGAAGTTAAAGGAGATTTTCTCATCAAAATTCTTGTTCCAACAATGTTGGCTAGCATGATAAAGACACAGTTGATCAAGAAAAGATAGAGAGCCCCCAATAAAAATCGTACATTCCCATTAGCTAAACCATAGCCAGCAGTACAGATAGGCGGCATCAGAGCTGTAGCAATGGCTACTCCTGGCACGATATTGTTTGCTTCTTTTTTCCTTGAACCGATCACACCAGCAATCCCACCAGCAATAGCAATGAGGACATCCCAAATGGTTGGAGAGGTTCGTGCAATCAACTCGCTACTTGCATAAGACAAGGGAGAAATCCAGAAATACAGAGTCGAGACAAGCAAACTGACCAACACTTGAGTCAATAAAACCTCTAGAGATTGCTTGATTAAACGCGTATCAAAAATAGCTAAACCGAATCCCAGTCCAACAATCGGTGTCATGAGAGGTGAAATCAACATGGCTCCTATAATGACAGCTGTTGAATTCATATTTAGTCCGATAGAGGCAATAAAAATTGCACACATCAAAATCGCTGTATCTCTCAATCGAACATGAAGGTCATCGTATAATTTCTCACGGTATTCCCGTGTTGAATAATTGGCAGTCATTTGTCCTCTCCTCTTTCCTTATTTAAATTGGTATAATAATTAAAAATAACAGCTGATAAACAGCCAAAAAATATGAGCCCATAAATCGTCAAGAAGACACTGGTAATCCTTCCAATCAAGGTCACAGCTAGGAGATCCCCGTAGCCGACAGTCGTCGAAGTCACAAAAGCATACCAAAGACCGTCTCCGTAATTTGTGATAGCAGGTTCAACTAGGAAAAGCACGCCTCCTGACCCAAAAACAAAGGTCACAAAACTCAGAGCAAACCGAGTAAAACCCGTAACCTGCATAATATGCCATAACATTTTTAAACGTTTCATTTGTTCTCCTTATTCATACTAGCTCCTGACCGAGCCGTTTTTTTCCAATAATCAAAGTGAAGATAGGACATGATCTCCATCACCAAACCCCAGTCCAACAATCGGTGTCATAAGAGGGGAAATCAGCATGGCTCCAATAATGACAGCTGTTGAATTCATATTTAGGCCAATAGAGGCAATAAAAATCGCACACATCAAAATCACTGTATCTCTTAATCGAACATGAAGATCATCATATAATTTCTCACGGTATTCACGTGTTGAATAGTTTCCAGTCATTGGTTACTCCTTTTATTTCGTATAATTTTGTTTCTGCATGGATGATGGTAGAGAGACTTCTGTCCAATCTTACATATTTTTCTTCTCACCTGTTATTCTTTTGAAAATTATCCTTTAAATATCCGTCAGTCCATCCTTAACATTATATCAAAAATTTTACAGTCTTTCTTCGAAGAAATCTATCAATTGAATAGATAGATGAAGCAAGAAATTTTTGTTTCCTTATCCGAAGAAGGAAAAACGGTATCTCCTGAACCTTGATACTATGCGTTTTATTCTTTATAATTTAGCTATTTCAAAATTACAAGTTCTCCATTCTTAATTTCCCAAACTTGGTCAAACTTACTTAATAATTCGTTTTGGCGATGTAAAGTAACAATGACGGCACTTGGTAGTTCCAGAACTCTTTCCAATTCCATTTTAAACTGATTAGTATCCAAGGCAGAGAAAGGTTCGTCTAGGATAAGCAATGGATTTTTACGATTTTTCTCACGATTTAAATACATTCGTTGTTGCTGACCACCTGACAGGGATTGTGGTGGAATTTTTTCAAAATCTTCTTCTCTGAATTTTTCATTGAAACTATTGAATAGCGTTACATTATTTTCATAACTCGAAATAAATGTATGTTCTTGTTGCAGAATCATACCGAATCTTCCCCAAAGATGGTCCAAAACAAGCCCATCTAGCACAATTTGTCCTTCAAAATCTTCATCTGTTCCATTTAAAATGTTGAGAAGACTACTTTTTCCAGACCCATTCTTACCAATAAGCGCAATTTTATCCCCTTTTTGAATCGTAGCGGAAGTAATTATCAATTTTGATTCTCCCAGTTGTTTGGAAATGTTTTTCAAAGTAATCGTATCAAAAGAATGTTGAGGTGCTTGAACTGAAACGGGTCTCCCAACAATGTTTTGAAAACTCTTGATTACAGGCTTTACGGACTCTAACATTTGTAAATCATAAAGGATTTCCTGTATTGGTTCAGAAAAAGCATTAATATATCCGAAACTCGCCACCACCTCAGGAATACCGAGTTGCTGGTGAGATAGAGAGTAGGCTAAATAAATAAACAGAACAAGACTAATGAATTCAAAAGAAACACCTGTCAATAAGATGCCTGTAATTTTTGTCAAACCATACTTAAAATACTTATCCTGCAAATTCTTTAGAGAACTCTTTTGTTGATTCAAAAAATGCGACATAGTTAGTTTATTTACCAAATGATGTCCCATGAGCAAATCCTCCAAAGTTCGATAGTAATCTCCTTGTTTTTTCAAGTAAACCTGTCTACGATTAGCGGTCAACTTCCCAACGATTTTAGGAATTTGAATACTAATTCCAGTGGAAAAGATTAAAATCAGTGATACAATAGGATTAATTGTTCTGCTAATAATGAAAGCGTAAATGATGATACGTAAAATTTGTTTGATAAAACTCATCAATGGAGGAAGGTAATCCTTTTCCAACGAATCTAGGTCATTAGATTGAAAGGAAATATACTCTGCTACTGTTTTCTGCTTGAAATCGTGGTGACTGAGTCCCAGAAGTGAACGAAACCACTCATTTTTCAAAGTAGTCGAAAAGATAATCCCCTGCTTCCAATCAAGTATCATTTGGATATAGTTACAACTCAAATAGCCTGCCACTGACATAGAGTAACCATATAGAGCTACTTGATAATCCCCTTTGATTAATGCCTGCGTGAAATACGGTAACAAAGCTGTGCAGATATTCGATACTACACCAAAAAGAAAATTAAAGAAGAGATACCATCTAATAGTTTTAAGATATGGTAGCATATACGATACTCCTTGCTAATGCGTTTTTTTACATATCTCAGAACAATCTCTACTATTCCTTATTTCAGATAGTGCGATACTCAGACATTGAGTGCAATAATTGTAAATCACACAAGTTCTGCAGTTTTTACTATCATTCAAAATATAATTTGCTATTTTGTAAAATATAGGTCTATCCCATGTTTCTTTGATAGATGTAAAATGAATATTTCCAACACTTCTATTGAAAGTAAGCTTTTTCAGTTTTTCTAACGATTTAGGCTATTTCGTGACACACCCACAATCCGTGAAAATTCTGGTTATATCAGATTATGTGATTTTCGTAAGAATTTTATATTGTCTCCAATCATGGTAGTCTCCTTTTACTTGATAAAACTATTATAACATTTAGAAATTAAAAACTGGTTCAAAATCAATAGGATGTGTGTATTCGATACATTCAATAAATTCTTGGAAACAGTTCTACACCAGTTACACAAATCTATATACACCTATCTCATTCAAAATAAAAAGAAAGCTGCAGTTCTTTTAATCCTGTATCAACGATTCATTCTGAAATCGAATAGGAGACATTTCCCAAGTCTACAATTCACTTCATCTCAAATTAATTTTTGTAATTCACCCTTAGTTTATAGATTTTATACTCAACAAAAGTATAAAGCATACAAAACTTCACTTTGAACCAGTATTTATACTATATTCCGTATTAAAAATTCTATTATTGGTTTTGTAAAAAACAGTCTTCAAATATCCTGAAATATAGCAAAAAGAGATTGGGTAAAAACTCATTGTCTCTTCTCACTCAAGGACTAAGTTTACTTGAGCAAACTGAATCCGCACTATCGTTCCTTTTCCAACCTCAGACTCGATACGAATCTGGTGCCCCAGTTCTTCAGAAATTTTCTTAGATAGATAGAGGCCAAGTCCAGATGACTGCTGAGTTAGGCGTCCATTATATCCTGAGAAGCCACGTTCAAAGACTCGGAGGACATCACTGTTTTTTATCCCGATTCCCGTATCCTTGATACAGAGTTCCTGGCCTTCCATATAAATCTCCAGACCACCTTCCTTGGTGTACTTGAGACTATTTGAGATAATTTGTTCAATGACCACTAGTAACCACTTCTTATCCGTCACAATTTCTTTATCAAGGTCATATAGGTTGACATTTAGGCCTTTTTGAATAAAGAAAAGAGCATATTTACGAATTATTTCCTTGACCAAGTCCTCAATTTGCACCTGCTTCAAGACCAAATCATCATGGAAACTTTCTAAACGCAGGTACTGTAAAACTAGATTGGTATAGGAATCAATCTTGAAAATTTCCTGTTCTAATTGCTGCTTCAGTTGGCGGTCGGCTACTTCTGCAACTAAGAGTTGACTGGCTGCAATGGGGGTCTTAATCTGATGGACCCACAAGGTATAGTAATCCAGCAAATCCGTCAGTTTTCTTTCTGAATCTGACCTCTGCTGATAGAGTTCCATCTCTCGCGCTTCTAATTTTTCAGCCAAAACTCTTTCCAATGGAGATTTGGCTTCCCTCTCCCCGTAGAGAATTTCCTGGCGATAGACCTGCATTTCTACCAATATGTCCCAAGCGAAAAATAAGATGGTTACAAAGCAACACAAGAGGAAAAAGTAGAGAAAGTAAATTCCCAAACTGGCAAATAAAAACTGAAAGAGTAAGACCAGAAACGTCAAAGAAATCAGATAGACAAACAGACGACTACGGGAACGCAGATAGGCTAGAAAAAATTGTTTCCAATCAAGCATGCTTCAGTCCGTACCCTATCCCTTTCTTGGTCTCGATAAATCCTACCAACCCCTGCTCTTCCAACTTTTTACGCAATCGAGCCACATTGACAGAGAGCGTATTATCATCAATAAAAAAGTCACTGTTCCAAAGTTCCCGCATCAGGTCATCACGCGCTACGATATTGCCTGCATGCTCAAACAAAACTCGTAAAATCTGGAATTCGTTCTTGGTCAAATTCAAGACTTGCCCTTGATAATGTAAATCCATGGATTTGGTATTGAGGATAACACCAGCATATTCCAGTAAACTCTCGTCACGCCCAAACTCATAGGAACGACGCAACAAGCCCTGAACCTTGGCTAAAAGAACCTGCTGGTCAAAAGGCTTGGTCACAAAGTCATCCGCCCCCATATTGATTGCCATGACAATATCCATAGCCTGGTCTCTCGAAGACAGAAACATGATAGGCACCTTGGAAATCTTGCGGATTTCCTGACACCAGTGATAGCCATTAAACAAGGGCAATCCAATATCCATGAGGACCAGATGAGGCTCCGACTGGACAAAAAGACTCAAAACTTCCATAAAGTCTTCTACCAGAACCACTTCAAATCCCCATTCAGAGAGCATTTTCCCGACCTGTTGACGAATGACCTGATCATCTTCTACTAATAAAATCTTTTGCATCTGATTCTCCTTTTCTATTATTATAACAGATTTTTCAATGCTAGAAGATCTGAAACTGAATTTGAAATAGCTTGTTTTTAGCCAACAAAGTGAAATAATCCTACTAGCTAATTTGAGGGAAATTTGATAAGATAAATAAAAAGAAAGGAGTTCTTATGGCCAATATTTTTGATTATCTGAAAGATGTCGCACACGATTCCTTTTACGACCTTCCTTTGAATGAATTAGATATTCTAGCCTTAACAGAAATCACCTATCTCTCCTTTGATAATCTGGTCTCTACAGTTTCTCAGCGACTTTTAGACCTGGCACCTCAGGTTCCAAGGGAACCTAACATGTTGACCAGTAAAAATCGGCTCCAATTATTGGATGAATTAGCTCGACACAAACGCTTCAAAAATTGCAAACTCTCCCATTTTATCAACGACATCGACCCTGAACTGCAAAAACAATTTGCGGCTATGACCTACCGCCTCACTCTCGATACCTATCTGATTGTCTTTCGTGGGACAGATGATAGTATCATTGGTTGGAAGGAAGATTTCCACCTGACCTATATGAAGGAAATTCCTGCTCAAAAGCACGCCCTTCGCTATTTAAAGAACTTTTTTGCCCACCATCCTAAGCAGAAGGTCATTCTGGCTGGGCATTCCAAGGGAGGAAATCTAGCCATCTATGCTGCTAGTCAAATTGAGAAAAACTTGCAAAATCAAATCACAGCAGTTTATACCTTTGATGCACCTGGTCTCCACAAAGAACTGACACAAAGCGAGGGCTATCAAAGGATAATGGATAAAACCAAGGTCTTCATTCCACAAGGTTCCATCATCGGTATGATGTTGGAAATTCCGGCCCACCAAATCATCGTTCACAGTACTGCCTTAGGTGGCATCGCCCAGCACGATACCTTTAGTTGGCAGATTGAGGACAAGCACTTCGTCCAACTGGATAAGACCAACAGCGATAGCCAACAAGTTGACACAACCATCAAGGAGTGGGTGGCCACAGTCTCTGACGAAGAACTCCAGCTCTACTTCGACCTCTTCTTTGGCACCATTATTGATGCTGGTATTAGCTCCATTAATGACCTGTCTTCCTTAAAGGCGCTTGAACACATTCATCATCTCTTTGTCCAAGCTCAATCTCTCACTCCAGAAGAAAGGGAAACCATGGGTCGCCTTACCCAATTATTGATTGATACCCGTTACCAAGCCTGGAAGAATAGATAATACTCTTGAAAATTAAATGTATACAAAACAAAAGACCTAGAATACATACTTTCATGTGCATTCTAAGTCTTTTTAAATAAAATCTAACTACCAAATAATCCCTTTGTAGGCTATCAAAATGAGGACTGATAGCAGGACATAAAAGGCAAGGAAAAGCCATTTCATCTTAACACAGAGCGCTACGTACTCCCGAATAAAAGCAGATGGTATGTAGTAGCCTGCCGTCCTACATCCGAGGCCATCTCCCTTCATATTTAACTTACGCGCATAGGTACTGGTACGAAAAACATGATAGTCATTTGTTACAAAGAGAAATTGAGGTTTGGCTACCAGTTTCTCGCCAAGTTCCTTAGAAAAGAGAAGGTTCTCATAGGTAGTCCTTGATTGATCCTCCAGAATAATCGCATCTTGGGGAACATCTGTCTCTTCAAGCAGATAGTTTGTAATAGCCTGCGCTTCAGAAATCTTCTCATCTCCTCCTTGACCACCGCTGGCAATAATTTTTATGTTAGAATTTTTAGACTTGTAGTAAGCTTCTACTGCCTTATCAATTCTCTTCTTCAGCAAAGGTGTTACCTTTTCTCCGTCTAACAAACCTGCACCATGAATGATAATAAAATCATAATGCTTCTTCTTAGGAATAAAGAGATACAAGATAGAGTACAGCATAAAACCCGTAAAAGCAAAGCCAAAAATAAAATAAGAGTAGAAAATGAATACAAATAAAATATTTAGAAAGTGATTGGTGTAAAATAATTCATGTCGTCCTCCCAATCGAAATGACATCAAAGCAAAAAATAGCAAAATGACTATTCCAAGGAGCATGGAGAGATAATTAGCCTTTGAACGTCCCTCTCGCTTCAACAAAATGACCCCATTATAGATTAGAAAGATGCCACTTAGAAAAAGCAAAAAAGGAAGTAAAATAAAGGGAAATATAAAAAAAGCGAAATGAATCTTCTCATACCCATTTTGATAAAAAAGGTAGCCTAGATAAAAATAACTGGAAATGAGGGATAATAAGAATAATACTGGATTCCACAAACTTCTATTATCCTTCCAAAATGACACTATAAAGGCTAATACAATTCCTATAACGAGATACATTTCTTCCTCCTTTAATGATTCTATTTTATCACAATTTTACATAGAGAAAAAGAGGGCATCTATCCCTCTCAATCCTTCATTTGGCTCTCTGCATCAGCCACGACTTGTTCTAGACTGGTCTGACCAAGCTCAGCCTCCATAGCCAGCTGAATTCTCTCCAATTTTTGATCCAAAACATCATGAATATGAGCTCCTACAGGGCAATTTGGATTTGGATTATCATGAAAACTAAAAAGTTGACCTGTCTTACCAAGACACTCAACAGCTTGATAAACATCTAATAGACTAATATCCTTGAGATCCTTGACAATCTCTGTTCCGCCCGTTCCACGCGCGACTGAAATCAGCTCTGCCTTCTTCAACTGGGACAAGGTCTTTCTGATAATGACAGGATTGACCCCGACACTAGTAGCCAGAAAATCACTGGTCACCTTTTTTTCCTTCCCCTCTAGAGCAATGATTATCAGCATATGAGTCGCAATGGTAAATCTACTTGGAATTTGCATACTCTTCTCCTTTTTACGAGGCTAGCCTACCTCTACTCTTCTCTTTCTTTTATTATACCCTTTTTGGTTGTAATGTCAATTATTACCACTTTTCAACCAAGCATCTAATTCCCTATCATAGCCCTCTTTCTGGGCCAATCCTCTCAGAAATTCCTGATGATGAGTATGGTGGATACCATTGACCAGACTTTCATAGTAAACCTCAAAATAGGGAAGTTTGAGGTCTTTAGCTAGCTGCAATTCAGCTGCCACATCGTAGTCCACCCGTCGGAAGTCCATATCTACCAAGCCCTTGTCATCAAACTCCAAAATCATATACTGGGCCCGTAAGTCCTTCCGCAACTGGGCATCTAGAAAGAAAGGTTGCCCAATCGAACCTGGATTGACAATCAATTGCCCACCAGTCCCGTAACGAAGCAACTGCTGGTGGATATGACCATAGACAGCAATATCACAAGGCGGATTGGTCACCAAGCGGTCAAAATCCTCTTGTTCTCCAGTGTGAATCAACTCTCTCCCCCAGTTCTTATCAGGAAGATGATGGCTAATTCCCACCGTCAAATCCCCAAACTGACGATGAATCTGGAGAGGTTGATTGTGGAGCAGTTCAATTTCTTCTAGGGAAATTTCCTCTAAAACATACTGACACTGGCGCAAGAGATAGCGTTGACTGGGACGAGTACTATCCAATTCCTTGCGGACACCATGCCACAAACTGTCTTCCCAGTTTCCCAAAACTCTAGCCGTAATCGGTAGTTGAGCCAACAAGTCCAAAATCCTTCTACGCCCTGTCCCTGGCATGAGAATGTCTCCCAAAAGCCAGTATTCATCCACTCCTAGCTGCCGCGCATCTGCTAAAACTGCCTCTAAAGCAGTGGTATTACCATGAATATCTGAAAGAAGAGCTATTTTCGTCATATCCATCTCCTCGTTTTTTCTCTTGCAATAAGTATAACATAAAAAGTCACAGCTAGAGAAATCTAGCTTTTTTTGATATACTAGATATAGATATTAGACAAGAGGAAGCGAATGACCCCGAATAAAGAAGACTATCTAAAATGTATTTATGAAATTGGCATAGATTTGCATAAAATCACCAACAAGGAAATTGCGGCTCGCATGCAAGTCTCTCCCCCTGCCGTAACTGAAATGATTAAACGGATGAAGAGCGAAAACCTCATCCTTAAGGACAAGGAATGTGGCTATCTACTGACTGACATCGGCCTTAAATTGGTCTCTGAGCTCTATCGTAAGCATCGCTTGATTGAAGTTTTTCTAGTCCATCATTTAGACTATACAAGTGACCAGATTCACGAGGAAGCTGAGGTCTTGGAACATACTGTCTCTGACCTGTTCGTGGAAAGACTGGATAAATTGCTAGGATTTCCCAAGACCTGTCCTCATGGAGGAACTATTCCTGTCAAGGGAGAACTCTTAGTTGAAATCAATAACCTGCCACTAGCTGATATCAAGGAAGCTGGCGCCTACCGCCTGACTCGGGTGCACGATAGTTTTGACATTCTCCATTATCTGGATAAGCACTCACTTCGCATCGGTGATCCGCTCCAAGTCAAGCAGTTTGATGGCTTCAGTAACACCTTTACTATCCTTAGTAAAGACGAGGATTTACAAGTGAATATGGACATTGCAAAACAACTCTATGTCGAGAAAATCAACTAATTTCTCAAGTCCCCCAACCAACCCTGAAAGTTTTATTTTCAGGGTTTTATTTCTATCATTTGATTTTGCTTTCATTTAATTGTAGAATATTTGTAAAAAAAAGAAAGATAGTTTAAACTATGAAAAAATCACTAAAAATTTTTGCTACATCTAAATGGTTTGACCTCTTTGGGGTTGCTTTGGTCGTTGGGATTGCAATTGCATCTGGTTACCTCAACTCCCGCCTCGATAAATTTGTAGACTGGGGCCCATGGACAGCTCTTGTTCCCTTTGGATTGATTTCCGTAACCAACGTTGGGATTTCCATGTTATCCACTCGTTTCACGGGGAAATTAAGCAAATGGGGAAATTACTTTGGTATTGTTAATACCATTTTGTCCGGTGCTATTGATTATATCCTTGGAAATAAGGCGGCCATTATCACCTATCCCGTCACCTTCCTCATTTATACCTTTGCTATTAAGAAATGGGAAGCTTCGCAAGAAGGCAGACCCAACCAAATGAGCCAAAAACAGCTAAAATTGGCGGCCATCATCATTTCCATCATCGCCTTCCTCTTTGCCTTTGTGACCAACTATATCGGCTATGGAGGAAAGATGAATCTCCTTGCCTATGTAACAACCATTGCCTTTGCACTCTCACTCATTGCCAATGCTTTTAACGCATTGAAACTAACAACTCAGTGGGGCTTTTGGTTGATTTACAATTTCGTTCAGCTGACAAAAGCTGGTATTCAAGGAAATTTTGCCAATATCGGAAAATACATCTTTTATATCCTCAATGCAATCGGAGCTTTATTTGTCTGGAATGATGAAGAAGTAAGATAATAGAAGAAAACTTAAATAAAAAAACAAGTCGACTTAAGAGAATCTCCCTTCTGCTATTTTTATCATTTTACTTGTAACTCCCATTCTTTTGGAGTAGAATGAAGTTAGATAAAAGAGGGAGGTCATCTTATGAAAAAACTCTTTAGAATCCATTTTACAGCAATTGCAGTCATCGATTTGCTACTATTCGCATTTTTTAACAAAAGACCCGAGACATCTTTGGAGTGGCTCTTGCTCTCTGGTTTTATTTTCCTCCTTGCTCAAGGACTCCTGCTATTTCGCTTGGTTGTCCGACTCAAACATCAATTCGCTGAGATTTATCCTAAAATCAATAAAAAGATTCGCTTCTACTATTTAGGGATTCTCTCCATTGATTTTCTATTTTTTGTCCTCTTAGCCTTCATTAGTTCTCAGCGTTTTTACTCTCTTATGCCAATCATCACTGCTTGTCATTCTACTTTATATTATATGACGGCTGACTACCTAAGAGAACACTATCCAGATTTTTACGATAAACACATCTCTTTATGGGAGTGTCTCTAAGGAAAAGGAGGTTTTAGCATGAAAAAAATCATCTCCATCAAAACCATTCAACTCCTTATCATCGATGGAATTATGCTGGCATTTTTGACATTTAAAGAGGGGCTTACTTGGGATTGGATGTTGATTTATAGCGGTTGGCTCATTTTCTTTCATCCTGTGCTATTGACCTATCTTTCTAACCAGCTTTGTGATCACTTTAGTCAACTCTATTCCCAGATTAGACCGAGATTCTGGCGATTTGCCTTACAAATCCTTCTATGGGATAGCCTGATGATTCTCTCCTTGATATGTTTAAGTAGCATCCCACTTTTCCTTCAGGGGACACTCCTCATCCTAGGACATCTCATCTCTTCCTATCGCATAAGCCAAAGTCTGAAAAGAGATTTCCCCAAGGCCTATCAAGAACCGATGTCTTTTTGGAGTATTTTATGATAGATGAGAAAAACCAAGCCGGCTGGGCTTGGTCTTTCTTATCTATTTTTAGTATCTAGGATAATGGTAACTGGTCCGTCATTGACCAACTCAACTTGCATATCCGCTCCAAAGATACCTGTCTGAACAGGCACTTCTTGCGCTAGTTTTTGGTTGAAAACATCATAGAAGTCTGATGCCATATCCGGCTTGGCTGCACCTGTAAAGGCTGGACGATTGCCTTTCTTAGTATCCGCAAAGAGGGTAAACTGAGAAATAGAAAGGATTTCTCCTTCAATATCTTTGACAGACAGGTTCATCTTGCCTTCTGCGTCTGAAAAAATCCGCATGTTGACAAGCTTTCTCACAGCATAGTCCAAATCTTCCTCTTGGTCCTCTGGTCCAACACCAACCAGCAATAGGAGCCCCTGATTGATTTTTCCCTGAACCTGACCTTCGATACTCACTTGGGCTTTTGTAACCCGTTGGATAATGATTTTCATAATAGCCTTTCTAGTAAGAGCTAGGGCAATTAGCCGTTGGTCCGTTTGACAGAATAGACTTCTGGCACACTCTTAATCTTGTCCACGACTGAAGTCAGTGTCGAGAGGTTGGCAATGCCGAAGGACACATGGATATTAGCAAATTTCATATCCTTGGTTGGTTGGGCGTTGACCGTTGAAATATTCTTGGTTGTGTTTGAAAGAACTTGCAGTACATCGTTCAACAGTCCTGTACGGTTGAGGCCGTAAATATCGATATGGGCCATATACTCCTTATTTGAGCTAGAGTACTGGTCTTCCCACTCCACATCAAGGAGACGTTGCTCGTAGTTTTCTTGGGCACGCAGGTTCATACAGTCCACACGGTGAATAGCTACACCACGACCCTTGGTAATGTAGCCGACAATATCGTCACCAGGAACAGGATTACAACACTTGGCAATCCGCACTAGGAGACCTGAGGCACCTTCAATGACCACTCCACCCTCATGCTTAACCTTGAGGGTTTCTTTGTTTTCAACCTTGATCTCGCCACCTTTGACAAGCTCTTCTGCTTCCGCCTTGGCCTTGGCACGTTCTTCCTCACGACGTTCTTTTTCAGTCAGACGGTTAAAGACAGTAATAGCTCCAATTTCTCCAAAACCAATAGCCGCAAAAAGGGATTCTTCTGTCTTGTAGCTGGTCTTTTGCAGAACTTGATCCATATGACGCTTGTCCATGAATTTATTGGCCACATAACCATTTTCTTGAAACTGAGCCATCAGCATCTCACGACCCTTATTGACAGACAATTCCTTATCTTGGTTTTTAAAGAACTGACGAATCTTGTTGCGGGCCTTGCTGGTCTTGACCATATTGAGCCAATCACGGCTAGGTCCAAAGGAGTTCGGGTTGGTGACAATTTCAACCTGATCCCCTGTCTTGAGCTTGGTCGTCAGTGGAACCATACGGCCATTGACCTTAGCACCAGTTGCTTTTTCCCCAACTTTTGTATGGATTTCATAGGCAAAGTCAATCGGTCCTGAATCTTTTGGAAGGGAACGGACAGCTCCATCTGGGGTAAAGACATAAATCTCCTCAGCCAGATAGTTTTCCTTAACTGAATCGACAAATTCCTTGGCATCATCAGCCTGATCTTGGAGCTCCATCATTTCCTTGATCCAGTTCATTCCAATGGCTGATTCCTTGCTGTTAACCTGCCCCTTGATGCCTTTCTTATAAGCCCAGTGAGCCGCAACCCCGTACTCAGCCACCTCGTGCATTTCCTTGGTCCGAATCTGGAATTCGATTGGCCCTTTTGGTCCATAAACAGTCGTATGGATAGACTGGTAACCATTGGCCTTACGGTTAGCGATATAGTCTTTAAAGCGACCTGGCATTGGTTTCCAAAGTTCATGCACATAACCAAGCATGGCATAAACATCACTTTGGGTATCTAAAATACAACGAATAGCAATCAGATCATAGATTTCCTCAAACCGTTTTCTCTTATCCTGCATTTTGCGGAAAATCGAGTAGATATGCTTGGGACGACCGTAAATCTTGCCTTTTAGGTGACGATCTGTCGTATAGTCTTCTAGTTTCGTAACTACCTCATCCACCAAGGCTTCACGCTCTCTGCGTTTTTCCTTCATCATATGGGTAATCTTGTAAAACTCCGTTGGGTTGAGATAACGGAAAGACAGGTCTTCCAACTCCCATTTGACACTGGAAATCCCCAAACGGTGGGCAAGCGGGGCATAAATTTCCATTGTTTCTTTGGAAATACGCTCCTGCTTGTCTTTTCGAAGGTGTTTCAGGGTCCGCATATTGTGCAAGCGGTCAGACAGTTTGACCAAGATAACGCGGATGTCCTCAGACATGGCCATAAGCATCTTGCGATGATTTTCAGCCAACTGCTCCTCGATCGATTTGTACTCGACCTTACCAAGCTTGGTAACCCCGTCAACAATCACCCGCACATCAGGACCAAACTCTCTTTCCAAATCGTCCAAGGTCGCATCAGTATCTTCCACCACATCATGCAAGAAACCACAAGCTACTGTCACAGCATCCAACTTGAGCTTAGCTAAAATACCTGCTACTTGGATAGGGTGAATGATATAAGGTTCACCTGATTTACGATATTGACCACTATGGCATTCAACGGCGTAAACCAAGGCCTTATGGACAAAAGCCACATCTTCTTCCGATAAATATTTCTGTGTTAAAGCGACAACTTCATCGCCTGTTAAATTCACTTCTTTTGGCATCTCTACTCTCCAATTCTTCCTACCATTTTATCACTTTTTTAAGAATATGAAAACTAGAAAAAGAGGATTCTGAAGCTATTCAATTTGTTGGGATGGATGATAGAATAAGATTCAAACTTAAAAAATAAAATTATCTGATTTTCATCTAACTTTTTTGAAATATAGTCTACGCTAAAAGTTAGTGAAATAAAAATCTTTTCTTCTGTTTAAATAAGAAAAGGTTTGATATTTTGGTAATTTTCTAACATTTTTAGTGTATAATGGTAATATAAACAGTTTTTTTACGATGATTACTGAATTTTCATTTTTCTAGAAAGGCAAACAACATGAAATCACACAAAAGACTGACACTTTTAGCTTTGGCTTTTCTTGGACTAACAAACCAAGTCGTTTTGGCTGATGATACTAGTCATTCCGCTACTAACCCTATGACTAGTTCAACTAGTAGCTCAACAAATACTTCCACTAGTCATTCTACTAACAGTTCTACAAATACTTCTGCTAGTAGTTCTCAAGCTAGTACAGAAACTTCGTCGAGCACAGCTAGTTCAAGTGAGCAAGAAAGCAAACCTTCTCTTTCCACAGAAACCAAACCCAATCAACCTATACAAACTGGCTGGGTAAAAGAGGGGAACAAGTGGACGTTTTATAGTCAAACTGGGGTCAAATTTACAGATACTCTCTATGATGGTTATTTCTTTGATAGTCATGGCTACTTGCTTGAAAACAGCTGGTATCAGATGGGAAATAATTGGTACTATATCAATGGTTCAGGGAAATATTTATCCAACCAATGGAGCCAAATCAATGGTAAGTGGTATGCTTTTGATGACTACGGTAGAATGTTGTCCAATGTCTGGAAAGGCGATTACTACCTCAAATCCAGCGGTGCTATGGCAGATAAGGAATGGGTCTACGACCAAAGCTACTCTAGTTGGTTTTACCTAAAATCTGGCGGACGCTATGCCCAAAAACAATGGATTGGTTCCTACTATCTAAAATCTGGTGGCTACATGGCCCACAAGGAATGGATTTATGACCCAGACTATCAAGCTTGGTACTATCTTAAGGACGATGGTGTGTATGTTACAGGTACCTATGCTGTGGATGGTAAAAACCAGCTCTTCCAAGGGAATGGAAAATGGGTTCGTGAATTAGCACAAGGTTTTCAAAAAGGACATTACTCTAAAACTATCTTTCTTGATCCAGGTCACGGTGGTAAGGATCGCGGGGCTTATTACTATGGCATAGCTGAAAAAGAATTGAACCTTCAAGTTTATCGTAAGCTACGTAAACGACTAGAAGGACTCGGCTATACCGTTCTCACCTCTCGGGATAGTGATATAGACGTTGATTTTATTACCGAGCGTTCTCGTATGGTCAACAAGACCAATGCAGACTTTTTCATCAGCCTTCATTTCAATGCAAAAGGGAATGATACAACCGTTAACCTAGGTATCCAGACCTATTCTTACAAGGATGAACCTGGTTTCCCTAGCAAGATTAACAAGGATTGGCACAACAATCCTGAACGGATGAGTGAAAGTAATCGTCTCGCAGCCGATATCCATTCTTCACTGCTAGCTGAAACTGGAGCTAGAGATGCTGGGCTCTTGCAAGCAACCTTTGCTGTTCTACGTGAAACAGCTAAACCAGCTGTTTTGCTGGAGATGGGATATATGGATAATCCAGAAGAAAACCAAAAAATCCGCAGCAGTGACTACCAAGATAAACTAGTTGAAGGGATTGTCAAGGGAATCCAAAAATATTATGCTGGCAATTAAAACAGTTTAAGCCTCGAACTAACTCGAGGCTTATTTTTTATCCAAACCATCTTCTTCTTTCTAGATCTATTTCCTTTTCCAGCTTATTCTCCCCAACTGTGCTATACTTAATCTATACTCAATGAAAATCAAAGAGCAAACTAGGAAACTAGCCGCAGGCTGCTCAAAGCACTGCTTTGAGGTCGCAGATAAAGTTGACGCGGTTTGAAGAGATTTTCGAAGAGTATTAGTACATTCTTTGAGATTGGAGCTAGTATGAAAATCCATAAAACCGTGAATCCTGTTGCCTATGAAAACACCTATTACCTAGAAGGTGAAAAGCACCTTATCGTGGTTGACCCTGGTAGTCATTGGGAAGCTATTCGTCAGACAATAGAGAACATCAACAAACCTATATGCGCTATTCTCTTGACCCACGCCCATTATGACCATATCATGAGTCTGGACTTGGTTCGCGAGACTTTTGGCAATCCTCCGGTCTATATTGCAGAGAGCGAAGCTAGCTGGCTCTACACTCCTGTCGATAATCTCTCTGGGCTACCTCGCCACGATGATATGGCAGATGTGGTCGCAAAACCGGCTGAACACACCTTTATCTTTCACGAAGAATACCAACTGGAGGAATTTCGTTTCACTGTCTTGCCAACACCAGGTCACTCTATCGGCGGTGTTTCTATCGTCTTTCCTGATGCTCACCTAGTCTTGACAGGTGATGCTCTTTTCCGTGAAACAATCGGACGGACCGACCTTCCAACTGGCAGTATGGAACAACTACTTCACAGTATCCAGACCCAACTCTTCACCCTACCAAACTATGATGTCTATCCAGGACATGGTCCAGCTACGACCATCGCCCATGAAAAGACCTTCAATCCTTTTTTCTAGTAAAATGATGACAATCAATAGCACAATTTAAGTAAACTATCCAGCAAGTCTTTTCATTACAAAAGGCATCCTATCAAGGTTTTCACACCTGATTGGATGCCTTTTTTCTGATGACTAGATTTTTTGCCTTACCAAATAATCACGCGGTCTTCTGGCGAACGCCACATACCGTCTCCTTCTTTGACATCATAGGTTGTAAAGAAATCATCGAAGTTTGGTACTTGTACATTGACACGGAGTTTGGCTGGCGCGTGCACATCAACGCTAGCCAAAAGTTTCATAAATTCTGGACGACCTTTCATGCGCCAGATGCGACCGAAATTGTAGAAGAATTCTTCTGCTGAGAAGTCTGCTTCTCTCTTAGCTGCTTCAAGGGCTGCAGCGATTCCTCCCAAGTCAGCCACGTTTTCTGACACAGTCAATTTACCGTTGATGGTTGCTCCATAAGAATCCTGTCCATCAAATTGGTCAATGACTTTTTGTGTTTTCTCCTTAAAGGCAGCATAGTCGCTCTCTGTCCACCAATCCTTGAGGCTACCATTTTCATCAAAGGAAGCTCCGTTGGTATCAAAGGCGTGGGAAATTTCATGGGCAATAACTGCCCCGATACCCCCGTAGTTAGCAGAAGATGACTGATGCAAATCATAGAAAGGTGCTTGTAAAATAGCCGCTGGAAAGACAATCAGGTTCTTCTGTGGATTGTAGTAGGCATTGACCATATGAGCAGGCATGCCCCATTCCTTGTAGTCTACAGGCTGGTTCCACTTGCTCCAACTGTGCTTGATTTCTACACGCGCAAAGGCTAAAGCATTGTCAAAAAGACTAGCAGTCTCATCCACTACCTTGTCTTTGTAGCGTGCTGGCAATTCTTCTGGGTAACCAATATAAGGCTTGATAACATTGAGTTTGACGATGGCCTTGTCACGAGTTTCAGGAGTCAACCAGTCATTTTTAGCCAAGCGTTCCTTATAGACATCAATCATAGTTGCCACTTTTTTCTCCACATCCGCCTTGGCCTCTGGAGAGAATTTTTCATGGGCATACCAGAGACCTAAGGCTTGTTTGAAAGGACCCTGTGCTAGTTGATAAGCTGCCTTGACCTTGTCTTTAGCTTCTGGAACTCCAGAAAGCGCACGGCTATAGGCACCTGACAAGACACGGATTTCTTCTGTTAAATAGCTAGTTGAGAGATTGACAACACTCAAAATCAAGGTTGCCTTGAGGAGAGGCCAAGCCTCTTCACTATAGAATTGATCTGCTGCTTGCCAGAAACGTTCCTCGTCTACGATAACCTTGTCTGGTACTTGTCCAAGAACGGCTTGGAAGAAGTCATCCAAAGGTAGGGCAGGTGCGAATTTCTTGAAATCTTCGTAAGCATATGGATGGTAGAGTTTAGCATACTCTGAACTTTCTTCATTAGAGAGCACCACTGCTGCAATTCGGCGGTCCAATTCTAATCTATTCTCAAGCAAGTCTTCAATTTCTGCATCAGAGAAATCATAAGCCTTGAGGAGATTTGCGCTGCTTTCTTTCCAAAGAGTCAAGAGCTCTTCGCGCTGAGGATGGTCTTCTGCATAGTAGGTCGTATCTGGCAGGATTGTGCTTGGAGCACTTGCCCATAAAACGTTGATTCTGGCATCCATAAAGTCTGGCGATACACCAAAAGGAAGGAAGATAGGTTTTCCTGCAAGTTCAAACTCTGCTAGTCTAGCTGTAAAATCCGCAAAAGTCTCTAATTCTTGGAATTCTTTAAGGAGTGGTAAGACAGGTGTGATACCGTCAGCTTCTCTCTTGTCAAAATCACGAACTAGGCGGTGGTATTTGACAAAGTTTGCCAAGATAGCATCCTCAGGAACCTCTTCACCTGCCAACCACTTGTCTGTTGTCGCCAACATCAAGTCTTCAATTTCCTGGTCTAAATCAACAAAACCTCCTGTTTGAGACTTATCTGCTGGGATTTCAGCTGTCTTCTGCCATTCTCCATTGATTGCATCATAAAAATCATCTTGATAACGTGTCATCTTGTTCTCGCTTTCATTTGTACTTGTTTTTAGCTTAACAAAAATTGCTGGGGAATGCAATTAAAAATGAACTTTCCTTTTCCATCATTTTTCAGTTATTATTTTAATTTTTTCAAAAATTAACTTGACTTAATTTTTTTTTTAATGTATATTAAGAGACAGGAGGAATATAAGTTTATGATACGTATCGAAAACCTCAGTGTCTCCTACAAAGAAACGTTGGCACTTAAGGATATTTCACTAGTGCTCCATGGACCAACAATTACCGGTATCATTGGTCCAAACGGTGCTGGGAAATCAACATTATTAAAAGGGATGCTGGGAATTATCCCACATCAAGGTCAGGCATTTCTCGATGACAAGGAAGTGAAAAAATCCTTACATCGAATCGCTTATGTCGAACAAAAAATCAATATCGACTACAACTTTCCCATCAAGGTTAAGGAATGTGTCTCGCTAGGACTCTTTCCCTCTATCCCTCTCTTTCGCAGTTTAAATGCTAAACATTGGAAGAAAGTGCAAGAGGCCCTTGAAATCGTCGGTCTAGCTGACTACGCTGAACGTCAAATCAGTCAACTATCTGGAGGTCAGTTCCAGCGGGTCTTGATTGCCAGATGTTTGGTGCAGGAAGCTGACTATATCCTCTTGGATGAACCCTTTGTTGGGATTGACTCTGTCAGTGAGGAAATCATCATGAATACGCTGAGAGATCTGAAAAAAGCTGGGAAGACGGTTCTCATCGTCCACCACGACCTCAGCAAGGTTCCCCACTACTTCGATCAAGTCTTGCTTGTCAATCGAGAAGTGATTGCCTTTGGTCCAACCAAAGAAACCTTTACCGAAGCCAATCTTAAAGAAGCTTACGGTAATCGACTCTTTTTCAGTGGAGGTGACCTATGATTGCAGAATTTATCGATGGATTACAAAAATTCCATTTCCTACAAAATGCCTTGATAACAGCCATTGTCATCGGGGTCGTAGCTGGAGCTGTGGGATGTTTCATCATCCTACGCGGGATGTCACTCATGGGAGATGCCATTTCACATGCTGTCTTGCCAGGTGTAGCCCTCTCCTTTATCTTGGGCCTTGACTTCTTTATCGGAGCCATTGTCTTTGGACTACTAGCTGCTATCATCATTACCTACATCAAGGGAAACTCGATTATCAAAAGCGATACCGCCATCGGCATTACCTTTTCTTCTTTCTTAGCCCTCGGTATCATCTTGATTAGTGTCGCTAAAAGTTCAACTGACCTTTTCCATATCCTTTTTGGTAATATCTTGGCCGTCCAAGATACGGATATGTTTATTACTATGGGTGTAGGAGCAGCCATTCTCTTGTTAATCTGGATTTTCTTCAAGCAACTCTTGATAACTTCCTTTGATGAACTCTTGGCTAAAGCCATGGGAATGCCTGTCAATTTCTATCACTACCTTCTCATGGTACTTCTAACTCTCGTGTCTGTGACAGCCATGCAAAGTGTCGGAACTATCCTGATTGTAGCCATGCTGATCACCCCAGCTGCAACTGCTTATCTGTATGCTAATAGCCTAAAAAGCATGATTTTCCTTTCCTCAACCTTTGGAGCCACAGCTTCAGTTTTGGGGCTCTTTATCGGCTATAGCTTTAACGTTGCGGCAGGTTCTAGTATCGTGCTTACAGCCGCTAGTTTCTTTCTCATTAGCTTCTTTATCGCTCCAAAACAACGATATTTGAAACTGAAAAATAAACATTTGTTAAAATAAGGGGCAAAACCCCAATAAATTGGAGGATCTAATGAAAAAATTAGGTACATTACTCGTTCTCTTTCTTTCCGTCATTGCTCTTGTAGCATGTGCTAGCGGAAAAAAAGATGCAGCTTCTGGTCAAAAACTAAAAGTTGTTGCTACAAACTCAATCATCGCTGATATTACTAAAAATATTGCTGGTGACAAGATTGATCTTCACAGTATCGTTCCTGTTGGTCAAGACCCACACGAATACGAACCACTTCCTGAAGACGTTAAGAAAACTTCTCAAGCTGATTTGATTTTCTATAACGGGATCAACCTTGAAACAGGTGGCAATGCTTGGTTTACAAAATTGGTAGAAAATGCCAAGAAAACTGAAAACAAAGACTACTTTGCAGTCAGCGAAGGCGTTGATGTTATCTACCTTGAAGGCCAAAACGAAAAAGGCAAAGAAGACCCACACGCTTGGCTCAACCTTGAAAACGGTATGATTTTTGCTAAAAATATAGCAAAACAATTGAGCGCTAAAGACCCTAGCAACAAGGAATTCTACGAAAAAAATCTCAAAGAATATACTGAAAAACTAGACAAACTTGATAAGGAAGCTAAGGAGAAATTTAACAACATCCCTGCTGAGAAAAAACTTATCGTAACCAGCGAAGGATGCTTCAAATACTTCTCTAAAGCCTACGGTGTCCCAAGTGCCTACATCTGGGAAATCAACACTGAAGAAGAAGGAACACCTGACCAAATCAAGACTTTGGTTGAAAAACTTCGCCAAACAAAAACTCCTTCACTCTTTGTAGAATCAAGTGTGGATGACCGTCCAATGAAAACTGTTTCTCAAGACACAAACATCCCAATCTACGCACAAATCTTTACTGACTCTATCGCAGAACAAGGTAAAGAAGGCGACAGCTACTACAACATGATGAAATACAACCTTGATAAGATTGCTGAAGGATTGGCAAAATAATACTCTTCGAAAATCAAATTCAAACCACGTCAACGTCGCCTTGCCGTACTCAAGTACAGCCTGCGGCTAGTTTCCTAGTTTGCTCTTTGATTTTCATTGAGTATAAGCCTCTGAAAAACGTCATTCTTTTCCGAATTGACGTTTTTTCTATGCCCACATTTCCGGTCAAATCATTGGAAAATTCTGACTGTTTTAGCTAAAATGGAAGAAAAAAGATTGGAGTATCTTATGGTAACTTTTCTCGGAAATCCTGTGAGCTTTACAGGTAAACAACTACAAGTCGGCGACAAAGCACTTGATTTTTCACTCACTACAACAGACCTTTCTAAAAAATCTCTGGCTGATTTTGATGGCAAGAAAAAAGTCTTGAGTGTCGTGCCTTCTATCGATACAGGCATCTGCTCAACTCAAACGCGTCGTTTTAATGAAGAACTGGCTGGACTGGATAATACCGTTGTCTTGACTGTTTCAATGGACCTCCCTTTTGCCCAAAAACGTTGGTGCGGTGCTGAAGGTATTGAAAATGCGATTATGCTGTCAGACTATTTTGATCATTCCTTTGGACGTGATTATGCCCTCTTAATCAATGAGTGGCACCTATTGGCACGCGCAGTCTTTGTCCTCGATACTGACAATACTATTCGCTACGTTGAATACGTGGACAATATCAACTCTGAACCAAACTTCGAAGCCGCAATTGCAGCTGCTAAAGCCCTATAGAAAAAATCCTCTGTCACAAAGAGTTCTCTACTCTTTGAAACGGAGGATTTTTATTTACGAGTAAATTCAAGTTCGATCTGATAAAAACAACTAAATTACTCTACAGATTTCAGGGCTTCAAGCATATCAACCTTTCTCAGATGATAATTGACAAAGAAACCAAGCAAGGTCAAAATGATGCTTACTGCTGCCACAGGAATCACATAGACTTCCCAGCCTACCTGCGGATAAAAGAGAATAGTCGCAGGCGAAATCATTTGAATCAAAAATTGATGTAAATAGAAACCAGATACCAAACCAAGTACGATTCCCACAAGGGACAGCACAATCGTCTCACGGTAAATGTAGAGGGTGACTTCCTTATTATGAAAACCGAGAACCTTGATAGTAGAGAGTTCACGGATTCTCTCAGCCACGTTGATATTGGTCAAATTGTAGAGGATAACAATAGCCAACAGAACCGACACGATGACCAAGATGGTCATGGTCTGATTGAGTGAACTTGCGACCGAGTCAAAGAGTCGAATGGCTGAAGCATTTTGGACAACGCTGGACACCGCAGATTGATTCATAAGTAAGCCGGCCTGTCTTTCGATACTAGTAGCATTGGTATCCCTTAGCGAGACCAGATAAGTGTTGGATTGGGGTAGCTGTCCGTAAATTTGCTCATAGCTAGCATGACTCATATAAATAAAGTGACCAACGTAGTTCTCAGTAATAGCAGCGACCTTTAGTTCCTTACCTTCAATTTCTAGAGTCTGACCAACTTTGACACCTGCCAGCTGGGCGAGTTTAGCTGTAATGACAACTCCATCTTTTAATGTCAACTCTTGCTGATGATGTTGCAGATGAATAAAGGGAGTCAAATCCTCCTTCTCTGTCATCATAAGGGTAATGGTCTGAAGACCAGCCTTACCTTTGAAATCCTTGTCTAGCGTTTTAGAATAGATTTTCTGATAGGCTTGGATGGCCTGCCCTTTCAACACTTCTTCTAGATTTGCCTTGTCTTGATTGGTCGCACTAAGATTTTCAGAGACAATCATTTGATACTGTTGGATTTGTTGAAACTGTCTAGACGGAACTCCTGCTACAGAGGATTGGATTCCCAAACCTGCAAAGAGCAGAGCTACAGAACCTGCCACACCAAAGATTGTCATCAACATCCGCTGCTTATAACGGAAGATATTTCGAGCTGTTACCTTATGAGTAAAACTGAGACGACGCCAAATAAAACCGATGCGCTCCAGTAAGATTTTAGCTCCTTTAACAGGAGGTTTAGGCAATAAAAGCTGGGCTGCTTCGTCATGAAGTTCTCTACTAGCTACCAAGTAGGCTGGTAACACACTTGCCAACCAACTCAAGACAAGAGCCAGTAAGCTATAGGTCCAATAGAACTGAATCTGGGTTTCTCCCACCACCATGCCTTTTGTAATGACACTTGAAATCACACCGGCTAGTAAATAATGTCCAAGGATACTACCTAGAGCTGTTCCGACAGTTCCAGCTACTAGACCGTAGAGGAGAAATTTGGCGATAATATCCTTACTGCGATAGCCCAAGGCCTTAAAAATCCCTGCATGTGTTCGCTCTTCATCCACAAAACGAGTCATGGTGGTAAAGGTCACCATAGCTGCTACGGCATAAAGCACTACAGGAAAGATATTGCCCACTGCCCGAATACTGGCTGAAGCATTACTGTACATGAGGTAGCCCTGACCGCCAGGCATGGTCTGACGATTATAGACTTGATACTTGGGCTCAGCTAAATCATCCAAGACTTGCTGATGTTTTTCTAGTTTTTCCTTTTCTTGGGCTAAATTTTGTTCAGCCTGCTTTAGTTTGTCCTCTTCCTTGCTCAATTCCTGCTTGGCTTGGGTAAGTTGAGAACTAGCTTGCTCTCTCTGGGCTTGAGGAAGCAAGGCTAGTTGACTTTCCTGAGCCTGTAAACGAGCTTGAGCAACTGCTAAACGACGCTTGCCTTCCTGCAAATTAGTCTCAGCCTTATCAAGGGTCTCTTGGCCTTTGTCTAAAGACTCTTCTCCTTCTTTTTTCAAGAGTTGCAGACGTGCCTTGCCATTATCTGACAAAGCTTGTTCTAGATTTTCCTGATGTTGCTTGGATTTTTCTTCATAAACTGCTGAGAAAGCATTTAAGCCTGCTAAATCTTGATATTTCAAACGAGCTATATTGTAGACTTTCTGATCAAACTGACTAGGTAAAATCACCCCATAGGCTGTCAGAGTCCCGCTTCCACTTCCTGCATAGCCCATATCTCGCTGGGAGAGGATTTCAGCCGAATCCACAAAACCAGTAATGGTAAAAGTATGGTCTTTTAAAGATGAATGACCCTCCTCTTTTTCTTTAAAACTAATCTCCTGTCCCATGCTGTATTGGCCTTGCAAATGAGTGGCCAAAGCGATTTCCTTGTCTGACTGAGGAAGTCGTCCCTCTCTTAGCTGAAAGGTTGAAATTCGCTCTGGTTTGGAGTACAGCCGAGTGGCATCCTGCCCATTCTCCATAGTCACATCTGTCAAATAGCCAAACTCAATCTCTGCGCCCTCTATCTGTTCTAGTTCTTCTTGATCTGCTTGATCCAAACCATAATTAGACATAACTGCCAAATCCAAGGTTTGAGCAGTTGTTAAATAAGCATTAGCTGTCGCCTCCATGTTGGGACTGGTTACTTTGAGACCTACTAGGGCTAGAGACCCCAACATCATCAAGGTCAAGATGGATAAAAAACGCCCCTTGGAGCCTGTGAAGGACTGAATTAAGTCCTTCCAATAGGTTTTTCGCTTGATCATGCTAGTACTCCAAACTGTCGATATCCTGAGGATGCTGGTTCATCACTACATCCTTGACACTGGCATCGTGCATATGAATCACGCGATCAGCAATGGGCGCCAAAGCTCCATTGTGAGTCACAATAATCACCGTCGCTCCCTTTTGAAGAGACATATCTTGGAGAATCTTCAAGACTTGCTTACCCGTCTGATAATCCAAGGCTCCAGTCGGTTCATCACAAAGGAGAATTTTAGGATTTTTGGCTACCGCGCGTGCAATGGAGACTCGCTGTTGCTCCCCTCCAGAAAGCTGGGATGGAAAATTATTGAGACGATGAGCTAGACCTACATCTGTCAGAACCTGCTCAGGATCCAAGGCATCTGTCACGATTTCCGAAGCCAACTCCACATTTTCCTTAGCGGTTAGATTGGAAACTAGATTATAAAACTGAAAAACAAAGCCTACATCATTTCTACGATAATTGGTCCTCTGGTGGGAACTATAATCTGCAATATTGGCACCATCAATCCAGATTTCCCCCTCGTCATTGGTATCCATTCCCCCAAGAAGGTTAAGAACTGTTGACTTACCAGCACCTGATGCACCTAGAATAATAACCAATTCTCCCTTTTCAATCTCAAAATTCACATCACGATTGGCCACAATTTCCGTGTCCCCAACCTGATAACGCTTGTAACAGTGTTTCATCTCAATATAAGCCATCAGAGCCACCCTCTCTCAAACAATTTACTTCCTACTACCATTATAACGCTTTTTCAACTAGTTGGAAACTGCTTACACTCTCAACCCCTTCAAAAAAGGCAGTCTCAAACCACTGCCTTCTATCCTCTTCTTAAAAATAAAATTGAACAAAATCTCCTTCTGCTGTTGCTACCGAAATCCAATCTTTCCCCATGCATTTCACTTCTGCTTTTTCTTGATTGACTTCAATTACACTTTTTTCAATACCTGGATAAGAGACTCGCAAATCTCCTCCACTCCTTGATAAAATGGTCATCTGTAAGAGTTTTTTATCCTCCCAGCGCATACTAACTTCAAAATGTCCACGTGCCATTAAGCCTGAAATGGAACCTGATGACCATGCATCAGGTAGGGCGGCTAGAGGCACCAGATAAGCTGTATGAGACTGGAGTAACATTTCTGCCATGCCACTAGTAGCACCAAAATTACCATCTATCTGAAAAGGCGGGTGGCTACACCAAAGATTTGGTAAAGTGGATGTCTTTAACTGCTCTGCTAATAATTTATGGGCTCGATTACCATCTCCTAGACGCGCCCAGAGATTGATCTTATTAGCCTTGGACCACCCTGTGCCTCCATCTCCACGATCATTGAGGCTAGCACGCGCCGCATCAAGATACTCTTGCCCCATATAGCTAAAGAGAGTGCCAGGATAGAGTCCCACTAGATGGGAAGCGTGCCGATGTTGGGCCTCCACTTTCTCATTTTGAAAATGCTGCTCTTCCTCTTCATACCACTCCCTGATTCGACCAGATTGAGTGATTTGAAGAGGATTTAGTAAATCAAATTTTTCCTTGACCTCAGTCAACAAATCCCCATCCAGTCCCAATTCCTGAGCAGCCTGAATAAAATCATGGAATAATTGCCAAATCAGAGATTGGTCATAGGTATTGCCAATCGAAATCGGACCATGTTCTGGGGAATAAGACGGAGAAGAGACCCAACGCTGCGCCTGCCTATCCTCATGTAAAAAATCATTCCAAAAACGAACCGTTTCCCTCAACATGGGATAAATTTTCTCCCTGAGATAGTCGTTGTCCCTATAAAATGAATAGGCTTCATAAACGGTTTGCATCATCCACGCATTGGCAGCTGGTGACCAACCCCAATAGTAATCCCAACCAGGTGCCGTCCAACCAAAGGGAGTCGCTTGAGTATGAACCAACCAACCATTCTCCTCCCCTTCCTGAGAGACGATTCCTGCATACCTTGCAGCTGCTAGACGACCATAGACACGCAAATCATCGATATAGTTGATGACTGGAAAAGCCGTCTCTAGGAGATTGGTAACATAGACTGGCCAATAATTCATCTGAAGGTTGATATTCAGGTGATAGTCCGAATTCCAAGGAGGATTATCGACTGCATTCCAGACCCCTTGTAGGTTAGCTGGTAGAGCATCTGGACAGTCTCTAGAAGAACTAATCAATAAATACCGCCCATACTGGAAGAACAGCTCCTCCAAAGCCTGCCCCTCTTGTGGCTTATAATTTTTTAACAAATCATCTGTAGTGGATGCGTCAACATCAGCTTCCAAATCCAATTGAACACGCTGAAATAAAGCTTGGTAGTCCTCAATATGCCTTGATTTCAATTGGGCATAGCCCTTTTCTTTAGCTATTTCTACCAAGTCTTTTACCTGTTGCTCTAAATCAATTTTCTTGCGATAATTGCTAGCAGGATTTTGGGCAAAATCTGTCTTAGCCGCCAAGAAGAGATTAGCATAACTGGCTCCTGATATCTGAACCTTATCTGACCAGACTCTAATGTCTCCATCCGTTTCCCAAGCTAGATAACTAGCAAACTGCAGGTCATTGTCCTTAACCCGTCCCTTCATCAAGATATGAGAAGGGGAGATATCCAGCTGGCATTCCTTGTAATCAGATTTTTCCTGTTCATACTTTTCATCAGAAGACAAATCACGACTTAGCGACAGTTCTATAGTAAAATCTAGAGTTTCCGACCCTTCCTTAGTAAAGCGCTGAATCAAGAGATCATCTGGAAAACTCGCAAAGGATTCACGTTCAAATCTCGTTCCCTTATAGACATAAGAAGTCGTCGCAAGCGCCTTACTGATATTCAGCTGTCTCTGGTAATCCGTCACCTGAGACAAAGTCTTGCCTTGCTTGCTAAACTCAATATGAATATCCCCAAAAGACAGATAGGTCCCATATTGACTCGTTTTGGGCCCGACCAGGTGATGTTCAGCCAGTTCCTTAGCAGTATTGTAGTCTCTCTTCTCCAAAGCCTGCCGAATCTCAGCTAAAAAAGCATACTGATCCTGAAGATTTCCACCCTGATAATCTGAACTATCAGGAAGTGGACCACCAGACCAGAGACTTTTTTCATTGAATTGAATCCGCTCAGCCCCTATAAGGCCAAATACTTTTGCTCCTAAAGAACCATTGCCTATCGGTAAGGCCTCTTCTTCCCAACCCTTATATGTCATTGACGCTGGTTGCTTGTAGGCCAATACATAATCTTGTTTTTTATTCCTTATCATACTACCATACTAACATAAAAAGTCTAGAAATCAATTCTAGACTTACAATTTTTTATTTTCCAAGGTAGTATTCAGAAACTACGTTCAATTTTTCGTCGAATTCGAATACCAATGGTGGGAAGTTAGGGATTTCCACGTCCATGATTTCGTCATCTGACAAACCTTTGATGTGTTTTACAAGGGCACGGATTGAGTTACCGTGAGCTCCTACGAATACGTTTTTACCATCTTTAAGAGCTGGAGCAATCTTATCTTCCCAGAATGGAAGGGCACGTTCCAAAGTTACTTTCAAGTTTTCAGCATCTGGGATTACTGAGTCATCAAGTGAAGCATAACGACGATCTGTGTGAGCTGAGTGCTCATCATCACGATCCATGTTTGGAGGCAATACATCGTATGAACGACGCCAGATGTGAACTTGCTCATCACCAAATTGTTCAGCAGCTTCAGCTTTGTTTTTACCAGTCAAACCACCGTAGTGACGTTCGTTCAAACGCCATGATTTTTCAACTGGAACCCACAATTGATCAGAAGCTTCAAGAGCCAAGTTAGTTGTTTTGATCGCACGTTTCAATACTGAAGTATAAGCTTGGTCAAATTCGATACCAGCTTCTTTGATCAATTTACCAGCGTCAATCGCTTGTTGTGTACCTTTTTCAGACAAATCAACATCAGCCCAACCAGTGAAAAGGTTAGCTTTGTTCCATTCAGACTCACCGTGGCGAGCAAAAACCAATTTTACCATTAGATGGATTCTCCTTTAAATTTTCCGAGGTTTCCCCTCGTTTATCTATTCTATTTTACACAATTTTTCACAAAAAAGCTAGTCAAAACCAAAAAGGAAAGGACTGTTTGGCAATCCTTTTCCTTATTTTTTATCCTTCAACTTTGAATTTTTTGAGACTTCCTAAAAATAGTGAACCACCGATAATTGCTAGGATTCCTCCTACCCAACCAAGGGCTGGAATCAAGCCAACTGCTCCACCTACGATTAATAGAACAGAAGGAGCCGAACCAACGCGACTTTCTCCCTTATAGTATACAATCGCAACAATTCCTAAAACTAAAATAGCAATTTTTAAAATAGTTGGAAGTAAAACTCCTGCAACTCCTGCAACTGTTGTAGATGCAGTTAATTCAGGACTCTGGGTAGCTGTTGCTGTGGCAGCTGTACTCACAACTGCTGCTAGTAAAAGAAACGGAGCAATAAGCAAGTAGAGTCCACCTACTAAACCAACAATACCACTATAAAGTGCTAAAGCTTTTGATTTCATAACAAATCTCCTTTTTTTATTTTTTCAAGTAAGATTGTATCATATTTACTAAAAAAAAAGTATTTTCTGGAATTATAAAATAAAAACTTGCATAATATGAAATAAATTTAAGCAAATATGTGAAAAGAAATTTCCATTTCACTCTTGCTAGTCTCCCTACTTTTTGTTAGAATGATGTCAAAAAATAAAGAAGGTTACCATTATGCCACAACATCTCTTTGAAGAATTGGCTCAACTGGAGCAAGTAGAGGCTCTAGCTCTCTAGGAGGATCACGAGCTGGACAAGATTTTGACAAGGACTCTGATTATGATGTATATGTCTACCTCAGCGCTCCTCTCTCGCCAGACATCCGAAAAGAAATTCTCAGTAAATACTGCCCCTATATGGAAATCGGCAATCAATTTTGGGAATTGGAGGATGATTGTGTTCTCAATAATGGCATAGAGATTGAGCTGATTTACCGCTCTCTAGACGAATTTGACAAAGATTTACAAGCCGTAGTTTTAGAGCACCAAGCCCAGAATTCTTACACTACTTGTATGTGGTACAATCTACTCAACAGCAAGATTCTCTACGATCGAGATGGTCACTATGCTGCCCTCCAGAAAAAGTACAATCTTCCTTATCCAGCTGAGCTGAAAAAGAATATCATCAACAAGCAATTCCTGCTTCTCGACCAAGCTATGCCAGCTTTTTCAAGACAAATCAAAAAAGCTCTCAAACGCCAAGACTTACTCAGCATCAATCACCGCAGTAGTGAGTTTTTCGCCTCTTATTTTGATTTGCTCTTCGCCTTCAATGAGCAGCTCCATCCAGGAGAAAAACGCATGCTCCAGTACGCAAAAAACAATTGCTCTCATCTACCTCAACATTTTGAAGACGATATCCAAGACTATTTTCAAAATCTCTACCAGCTAGATCAATATGAGAAAACAGTCCTAATTTTAGAGCAGCTCCTATTAAATCTTAAACACTTGATTAATGAATATATTTAAAATTACAATAAAAGCTCATGAAATTTACTTTTCAGATGAATCATGAGCTTTTTGAATTTCCATAATATATAACGATGTAGATTTAATTGAAATAAGAGCAGGACAAAAAGGTTTTAAAATGATAAAAACGCATCATATCAGGTGTTCAAAAACGTGATACAATGCGTTTTATAGACTATAAAATTAGTTGTCTTTTCTTCTCAAATTGAGTTTTCCCTAGACTTTTCAACCTTATTTCTCTTCAAATCCTTCTGCGACAGCGTCCGCAAAGTTTTCTTCTACGATGCTTGCACAGTGGTCACAGATAACTGCGTGGTAGCTGCGTTCTGCTGTTGTTGGGTCGATACGACGGCAACGGTCACATACTTCACCCGCAGCGCGTTCTACTGTGAAGGCTACATCTTCGAAGCTAACAGCAGTTTCTGGAGCTGGTCCCTCTGCGATAGTCAATTCAGACACGATCAAAAGTTGTGCTACATTGCTGTTTACTGCTTCGAGTAGAGTTTGCACCACTTCATTTGGGTAAACTGTCAAGTGTGCTTCAAGCGATTTCCCGATAACTTTGGCATTACGAGCTTCTTCCAAGGCTTTTTGAGCTTGTCCACGGAAGTCCATGAAGGCTGCCCATGTATCCAAGATTTCTTCTTGGTTAGCAAAAATTTCTGCTTCTGGTAATTCTGATAATTGAACGAAGTCTTCTGCTTCAAACTCAAGATATGACCAGATTTCTTCCGCAGTGTGAGGAAGGATTGGAGTCAAGAGTTTCGTGATTTTCACAAGAATGTCATAGAAAACAGTCTGCATTTGACGGCGTTCCAATGATTTGGCACCTTCGATGTAAACAACATCTTTAGCAAAATCAAGGTAGAAGGCTGACAAGTCAACGTTGATAAAGTTCACCAAGGCCTTGTAGATTGTCAAGAATTCAAAGTTTGCGTAAGCATCACGAATGGTCTTGACAAGCTGGTTAAAGCGAATAGTCATGTACTTATCAACTGAGCGAAGCTCATCGTAAGCTACTGAATCTTGAGTTGGGTTAAAGTCAGATGTATTGGCAATCAAGAAACGAAGGGTGTTACGAATCTTACGGTAAGTTTCAGAGACTTGGCTCAAGATATCCATAGAGATACGCACGTCGTTGCTTGAGTCAACACTTGTTACCCAAAGACGCAAGATTTCAGCACCAAATTGTTTTTCAACATCGCTTGGAGCAATGGTATTTCCAAGAGATTTAGACATCTTCTCACCTTTACCGTCAAGGGCAAAACCTTGTGACAAGATTTGTTTGTAAGGTGCTACGCCATGGTTGGCAACAGATGTGATGAGTGATGAGTTGAACCAACCACGGTATTGGTCAGAACCTTCTAGGTAAAGGTCTGCTGGGTAAGTTAACTCAGGACGGTTTACCACAACTCCATTCCATGATGAACCTGAGTCAAACCAAACGTCCATGATATCAGTTTCTTTTTTGAACTCGCCATTTGGTGAACCTGGATGAGTAAATCCTTCTGGCAAGAGGTCCTTAGCATCACGTTCCCACCAAATGCTTGAACCATGTTCCTCAAAGAGTTGAGCCACGTGTTCAATAGTTTCAGCAGTCATGATCGCTGTACCGTCTTCAGCGTAGAAGATAGGAAGTGGAACACCCCAAGCACGTTGACGAGAGATAACCCAGTCGCCACGGTCACGAATCATATTGTAAAGACGAACTTTACCCCATTCTGAGTGGAATTTCACTTTTTCAATTTCATCCAAAATTTCTTGGCGGAATTTAGAAACTGAAGCAAACCATTGTGGTACTGCACGCCAGATGATTGGTTTCTTAGTACGCCAGTCAAATGGGTATGAGTGAGAGATTTCTTCTTGGGCAAGAAGGAGGTTACCAAGTTTCTCGATAACAGTTGGAACTACCTTTTCATAGAATTGACCTTCAAACTCAGGACCAGCATTCTTCATCATGATACCACGTTCGTCAACAGTCACTGCGACTTCAAGACCATTAGCAATACCAACATTGTAGTCGTCCTCACCAAAACCAGGGGCGGTATGGACAATACCTGTACCAGAATCTGTTGTAACGTGGTCACCAAGGATAACCAATTCATCTACAGCTGTATCCCATGGGTGTTCTGTTACGATATGATTCAATTCTTGACCACGGTAAGTTGCCAAAACTTGAACATCAGCCCAGCCAAATTTCTCAGACAAGCTAGTCAATAATTCTGCAGCAACCACAAACTTACGAGTTTCACCAGCAGGTTGAACCAAAACGTAATCAATATCTGCACCAACAGTCAAACCACGAGAAGCTGTGATGGTAAATGGAGTTGTTGTCCAGACTACGATATAAGTATCTGTATCTAGAACACCTTTACCATTTTTTACCTTGTTGGCATAGTAAAGGGAAGTTGAAACCAAATCATGGTATTCAATCTCCGCTTCAGCAAGAGCCGACTCAGATGACCAAGACCAGTAAACTGGTTTAGCACCACGGTAGATGTAACCTTTATTAGCCATCTCACCAAATACACGGATTTGGGCTGCTTCATAGTCAGGAGTCAAAGTCACATATGGATTTTCCCAGTCACCAGAAACACCCAAACGTTTGAAGTCTTCGCGTTGTTTATCTACTTGAGAAAGAGCGTATTCACGGCAAAGTTTCAAGTACTCAACCAAGTCCATTTCTTTGCGTTTGATACCTTGTTTTGCCAAAACTTGCTCGATTGGCAGACCATGTGTATCCCAACCTGGAATATAAGGAGCATAAAATCCTGACATAGACTTAGAACGAACAATGATATCTTTTGAAATCTTGTTCATAGCGTGTCCAACGTGAATATTTCCGTTCGCGTATGGAGGACCATCATGCAAGGTGAAATGAGGTTTTCCTTGGTTCAATTCTTGACGACGTTGGTAAAGTTTTGCATCTTCCCATTCCTTTTGCCAAACTGGCTCTTTGGTAGGAAGGCCTGCACGCATTGGGAAAGCTGTTTTCCCAAGGTTAAGGGTATCTTTGAGTTTCATGGTATCTCCTTTATAAATAATAACAAATTAAAAACCACGACTGCCAAAAAGGACGAAAATCGTGGTACCACCTTTATTCGGAAAAAGATTTAGTCTTTCTCCCTCTTATCCCGTAACGTGGGGAACGTCAAATCTTACTTCATTCAGACTTGAGTTTTTGAGAGGATAATCTTATCGTTAGGGAATGCAGGACTCACACCATCTCCTGCTCGCTGGAAATATAAGGATAAGATATTGTTCTCAGATTATTTCTTATAAAATTGTAACAGATTCTTGCGGTGCCGCAAAACCTGGTTCTGAGCTTACAGCTTCAGTAGCTGGTGTTGGTCCTGAATAATGGCTTGGAGCTACTTCTGGCTCTTCATACATTGGACCAACTGGATGAGCTGGACTTTCTTCAACAACCGGAGCTGGTGAAACCACTTGTTCCTGCTCAGCTCTTGCTTCGGCTTCTGCAAGTTCCTTATTAGCCGCTTCGATACGCGCTTGCAACTCAGCCATTTCCTCGGGAGAAAACTGGCGAGTAATATCAATTGGTTCTTCCTCTGGATGTTGTTGTAAGACAGAGTCACCTAAGACTTCGCTGACCACTTCTTTGAAGGCCTCATCACTTGTCTGAAGATAAGTCGCTGTTGGGCGAAGAATATCTTCCCAATCTGAAGATTCAACAATTGCTAACTGGCTCTCAATTGTAGATTTAAGACGTTGGTGGAAGACACGACTCTTGTTTTTCAATTCTTCTGTTTCAACAGCAACCTTCTTAGCATTGTCAGTTGCTTGACGAAGAATTTCATTTGCCTTGTACTTAGCTTCTTCCAACAAACGTTGGGCATCTTGCTCTGCTTGTTGGATAATATTGTTTGAACGTTCCGTTGCAGCTTGTTTTACTCGCTCTGCTGTATCTTGTGCAATCAATACAGATTGACTCAATGAATCTTTCATCTCATCAAAGTAAGACAAACGCTCTTCCAAACTCTTAATATGTAAATCCTTATCATGATTAGAGCGAACCAAATCTTCATAATCACGGACTACAATATCTAAAAACTCATCTACTTCTTCTTGATCAAACCCTCTGAAGCGTGTGCTAAAAGTTTTATCTTTGATTTCTAACGATGTAATTGGCATATTTTTCCTCACTTACTTAATAACAATTGGACCGATAATTTCCTTTTATCTTTTTTTGTTTGCCCATTATCTCTAACGAGTTTCAATCGACCAAATTTCCTTACACTAATCAGATCACCAACTTGAACTGCATAATCTGATTTTTCAACTAAATGGTAATTCACTTGGACTGCCTGTTTTTCAATTAACTGACTTGCCTGATTTCTAGACAGCTTGAAGACACCTGCTAGAAAAACATCTAATCTAGAACTAGCAATACAAATATCTAATTCTTGATAATCTTCTACTGTAGTAATTTTCTCAGTAAAATCCCGTTCTTCTAGACGAACCGGTAAACGAGCAATTTTCGTAATGCCGTCTTGAAAAAGGAGCATAAACTGTCGATTAATGATAATCTGTGCTCTCTCTTCGTTGACTAAGATATCACCAAATAGCTTCCTATCGATTCCTAGCTGATTTAAAACAGTTCCTAATATTTTCGCATGTGTTAGGCGTTCAAACTTATTAGGATAGACAATTTCTTGCAAGGAAAGTTCAAAATCAGAGAATCCCGGCTCAAAATAATCAGGATACAGGAGTACCCGTACATATTCAGTTTCAAGAAACTGCCGACTGCTCATATAGGAGATGCCGTTGGTCGATGCTAGAACCTTTAAAATCTTTTCTTGATGGGGATTTACAAAAGGTGATAAAAAAGGAGAATAAGAATCTTCTACCTTTTTTATCCATTCTACTCCCTTATCAATAAAAGACGAATCATTCTTAGAAAAGTGTTGATAAATCATCTTGTTCATAGAAAGATCACTAAAAATCGAATCAACTGTTCCCCTAGGAAGTGAACTAGTAATACCGCAATCCAGACAGACAAGTCAAGACCTGCAATCTGGAGGGGCAAACGTTGCAAGGGAGCTACTATCGGTTTCACTAAACTAATAATCAAGCGTCCAAGACGTGATTCATAAGCATTGGGAAACCAAGACATCAGAGCAAACACGATTAAAATCAGTGAATAGATATCCACTGCATTTTGAACAAAACGAATGAGAAAGATCATTATCTCACTCTCGTACGTTTCATATCAAAGCCAAATTCACCATTTTGTGATTCATCTGGAATTTTGATGTCTTCAATATTGACGACAACATCAACTGGTGTCAGCAGGTACATAGTAGATGCTACCTTTTTCATGTTACCAGCTAAAACGTGACGCGCCCCATCCAGATAATCCAAACAACGACGTGCTTGAACTTCTGTCATATATTGGAAATCAATCAAAATACTTTCGTTACCAGCTAATAAATCAACAATATCTGTGGCATCTTCGTATTTACGTGGATAACGAACATCAATTGTCACCTTATCAGTAGAACGTTGACTTTGCATAGCCAACTCTTGTTGACGGGCATGAAGACGAGTGATGTTTTTATCTTTAGATGGCGTGCTAGCAGCTTGTTGAGGCAACTCTTGAACAGAAGGGACTGGAGTCACAATCGGCTCTTCAGCTTTAGGCTGATATGCAGTACCAACATCTTCTCCATCTTCTGTAAAATAATCTATAAATTTATCAAATCTATCTTTTAAAGACATATTTCTTTCCTATTTAAAAAATGCTGTACCAATTCTGACAAATGTTGAGCCAAATTCAATCGCTTCCTTGTAGTCACGACTCATACCCATACTCAAGTCCGTCATTGGCATATTGGGAATTTGTTTTTCTCTAATTTCTAGTTGCAAATCCTGCGTAGCTTTAAAAATTTCTTTCAACTCATCACTACTAGCTTCAAAAGGAGCCATGGTCATCAAGCCGACATATTCAATTTTATCTAAGGTGGCCAATTCTGGTAAGAGCTCCAATAGTTCTTCCCTTGAAAAACCATGTTTGCTCTCTTCCCTTGAGATATTTACTTGTAAGAAACACTTAACAACTCGGTCACTTCTTTTTTGAATTTCTTCTGCTAGCTTTAATGAATCCAAAGCGTGGAAATAATCAACATACTGAATGACATCTTTGACCTTGCGTCTTTGCAAGGTTCCAATCAAATGCCAGGTAATATTTCTATCTTTTAAAGCTTCATATTTCTCAAGAAATTTATCCACACGATTTTCACCAATATGATGCACACCTAGCGGAAGCAAGGCCTCCGCTGTCGGTACGTCTACATATTTTGTAACAGCAACAACCGAAACAGAATTGGCTTCTCTTCCTGACTGCTGACTTGCATCTTTTATTTGTTGAAAAACACGTTCTGTATTTTCTTTCAAATTCATTTACTTAACGATTTTTGAAAAATGGAGGAGTGTCTAATTCATCCTCATCGTGTAAAGATGGCGCTTCGAAACGTTCAACTGGTGATACAACTGAATCAGTTGGTCGAACAATTGTCTCACGACGCAAGTCCCAATCACCAAATGCTGAAGTTTGAGAAGTTTCTGTACGGCGAGGTGCTGGACTTGGAATTTCTGCAGTTTCAGCCATATCAAAGTGACGATTATGATTGTGTGCATGACTTGGGCTTACTTGTTCTTGACGAACAGCTTGTCTTGGTGCATGGCCCACAACTTTTTCCACACGATCTTGACGAACACCAGTTGCCACAACTGTCACACGGATTTCATCTTTCATGTTTTCATCGATAGATGTTCCGAGCCAAATGTTCACTCCTTGACCCGCTGCTTGGTTGACAATCTCTGAAGCTTCTTCTGCCTCAATCAAGGTTAAATCAAGACCACCAGTAACGTTGACGATAACATCCTCAGCACCATCAATAGTTGTTTCAAGAAGTGGTGAGTAGATTGCCTTACGAGCTGCTTCTACCACACGTTCTTCACCACTACCGATACCGATACCCATTAAGGCGTTCCCTTTATTTGCCATAACTGTTTTTACATCGGCAAAGTCAAGGTTAATCAAACCAGGATTTGTAATCAAGTCCGTAATTCCTTGAACACCTTGGCGAAGCACGTTATCTGCTTCGCTAAGAGCTTCAAGAAGTGGAGTTTTCTTATCAACAATTTCAAGTAAGTTGTTGTTTGAAATAATCAATAAAGTATCTACATGCTCACGAAGTTGATTGATTCCTTCTACAGCGTACTGACCACGTTTGCTTCCTTCGAAACCGAAAGGACGTGTCACAACACCAACTGTAAGAGCACCTAAATCTTTAGCAATGCGGGCAATAACAGGAGCTGCACCAGTACCTGAGCCACCCCCCATACCTGCAGTAATGAAGACCATATCTGCTCCAGTAATAGCTTGAGTCAAGGCTTCTTCGCTTTCTTCAGCTGCCTTTTGACCAACTTCAGGTCGACCGCCAGCACCCAAACCACGAGTCAATTTAGGGCCTAACTGAATTACAGTCTCAGCTTTTGTACTACTCAATGCTTGTACATCTGTGTTTGCTGCGATAAATTCTACGCCTGCAACACCTTCGTCAACCATGCGGTTAATGGCGTTTCCGCCACCTCCACCAACACCGATTACTTTAATAACTGCACCTTGAGCTGCTGCTGTATCAAATGAAAATGTCATAGTTTATTTTTCCTCTTTTATTCATCAAACATGCTTCCGATTAAGCCACGGAAACGATCTGCGATTTTTGGTTTATTTTGAGAAGATACTTTATCTTCTTTCGGAGCAACTACGTTCGTAGAAGCAGATTGCTCTACCTCAGTATTTTGAACTGGTTGAATAGGGGTCGGTTGTGCTACCTGCGTAACCCGTTGAATCATCCCACCAAAATTAATAGGTTGGTGACGCAAAGTATCCTCACCCTTGACTGCTCTTTGTGCCAATAAATGCACCTCAGTCAATTGACCAGCAAATTCAGACAAGCTAATCACATGAGCAAAGGCAGGGTTACGGATTCCAACTTGATTTGGAACGTAAAGTTTGACGCCAACGCCAAAGACTTCCTGTGCAAGTTCTACAATACCTGGTAAAATAGCATTTCCACCAATCAGAACAATCCCACCTGGAAGATCCAACAAATGTCTTCTTTCCAACTCTTGTTTGATTTGTTCAAAAATGTGTTTAATGCGAGCTGAAATAATCTCTGCTAGGTATCTTTCTGTAACTTCTACAGGCTCTACTTCACCAATCACTTCAACTTGGAAGGTTTCATTGCTTGCAAGTGAAGGGTAGGCTTCCCCATAGTTCAATTTCAATCCTTCAGCTAATTTCTGTGAAGTCTTCAAGACTTTAGAGATATCTTTTGTGACATAATCTCCACCTTCTTGAAGAATATTTGTAAACTGGAGTTCTTGGTTACGGATTGTAGCAACAGTTGTTTGACCTGCTCCCATATCAATCACAGTAGCTCCAAATTCACGCTCTCCTTCGTTTAAGACTGAACGAACCAAAGCCAATGGTGAAATAATAATATTTTCAACTTGAACACCTGAGCGCTCAACTGTCTTGCGTAAATTGTGAAGAATAGTACGTGGACCTGTGTAAAGCAAACCACGCATTTCAAGACGAACACCCATCATGCCACGCGGGTCACGAATACCTTGGAAACCATCTACGATAAATTCTTCTGGAATAAATGTAATGACTTCACGATCTGGTGTCATACTCTTTGTCAAGGCTGATTTAACAACATTTTCGACATCTTGATCTGTAATTTCTTTTGTATCAGATGTAACTGGAATCATACCTTGAGTTGGTTCTACTTGCAAAAGATTTCCAGGCAAACCAACATTCACTGATTTGATTGAAATGCCAGCTTTCTCTTCTGCCTGGGAAATAGCTGACTTGATAGCAGTTGCTGCTGCTTCAATATCAACGATAATCCCATCCTTTACACCTTTACTCTTGGCATTACTTACACCAATTACATTAAGTTCACCATTTCTATGCTCGGCAACCAATACTTTAATCGAATTAGTTCCGATATCTAAGCCTGTAAAAAAACCATCTCTAGCCATTACATCGCATCCTCTCTCTTCCAAGTTTCAAACTTCTATTCAATATAGCTAAAATAGGGCATAGCTATTCACAGAATATTATAACACAAAAAATCCAATCGTGCTTAGTTTTTCCTAAATTTACTTACCATTTTTTCACATTATTTCCTTAGCTTTTTTTATTTTCCAAACAAGTTATCAAAAATCAGATTTATGAAAAAAAGAAAGCTCATTTCTAAGCTTTCTTTGCAATCATTTTTTCTGCTTCTTGCTCTAAAAATAGTTCCAAGATTTTCTTTGTTAACGTAATCGCTGCTGATAAGGCCAGGGAAACGATTAAATAATTAGCTACTAAGCCATGGTCTCCAACCAATGGTGGTTTTGTCAAGAATCCGTAATCTCCACCTGTTACTAAATTGACCACAAAAATCAAGGCATTTAGTGCAAAGGTCATGAGAAAAATTCCCTTCACATCCAGCAATCGCGCGTTATACTGTCTCAAGAGATAAACCAGTGAGTTCCCCAAGAGAGCTAAGTGGCCAAAGATAAAGGATAAAATCGCAATATGCGGGAATGGATAAGGATCTGGCACTGGATAAACAAAGGCTGCTAATGTCCCAAATGTTCCTAGTAATGCAAAATACTGCCGATATTTGGACTGACCAGGAAGCAAAAGCACCACAAACATAGCCATACGGCAATGGTAAAAGGGTAAGCTTTCTGACAATGGCATATGATTAACCCCGTACCATCCATAAAGAAGGATTAACTGAACTGCCTGCAAGATTTGGAAAAATCGTTGATAAGCCTTCTTTTCACGATAACGATAGGCTGTATAAAAGGTCAAAGCCAAGAGTGTAAATATACTGACATACCAAAAAAGGTCAAATTTGGGTGGCTCTGTTGCTTGGGTCGTAAAGAAAATATCCCATAAATTCATCTAGTCTTCCTCATGATTCAAAATTTTCCTGCATTTTATTATACCATGCTACTTAAGAAAAATGAATTTAGAAATACGTAAATGTTTGACAAAATCACTTAGCTTCATTTTCTAAACTTTCTACCAACTTGGCCAAATTCATAGAGTTAGAGCCCTTGAGCAGGATTTGGTCATGCACTCCAAGGCTTTCTTTGACCTGCTTAACTAGGTCTTCAAATTGGTCTTGGTTTTCTGTTTTCTTGAAGTAGTAAACGTGGCCGATTGGGAACATTTGACTGGCAAGTTGGGCCAATTCAGCAATATCTTCCCCATAGAAAATAACGGTATCCAACACATCTGGGAAAAGACTTAAAATCATCTGGTTATGGAGCTGAACAGACTGGTCACCGAGTTCCTTCATGTCTGCCAAGACAGCGATTTTCTTGCCCCCTTCATTAGCTGGAATGGCAGAAAATGTCTCCAAAATCAACTTCATAGCTGTTGGATTGGCATTGTAAACATCTGATAGGATATCTGCTCCATTGGCAGCTTTCTTCCACTCGGTACGGTTACGCGTCAATTCAAGATGTTGGAAAGCCAAACGAATTTTCTCCTCTGAAACTCCTTCTTGTAGGGCAACATAGGATGCAATCATAGCATTTGTCGCATTGTACTTACCAGTCACTGGCAAATCAAGGGGTTGCTCCAAGAAATTGGCCTTAAAGGTCAAGCTATCCTTACGCTCAACCAAGTCGGTAATTTCCAACTCTGCTCCTTGGCCAAAACGAACTACCTTTTTATCAGTTGGCAAGTAGTCCTCTACAATAGTGTCAGCTGGCGCTAAAAGCAAGGAATTCGAAGACATCCCGTCTGCAATTTGCATTTTTCCTTTAGCAATTTCAGAACGGTCTTTGAAAAAGGCCAAATGGGCTTCTCCAACCAAGGTCACGATGGCTGTTTTTGGATGAGCCAATTCTGACAAGAGATGAATATCTCCCAAGTGATCCTGTCCCATCTCCAAGACCAACTTTTCTGTTCCTTCAGGCATATGGAGAACTGTGTAGGGAAGGCCAATCTCATTATTGTAGTTACCTTGTGTTTTGTAAGTTTTGTAGGTTGTTGATAACAAGTGCGCCAACATGTCTTTGGTTGTTGTTTTACCATTTGAACCTGTAACAGCAAAGACATCAACTGCTGTTTTTTCAAGATAGTAGGCAGCTAGGGTTTGAAAGGCTGTCAAGACATCATCTACTAGAATATAGGGATGATTTGCGATTTCTTTCTCAGACAGGGTTACAGCAGCACCATTTTCAAAGACTGTTTCGATAAAGTCATGACCGTCACGCGCACCTTTGAGGGGCACAAATAAATCCCCTGCCGCAATTAAGCGACTATCAAACTCAGCTTTTTCTAGGTGGGTGTCCTCAAAGATACTGATATCATTTTTAGCTCCTACAACTTGAGCCACTTCATGGATTGTTAATTTCATTTCTACTCCTTTAAAAAGGGTTGAAGTCCGAGAACTCTAGTCACCTTGCAGTGATAGTTCTGGCTCCCACCCTCTCTTTCATTTTTATAACAAATGCGCTTCGCGCTTGTCAAAACTTTCCTTGGCAAGGTCCACCAAACGCTCGATTAGTTCTGGGTAGCTGATTCCCATATTGTCCCAAAGTAGTGGATACATTGACCACTGGGTGAAACCTGGCATGGTATTGAGCTCGTTGAGGAAAACCTCTCCCTTGTCTGTATAGAAGAAATCGCAACGAGATAGACCCAGGCCACCAATGGCACGGAAGGCTGTTTCTGCATTCTGACGCATGACAGCTACCACATCATCACTGATTTTGGCTGGGATATCCATGGTAATCTTGTTGTCAATATACTTGGCATCGTAGTCATAAAAGGCAACATCCTTGACTACTTCCCCTGGAAGCGTGCTTTTGACATCGTAGTTGCCCAAGAGACCAACCTCGATTTCACGGGCATTCACCCCTTGCTCAACCAAGACACGGCTGTCATATTGGAAGGCAAGTTTCAAAGCTTGACGGAGTTCCTCTTGGTTTTCAGATTTAGAAATACCGACACTAGAACCCATGTTAGATGGTTTTGTGAAAACTGGATAAGTCAATTTTTCTTCAACTTCAGCAATTTTAGCAGTCATATCATCACCTTCGACAATGGCCACATAAGGAACTTGGGCAATCCCGACAGATTCTAAGACACGCTTAGTGGTGATTTTATCCATGGCAAGACTAGATGACAATATGTTACAACCAACATAAGGCATTTTCAAAACTTCTAAGAATCCTTGAACAGAGCCATCTTCTCCCATCGGACCGTGAAGAACTGGAAAGACCACTGCTCCTTCTTCGTAGATAGCACTTGGTGCAACTTGCTTATCCCAATCAATGGTTTCATTGGTCATAAGACGATCCTCTTGACCTGGAGTCTGGCTAAATTCTTGCGTTTTAATAAAGTCACCTGACTGGCTGATGAAGAAAGTCTTGACTGTGAAACGGTCGTAGTTGACCGCACGCATCACACTTTCCGCTGAAAGGACAGAGACTTCACGCTCTGCACTACGCCCACCGTATAAAAGAATAATCGTTTGTTTCATATTATTTGTTCCAATTCTAATAGAATACTCGTTCTTTAGTATATCATATTTGCTTCTTTTTTGAAACTTGAACCTGATACTGGTCTTCAATAAATCTAAAAAGAGACCGATAAAACAACTGTCGGTCTCCGTGATTTTTGTCTAAATGAATTGAGTGTGTTCATTTGTCTAGACTTACAACTCTGTTCGATTTTCAATGGCTCGTAAGAGTGTAACTTCATCCGCATACTCAATATCCGCTCCGACAGCGAGACCTCGTGCTAGACGCGTAACCTTGATACCAGCTGGCTTGAGCAAACGTGAAAGATACATGGATGTCGCTTCCCCATCTGCTGTAGCATTGGTCGCCACAATCACTTCTGAAACTTCACTATCCATAAGACGAGTCATAAGGCTCTTGAGATTGATATCATCTGGACTGATACCATTCATGGGAGAAATAAGACCATGTAAGACATGATAGAGTCCATGGTATTCTTGGATATTCTCCATGGCTGCCACATCGCGACTATCCTCGAGAACTAAAATCGTCGTCTGGTCACGACTTGGATCGGTACAGATAGAGCAAGGATCGTCATCAGTCAGGCGACCGCAGATGGAACAGTAGGTCAGCTCTCTCTTAGCAGAAAGGAGATTTTTAGCAAATTCATTGACATCGTCATCAGGCATTCCAATAGTATAGAAGGCCAGACGGGTAGCCGTCTTAATCCCGATACCCGGTAACTTAGAATAACTGTCAATTAGCTTAGCAATAGGTGTTGGATACAGCATATGTTCCTTTCTAATTCATTGGATGATGTTGGTTATAGAGGTTGATAATATCGCGCGCAATGGAAGGTCCGACACCATTTGTAAGGTTGGTGTTATGAGGGAAGACAACAGCTACAGCGATTTGAGGATTATCTGATGGTGCATAGGCCACAGCATTGGTATTATTAGCTTTTTGACCACCCTCAACATAACTTTCGGCAGTACCCGTTTTCCCACTAATGGAAACTGCTGCGCCATTTGAAAAGGCACGACCGGTTGTCAAAGCACTACCACCATGTGAAACTTGATAAAATCCTTGTTGGAGGATGGAAACATCAGACTCAGAAATATTAATTTTATTCATTTCCTTGGTTTCAACAGATTGAATTAAGTTCCCTAAGCCACCTTGTTCGTTGTTTCCATAAATCCCCTCGACAATGTGAGGTGCAATCCGAACACCGTTGTTGGCAATAGTTCCAACGTACTGGGCCAATTGCATTGGGGTGTAGTTATCAAACTGACCAAAGGCATTGGTAATGTAATTAGCAAAATTATACTCTTTTGGTATAAAACCAGTTGACTCATCTGGAAGGTCAATGCCTGTTGAGGCTCCAAGACCATATTCCGCAAATGTCGCACGAAGTTTCCCCATAGCTGATTCCAAATTGCTGGTTCCAACAAACATATTAGGTTGATAAGTTTGACCCATGATGCCCAAAGCCGTTTGGACCATGTAGGTATTAGAAGAATACTCCAAGGCTTCCACCGCTGTGATTGGAAATGAACCGTAAGCCTGAGTGTACCAAGAATTAATCGGAGCTGAACCTTGGAAGACAATCGGTTGATCTGTCAAGGTCTGATTCCCTGATAAGACTCCATTCTCCCAACCAGAGCTGATGGTCGCCGCCTTGACAACAGAACCCGGGACAAAGACATTGGTTACTGTTCCCAAGGAATCAGGTGTTAAATCTCCCGTTTTCAAGTCATGTTTTAGCCCTGACATAGACAAAACCGCACCTGTTTTTGGGTTTAGAGCAACTGCATACACACCTTCTGAATACTTGGCTCCTCCATTTCCTAGCTCGGAATTGAAATAACTCTTAAGCAGATTATCCACGCTATCTTGGAAGGCCAAATCGATAGTCAGTTTAATATTGTTTCCTTTGGTACCATCTTCAATATTTTCGACACTTTCCATATTGCCATACTTGTCTAGATGGATTTCTTTCACCGAGCGTTTTCCTTGCAAGGTTTCTTCATATTGTTTTTCTAGATAAGAAGTCCCAACACGGTCATTTAAAGAATAACCCTTTTTAATATAGGCATCTGCTTCTTCAGCTGGAAGACCGGCTTTTTCACTGGATACACTTCCTACTATAGACGAAAGTGAAGTCTCTAGGACCTTTCGATCCCACGAGGTTGAAATACTGATACCAGGTAAATTCTTAGAGGCCGAGGCTATCAAGGCAATCTGAGTATCTGTCAAGGAATCTGTCGCAATGGTCCCTGTCGCAAAATTTTCAACTGCATTAAGTTGGCTAAAGAGGTAAATTTCTTTCTTTTCGTCATCAGAGTAGGTCAATTGACTTGGATCGATACTTTCAACAGTATTATTGTAAAGCTCGGATTCAGATAATTGATTGCCATCAGAATCAAGGCTCTTCTCACGTGGTAAGCTTTCCACTGCTTTCTTATAGACATCTTGATCTGCTAGATAATAGTCCGCCAACTGTCGGTCAGTCAATGTTGGAGAAGAAACTTCCACATAAGCCAGCAACTTCTTGGCTGTTTCTTTTAAATCTGCAGCCGTCATTTTGTTGTTTCGAGTAAAGGAAACAACTTGTTTCACAGTATTTTCAACCAAAGGCTTGCCGCTAGCATCATAAATTTCGCCCCGAGCCGAACTAGTGGTCACCTTTGTTTTACTGGCAGATGCTAATTTTGTCTCATAAAAATCCTTGTTCAAAACCTGCATATACAACAAACGACCAATAATGGTCATAAAGAGTAAAATGACGATTGAAAACAATAAATTAAGCCGAATCGGAATCGAATGGCTGTTAAATTTTCTCATACAAATCAGTCTCATTTCTAACTTAAAGTCTTACTCTTAATTGTACCACAATTTGAGCAGAAAATTATGGAAAAGAAAGAAGCTTTTTTCGTTTTTACGTCAAGATACGTTTTTATTTATTCATCCCTATATTATATGTTATAATGAATGTAAAAGTTTAATAATCTAGCCTTTTTCCAACACGACTCATTTAAAGGAGCCTTCCCTATGGACAAACCAGATATCGCAACTGTCATTGATTCACATTTTGAAGAAATGACAGACCTAGAGCAAGAAATCGCTCGCTATTTTTTGCAAGCTGAAACGATTACAGATGATTTATCTTCCCAACAGGTCACTCAAAAATTACATATCTCTCAGGCTGCACTAACTCGCTTTGCTAAAAAGTGTGGCTTTACTGGCTACCGAGAATTCATTTTCCAATACCAACACCAAGCAGAGAAACAAGCCAACCAAGTCTCCAAGCACAGTCCACTGACCAAACGAGTCCTCAGAAGCTATAGCAATATGAGGGAACAAACGCAAGACTTGATTGACGAAGTCCAACTAGAACGAATTGCCCAGTTAATCGAAGATGCTGAGCGTGTCTACTTCTTCGGAACAGGAAGTTCTGGCCTTGTTGCCCGTGAAATGAAATTGCGCTTCATGCGTCTGGGTGTGGTCTGCGAGGCCTTGACCGACCAAGACGGTTTTGCTTGGACAACCAGCATTATGGATGAGAATTGTCTCGTACTCGGTTTCTCACTTTCTGGCACAACTCCTTCTATTTTAGATAGTCTATTAGACGCCAAGGAGATGGGGGCAAAGACTGTACTTTTTACAAGTGTTCCCAATAAAGATAGTCAAGCCTATACAGAGACTGTTCTTGTAGCCACACACAGCCAGTCTTCTTACATCCAACGTATATCCGCTCAACTTCCTATGCTCTTCTTTATCGATTTGATTTATGCCTACTTTTTGGAAATCAATCGTGAAAGCAAGGAGAAAATTTTTAACAGCTATTGGGAAAATAAAAAACTCAATGGCTATCGTAGACAAAAACGTGTAAGAAAATCCTAGTTTGGTTAAACCAAACTAGGATTTTTATTCATCACCTAACATACCTCTTCAAGATTATGAATCAGTCGTATCTTGACTTAGTCTTAAATAATTTCATGTAATCACTTTTTGAAGGGAGTAAATAAGCAAGTCTGACGGTATCCTCAACAATTGTATATAATACGATGTAATCCTTACTCAAGGTCAATCCTCGCGTTTGGTAGCGAGGATCTAATTTCTTACCAAATTTTTCATCAGCATCAAATCCAGCTTGGGGGAAAATTTCTAGCCGATTAATATCTTTTCTAATACTGGCTACTTTTCGTCTCGCAGCCTCTACAGAACCGATTTCCTCTGCTATATACTGATATATTTTATCCAGACTATCAATCACTTTAGGAGAATACAAAATCCGATATTTTTTATAATCCATAGCGTGTCACGACATCCTCATCTGTCAAGTAATTTCCAGCCTCAATCTTGGCATAACTTTCTTGAACTTCTGCTTGTAATTGTCTAAACAAATACTCCTTCTCTAATTCCTCTTCACTCAGTAAATCTACTTCATTTGTTACGGCAACATTCTTTAAAAATAATCTAAGTGCTGATGAAAGGGAGAGATTTTGTTCTTTTAACACTTCCATAGCATCATTTACCAATTCTCTATTAGCTTGGAAGGTCACAATTTTATTTGAACTTGCTATAGCCATTTTATATAATTCCTTTATATATTTTATTTATTATCTCACAATTATAAAGAAAGTCAAGGGAACTTGATTTGAAAGATGCTGGAAAAAATTTTTGTGTCACATATCTAATATACAAACTAACTTCTAAAGAAAGCCAAATGATATTCTCCATTCAATTTAACTGCTACTTGCTCGTGGATAGACTGGTTTTCTAAGGAACAAATTTCTCCATATTTCCAACTTTCACGCTCCCCTGATAATCTAGTGACTGACTTCACTTGATTATCTAAGTTAGCAACTGTAGCACTAAGCTCTTCTTTTGGAATAATTTCTTCAGTAATTGTAAATAATTGTTCCCCTATCTTCAACTCTCTGGCTTCTTGCTCATTGATAGCAAATCCTCCTACTAAGCGAACATTAAATAAGTCAGAAACTTTTAGAAGTTCTTCTTTAGAAATATTATCAAGTAGTTTACATTTATAGAAAGTACTATCAATTTTTATGGCAAATTCTCTATTCTTGGTTTGATATAAATCACCAATCTCCAACAAATCATTCTTTATTTCATTATTGGAATCATCGTAAGATATTTCATAAGTATCATCATGATTGCTTACTTTACTTTCAATATCTTCATATGAAATTAATTGATTAGTTACACCATAATGCTCTCCTTTATAATCGAATCGATTATAACTTGAGTCAAGAAATTTAACATCATACTTCTCATATGTACATCCAGTCAATCCAAGTAAACTTAAGAAAAAAATTACGGAAAGATAGATCTTTGTGAATTTCATAGTTCTCCTCCTAATTTTCTATAGTTAAATTATCAAAAATTAATAACGCTTCTCTCCAATATGTCTTGACATACTTATTTTGGATATGAAGTAAAGTCAAAACAATTCCCAAACTTCCATCCAAAAATTTAACACTCCATTCATTTCCATCAGAATATATAATTAAACACCTTTTCTGCTTACAACTACTAAATTAGCAACAAACAATAATACAACATAAAAAGTTAAAGCTAATAAATAGGTTGTGCTTCTAAAATTATTTTCTAAAATTATATTAACTGGTAAAATTACTGGAATCCAAAAAATATTAAGAAAAACTTTATTTGTTGCAAATAATATAAATAAACTTTCTACAACAGCTATAAGTAAATTGCCGCCTTTCGCAATAAACAATGTCAATAGCATGTGGAAATGATTTAGCAATATTAGTAATAACCAACTAACTATTCCTACGTAAAAATAATATGAAAAGTGTTCTAACTCTATACCTACAACTACCCATAAAGGAATAGTAAGTAAAGATAATAGTAAATCTAACACAAAAATTTTCGCTCCCCATATACTGGCTGTATTTCTCGAGCCTTTAATATTCTGATAATTATTAGCATTGATTTCTTGTTCAGATACTAATAAAGTGATTATCGTAGTTATCATACAATAGCCTAACATGGGTAAAAAGATAATATTTTCCAATACAATTGTGTTATTTACAGATAATATGTAAATTGGAATTGTCAATAGTTGTATAGTAGACAAAATCAAAATAATGTATAGTTGATACGAACCTTTAAATTTAATCATTTCACTTTTTAGCAATTGGATCATTACTTAACCTCCAATTTAACATTAACAAAGAAACAATAAATAGAATCAATGATAGAAATACGGTAAATACTACCATTTTAACGTCTGTTACATGATTTGTTAAATCTAAATCTCCTGACGGTTTTATATACATAAGACTATAAGCAATTTTATAATGATATGTAAAAGGAAAGAAGAACCAAAAGCTACTTTGAGCGATAAAAGGTGCAACCAAAAAACAAATCAAGGAGTTAATAGATACTAAGATATAGGGGTTGATCCGTTTCGAAAATAGATACAAGAGTGGCAATACCCATATGGATGTTATCGAAATAAGTACTAAACAAATTAAGTCACCAATTATATTCAATGATATTAAGTCGCCATACAAAAAATTACTTGTAAATAATAATATAGCTAAAAACCATACGTTCGAAATGAGTAAATCTTTTAATTTTAAAAGTATCTTTACGATATATATTTTTATGCTATCATTTCGAAAGTATATATTCTGGAAGTTTCCTGCAGCTTCTTCTGCTTTATAATCATATAAAAATAACAATCCAATAAGCGTGTACAAAAAGACGGCTTCCCACCAATATATTGAAAAACTTTCTAGAATACTCGGTCCAACAAGTAATACAGCTATTAAAATCGACAATCCAGGAGCTATTATCAAGAATTTTTTGGATGTATTTTTTCGCTGTTTTAACCATTCTGATTTAAATATTTTTATCATATTGCGTCACCTCCATGAACAATTCTTATAAATAAAGATTCTAAATCATCACTTTGAACATTCGAACCATCGTAAAAAATTTGACCATCATGTAAAATAACAACTTTATCTGCCACTTTACTAACTTCATACAGTTGATGGCTAGATAAAAGAATTGTCATTCCTGATTTCTTTAAAGAAATCATTAAATTCAACAATTCCTTTATACCATCTGGATCCAATCCATTGGTAGGTTCATCTAAAATGAGCAAATCTGGACTAGTAATTATTGCCATACCTAATCCCAAACGTTGTTTCATACCTAAAGAAAAGCTCCCTGCTTTTTTCTTTCCCGTATTAGATAGCCCAATCAAGTTTAATACTTCATTAATTCGTTCGTCAGAAATGTCATATAACAATGCTCTTGTTTTTAAGTTATCATAAGCAGATAAGTTCATGTAGATAGCTGGAGTTTCAATAAGCGCTCCAATCTCATATATACCCGCATTTTTTTTCCCATTAAAAATAACCGTACCACTATCAGCATTTTCAAGACCAAAAATAATCTTCATAATTGTTGATTTTCCTGCACCATTAATACCTAATAATCCACAAATACTCCCCTCTTTTATTTCAAAAGAAATATTTTTCAGTACTTCTCTATCCTTATATGATTTTCTAAGTTTTTGAACTTGTATATTCATAACTATAATTCCTCCTTGTTTTATACTTGTATGTTATACTTTATTTTTCAAAATTTGTTCAGAATTTCCAATTTTACAAAATTAAAAAAATAGACAGTCCTCAATTTAGAAAACCATCTATTTTTATACATAACTATTATATGGAAGCTATCTAATATATCCTTACAGAATTATTTTTTAATAAGCAACGTCACTTGAGCGCCACCTCTATCTGGATTTGATAAAAACAATTCTCCTAAATGTCTAGTTGCAACTTGTTTAGCAAATGCTAACCCTAAACCATAGTGCTTATTATTCCTACCTTTATTCTCAGTATAAAATAACTTATCTGCATTTAATAAGGACTGTTCAGTAAAAGGCAGACCATTATTCCACACTACAAAATTAATATACTCTGTTTCCTCAATGATAGTAAGAGTAACTTTTTTTTCTCCAGAACTATATCTTGCTGCATTTGCTAAAATGTTAATTAATGCCCGATTTAAATTAAAGCGATTTCCCTTAAAAAATATTAATTTTGTAGTATTAATAATTTTGAAATCAACCTTTGCATTATTCATTACAGATTTCGCCTCTACTGACAGATCACTTAAAAAATCAGGTAAATATATCTGTTCCCCATAATCTTTATCTTCAATTAGTAATCTTGAATAATCAATCATTGAACTAAAGTATCTTTCAAAAATCACTATACTGTTATTCATTGACTGAGTATATTCCTTCTGTTGATCAGTCAGGTTAGTTAATTCAAGCAACTCTAAATTTCCCTTTAGTACTGTTAAAGGAGTTTTTACATCATGAGCTAATGCACTAACTTGAAAAGATAAATCTTCCTTCTCCCTTCTCTCTGATTTGAGTAAATTAGTTAACTCGTCGTCCTTTTGATATAATACAGAGAGAATTTCATCGAACTCTTGTATTTGAGCGGGAATGTTTTTTTCTTTAAATGTTAACTGCCCCATGTTTAAAGCTTTTTTTTGTATAAGTAGAAAATTTTTTGAAAATTCTTTTATTAATCTTGTAAGTGACCAAATGAGTAAAATCGTTTCGAAAACGAAGAAAAATAAATAAGAAAATAGATTAAATGAAATGTGACGCAAATTCGGATTAACAAACTCAGGTATCATGGGTTGCCTGACAGTAAGTACAATCTCTGAATTAGCATAATACCCATAATACACCTCACTATTACTTACAGATTCATTTTTATCAAAAACTTCTCGATAGGCAGGCAAATCCTTTTTTTGATAATTACCCTCTTCAATTGTACCTGTCTTGCGATTAAATACAACATAGTCAAATATAGAGTTATTCATTGCTTGAACTACATCACTTAAATTGCTGGTATCACTCACTGAAATTTCAATTTTAGAGTCGTATACATTTAATTGTCCTGTAAAAACAAGTAAATAAGTAAATATAAAAAATAAAAGTATACTCAGTAACGTACCTGTTACTAGTTCTAAAACAGTCCTTATTATACGTCCTCTAATTGTACTATTCTTCTTAATCATGCCACTTGTATCCCATACCTCTAACTGTTTTTATAGGATTAATTCCATAGGATGAGAATTTTAATCTTATTTGATAGATATACTCAGATATTGAACGAAAGAGGGTTTCAGCATCATCATCATAAACGTTTTCATATATATCTTGTACAGTAAAAATTTTTCTTGGATTGCTAGATAATAGCTCTATGATATCATATTCCCTACTTGTAAAGGCAAGACTATCTCCATTAATACAAACAATTTTTTCTTGTAAATAAATTGTTATTGGAGATAATTCTCGAACAATTTGATTACTTAATTCACCTTGTTTGTATCGTTCTTCTCGTTTGAGATTTGCAGCAACTTTAGCAATTAATTGATTGATGCTGAAAGGTTTTGTAATATAGTCATCTCCTCCTAAATTCAATCCTGATACTATATCTTCTTCGGTATCTTTTGCACTAACAAAAATAATAGGGGAGCTTACTTTATTTCTAATCTGCTTACAAATTTGCATACCATCTATATTAGGCATCATTACATCCAATAAAATCAAATCAAATCCTTTGAAATTATTAATATTGATTGGTACGGTCACTTCTTGATACGTCGTTACCTGATAGTTTTTCATCTCTAAAATAGTTCGCATCAATTTCAAAATTTCAAAATCATCATCTACAACTAATATCTTATACATTATATCACCTCAAAATATTTTAGAGAACTAACTGCAATGCTCCGTATTTTTGACAAAGAATAGTCTCAATACATCAGTTTGTAATATTTCTTATTTATTAAATTAAATTTTTAGAAACTAGTACAAATCTATTTTACACTATCTTGAACAAAATTCGTAATATTTAATAATCTAATTTGAATGCCGTCAATGTCCCTTCCTCTTCCGATTCTTATTTCCAGCGTCAGACTTAAAACGGTCTATCCCCAAACCGTTTTAATCCGCTACCTCACAATAGTTAGGCTTGGAAATTGTTATTGACTTCACTGGTAGCAGGTGCCCACGGAGGACTTACACCTCAGATGAACTACATGCCCGTCGTACCTAGAAAATCCTAGTTTGGTTGAACCAAACTAGGATTGTTTTGTCTTGAAATGATAATAAGCACCCAACATACCTGCTGTATTTTGGTGATGGGCAAATTCTAATCTCGTCTTATCAGCCAGACTTGGTACCAAAGCATCTTTCAAAGCTTTTCGAATTTTAGGTTTGAGGATAGCCTCTTGCCCCATGATACCGCCACCGAGAATGACCACTTCTGGATTAGCAACGTAGCAAATATTTGCCAGACCTTTTCCTAGATAGTCTACCATGCGGTCAATACCAGCCATACAAATCTTGTTACCTTCAGTGGCTTCCTTAAAGATGCGTCGGCCATTCCACTGATCAACTGGATCTCCATGACCTGCTGCTACATACTCCACCAAGGCTGTCGTAGAGGCCAAGTCTTGGAAATCTCCATCCTGCATATGCATATAACCGACTTCGCAGGCTGAATTGCTAAAACCATGGAAGACTTTCCCATCCATAATCAAGCAACCACCGATACCGGTTCCAATGGTCAAGCAAAGTGTCACACTCGCTCCCTTGCCTGAACCAGATACTGCCTCAGCAAGACCTGCACAGTTGACATCATTTTCAATCTCGCAAGGGATTTCAAAGGTACTCTCAATTTCTTTTTTAAACTGAGTTTCAGCATAGTTAGGAATCTGAGGGCCAGCATAGAAAATTTCCCCCTTATCAGGATCCACCATCCCAGCAGAAGAAATAGCAACTCCTGCTACTGGGCCTTTTTCTAAATAGCTGGCTACGATATCTTTGGTCTTTTGTAAGATATGAGGTCCACCTTTATGCGCCTCAGTTGGCATTTCATGCGATTCAACAAGTTGGCCTTCTTGGTCGATCAAACCATATTTGATGTTGGTTCCACCGATATCAATTGCAACGTAGTGTGTCATAAATACCTCCTTATGGATTAGAGGAAGCGCTCCTTGGTTTCACGAATCAAGGCTGCAGCTGCTTCTACAACTGGACGATCGTCTTCAGTCACTGGTGTCAATGGTGAACGAACTGATCCAATGTTAAGTCCTTCATTGATTTTCAAGACTTCCTTAATCACACCGTACATATTTCCATGTGCAGCAGTGAGTTTTCCAATGATTGCATTGATAGCGTATTGCAATTCACGCGCTGTTTCCAAGTCTTTGTCAGCAATCAACTGATTGAGTTTCAAGAAGAGTTCTGGCATAGCACCATAAGTACCACCGATACCAGCTTTTGCTCCCATGAGACGACCACCTAAGAACTGTTCATCTGGACCATTAAAGACGATATGGTCTTCGCCACCACGGCTCACAAAGGTTTGGATATCTTGAACTGGCATAGAAGAGTTCTTAACACCGATAACACGAGGATTCTTCAACATTTCTGTGTAAAGGCTTGGAGTCAAAGCAACACCAGCTAATTGAGGAATGTTGTAAATCACGTAGTCTGTATTTGGAGCTGCAGAACTGATATCGTTCCAATATTTAGCAACTGAGTATTCTGGCAAGCGGAAATAAATCGGCGGAATCGTTGCAATGGCATCTACACCCAAGCTTTCTGCGTGGCGAGCAAGTTCCATACTGTCTTTGGTATTGTTACAAGCTACGTGAGCGATGATGGTCAATTTCCCTTTGGCAACTGCCATGACTTCTTCCAAAATCAATTTACGGTCTTCAACACTTTGGTAGATACATTCACCAGAAGAACCATTGACATAGAGACCTTGAACACCTTTATCAATGAAGTATTGAACCAAGGCACGAGTACGTTCTGGGCTTACTTCTCCTTGATCATCATAACATGCGTAGAAGGCTGGAATGACACCTTCGTATTTTTTTAAATCTGACATAGATTTTCTCCTAACTTATTTCCGAAATGAGGGGAGAAAATAAATTTTTCATCCCCTTTAAATTATATTTATTTTACAATTTCTGACAATTTTACTTTACGATCTTCGAACATAGATTGGGTACAAGCATCTGCAGTAGCAATCGCTTCTAGAGCAGCTTCACCTGTCAACAATTTTGCAAATTCTTCTGATACTGGGGCTCCTTGCATAATCTCATGCAGATAGCGCATTTCTTTGTCAATGACAGATGATAACCATAATGGAGTACGTTTACCTGGTTTGCCATAAGCAATTGCTCCGTCCATCTCTGTACTATGATAGATACGAGTCCGATCATCATCTTCTTCTTGCGATTCATGAATCAAGAAATAACTTTCTTGTCCATCTAGCTTAAGAGTTCCTTTACAGTTGAATAAATCTAAGCGGATAGCACCTTTTGTTCCTTGAATTAAGACATAATGTTCACCCCAACGATAAGCTGAACCCCATTCTAACAAGGCAAAACGCTTATTAGAAAATTCCATATTGACAAAAATCATATCATCTTCATCACCGAAATTTTCACCTTCATGGGCTACATTTCCACCTGTCATGGTTACAGTTTCAGGCATACCACCCATAAGAAATTGCACGCAATCCAATTCATGGATGTGGTGATACAAGTGACCACCTGATTTTTCACGGATTTTTTTCCATGATACTGATGGTTGTTGTTCTTCCCAACCATTACGAGCTGTGTGACAGTATAGAACGTCTCCGATGACTCCTTGATTAATGAGTTCTTTTGCATGATGGACACCATTAAAGAAGTTCATAATATGTCCTGCCATAAAGGTTACATTGTTTTCTTTACATGCATCTACCATCTCGCGACAATCTTGATAAGAAAGCGCAATTGGTTTTTCACAGAAAACATTTTTACCATGTTGTGCGGCCTTAATAACTGGTTCTTTATGAAGATTATTTGGAGTTGCGACAATAACACAATCTACTTCATCGCTAGAAACCAACTCATCTAAGGAGCTTGCTACTTTTGCTCCCAATTCTTCTGCAATTGCCTCTGCATTATCTGGATCATAGAGAAGAGTAATCTCTGCTCCATCATTCTTTTGCATATAACGAGCTAACTCAGCTCCAAAATATCCTGTTCCAACAACACCATATTTAACCATGTTTTTCTCCTTTATTATTGAATAAACTTTCTAATTTTAACTTATTTTACAGATCCTTCTGATAATCCACTTGCAATTTTATTTTGGATGATAGAGAAGAAAATAATCGATGGAAGAACTACAATAACAGATGCAGCCATCATATCTCCCCAGTCTAAAATTTCTGAACCATTAAGTGAACGAAGGGCTACTGCTACTGTCATCTTTCCTGTATTGTTAATCAAAATCAAAGCATACAAGAATTCATTCCAAGCATTGATAAATGTATAAATAGCTGTTGCTACAATACCTGGTGCTACAATCGGTAGCACAACTTTATAAAAAGTAACAAATTTATTTGCACCATCAATTCTAGCTGCTTCTTCAATTCCAATTGGAACTGTTTGGAAAAATCCAACTAAAAGCCAAACCGCATATGGAACACTAAAAGATAGATAAACCATCATCAAGCCAAATAAACTATTTGTTAATCCAACTTTAGCAATGGCTATTGAATAGGGAATTGCTAGCAAAATTGGTGGAAAAATGTAGGTAATGACAAGTAGTCTTGACATGATTGCTCCCAATTTAGGGAAGAATCGAACAATACCATAGGCTGCCATAGCAGAAATAATAATCGCAATAACAGTTGTAGCTAAGGCAATGATTAAACTGTTTCGAATGTTATCAATAAAGTGCAAATCATTGATAACATGAGTGAAATAATCCAATGTAAATTGTTCAGGCCAAAATCGTGTTGGATACTGAGTTAATTCCCCTTTACCTTTGACAGAAGATATGATAATCCATACCAGTGGGAAAATTGCAACGATGGTCGCACCAATCAAGAGTACATGTGAGAGAATATCTAAATAAATACCGGATTTCTTCTTCATTATTTTCTACCCTCCTTTTCCCACTTACTGATGATAGCAAAGTAGATAAAGCAAATTGCCACCAAGAAGATAAAGAGCAATACTGTAACTGCTGAAGCACGACCCAACAATTTAGTTCCCCAACCTAGGTTGTAGGCAAAAATTGGAAGCGTCGTTGTAGCATTGGCTGGTCCACCACCTGTAATTAGGTAGATAATGTCAAAGTTATTAAAGATCCATACAGTTCTCAAAACAACTAGAAGCCCTACAACCACTTTAATATGTGGAAAGACGATAAATTTGAACACTTGCCAACTTGAAGCACCATCTATCTTAGCAGCCTCAAATTGTTCTTCTGGTACTGTTTGCAAAGCTGAAAGCACATTAACCATAATCATCGGCGCTCCAAACCAAATGTTGATAAACACCAAACATAGGAATGCCCATGTACTATCTGTCAAAAATGCAGGCGTATGTTCCATTAAACCTAATTTTACGATTAGATTAGGTAAGTAGCCATAAACCCCGTTTAGAATCCACTGCCAAGAAAAGGCAATAACGATGGTAGGAAATGCCCAAGGAACAATCAATAAGGTCCTATATAATTTCTTGAAGTGGCGTACTCTGTGAAGAGCTAAAGCCAATACAAACCCTACTAAAACTTGACCAACTAATGAGAAAACGGTCCACTTAATTGAATTAAAGAACGCATTAAAGAAGTTGGGATCTGATAGCACAGCTTTATAGTTAGCTAAACCAACAAATTTATAATTAGGCATAATCAAATGCTTATTGGTAAAGCTATAAAAAATACTCGAGAAAAACGGATAAACAAAGAGTAATCCTACGATAATCATAGCTGGCAAAACAAATATCCAGCGAGTTAAATTACGTTCTTTAACCATTCTCCTTCTCCCTTCTTTTACAAGATTGGGCTAGGGCTTTTCAGCTCACTAGCCCACCTATTTTCTAGTCTTTTACATCTACTGAGCAGCCTCAAATAAATCGTTTAATTGTTTTTCTGCTTCTTTTGCTGCTTTCATAGGATCTGTTCCATTTGAAATGATATCTTGGAACATTTGTTCAATAATGTGTTGGTTAGTCAACATACCAGCTTGTACACTTGGTCCATTTTCATAACCAATAGCAGTACCTTTTTTAACAGCTTCAGTAATCACTTCTTCAGCATGTTTAAATTTCTTACGAGTTTCATTTTCTTTATAGGCTGCAGAATCGCTAATTCCCTTAATAGTTGGCAACATACCTACTGGAGTTGAATCAAGGAATTTAATGTAGTCTTCTTCATTATAAAGTGATTCCAAGAATGCTTTAGCAACTTCTGGGTGTTTTGAATTTTTCCAAACAACCATTGGAATGTTTGAGGTTTCAATTCCTTGGTCCTTATCAGATTCTTTGATTTTTGGAATAGGATAAGCATCAATCGAATCAATCAATTGAGGACTGTTGGCATTAATCCCTCCAATATGGAAGCCAGAGTTAAAGTCAAATGCTGTTTTTCCTTGGTAGAACAAGGTAGCTTGTTGAAGGACATTAAAGTTCAAAGAATCTTGAGGTGAGATTTCTTTATACATTTTAACCCAGTATTTAATACCATCTTGAGCAAGTTGGCTTGTCAAATCTGCTTTAAGATCTTTTGTCAAGAGACTTCCACCACCACTACGAACATAGAAGTTCAAGAAACGTGTTGCCATTAAGTCATTTGTTCCGAACGGAACAGACAAGCCATAAACTCCAGCTTCTTTCAATTTTTTAGAAGCTTCATAGAGTTGATCCCAAGTTTTAGGAACCTCAATATTATGTTCTTTTAACAAATCTGTTCTAACCCACATGACTTGTGCATGTGAATAAAGAGGAACAGAGTAGTAATCATCTCCGATTTTTGCTTCATTTAAGGCAGTTTCGTTAAATTTATCCTGTCCAATACGCTTGATAGAATCGTTTAGCGGAACCAAAGCATCTGAGTTGACCATTTCCATTACTTGGTTAGGAAGAGCCGTACTGATATCTGGCACATTTCCATTTGCTAAACCTGTAGTCCATTTAGTATAGAAGTCATTCCAAGAGAATGTTTCAATCTTGATTTTCGTTTTTGGATGCTTTTGCATAAAAGCATCTGCTGATTTTTGAATACTTTCCAAACGTGGTCCTTGAGTAAAGGAGTGCCACATTGTAATCTCACCAGATAATTCTGTCGGTGGTTCAGTGTCAGCTGTAGTTTCTTTCTTTCCTGAACAAGCTACCAAGGCAACGGCTGCTAGCGCAACTCCAGCTAGACATAAAAACTTTCTCATTTTTTTCATTGTTCTTCCCTTTCTACATTAAGAAATCGCAACTTTAAAGACAACTTTTTTAACAGGTTCATCATTTATACGAACCTTGGGTTGATGTAAATCTTCTGGAAAAGTGATAAGGCATTCACCAGCTCTCAAATGAACTAACTGTTCCACTTCTCCTGTGTATAATTCAATATCTTTTTCTTCATCATATTTTTGGGTAACGCTTACATTTTCTGGCGACGTAACAGCCATGGCTTCTTCGTTTTCCAAAACTAAATGAATATCCAAATATTTTTGGTGAGTTTCAAAGAAGGCTCCTGCTTGACCGTCTGCTAGATAAGTAAAGCAATTACCAAATAATCGATCACCATCGATATCAATCGGACCTTCTGTTAAATTTTCTAGTCCTGTTTTTTCTAGAAAATCTATTAATGTTGCAAAATGTGGATTTACTTTCACATAAGTTCCTAAACGACTGATTTTAGTAATAATCATACTCAATCCCCCTTTCTTTATTTTTTATTTAAGACCAGCAACGAAGCGTTCTGTAATCTCTTTGGGTCTAGTAATAGCGCCACCAACAACGATGCCTCGCACTCCATATCCAAGGATTTGTTTGGCTTGTTCTGGTGTATGAATTTTCCCTTCTGCAATAACATCTACGCCGGCATCACAAAGTTTTTTGATCAATTCAAAATCTGGACCATCCACTTTTGGACTGTAAGATGTGTATCCTGATAAAGTTGTTCCGACAAAGTCAATCCCTGCTTCAACGGCTGCCAATCCTTCTTCGAAAGTACTTGTATCAGCCATCAAGAGCTGGTTAGGGTATTTTTCCTTAACCTGACGAATAAAGTCTTGAATCTCCAAACCATCGTAGCGTTCACGCTTAGTACAATCCAGAGCAATTACCTCTATATCAAGTTCTGCCAATTCATCAACTTCTTTCATAGTGGCAGTGATAAAGGGTTCTTGCGGTGGATAATCTCGTTTAATTATCCCAATGATTGGAAGGTTAGTAACCTCCTTGATTTCCTTGATATCGCGAACACTATTTGCTCGGATACCGACTGCTCCACCTTGCTCAGCCGCTTTGACCAGCAAGGGAATGACTCCTCCCGCTTCTGTATAAAGCGGTTCGTGAGGAAGAGCCTGACAAGAAACGATGATTCCATCTTTGATTTGTGCAATCAAGGCTTCTTTAGTAATCTGTGGCATCCTCTTTCCTCCTTTTCTTTGTTCTTATGAGTTTATTATATATTATCAGTGAAGCGCTTTCAATACTTTGTGGTAGAATAGATTTCAGTTTCAAAAGTATTTTATAGAACAGCTGTTTCTGAAAGTAGTTTCAGAGAGTCATCTATTTTAAATCATTTTTATTAAACTACAAAAAAGAGAGCTACTGGGCTCTCTCATTTATCATTTTACATACTTAAAAGGAATCTCACTACCACACAGCCAGTTGTAGACTTGGTCATTGACAAAGACATTCATGGCTTCGTGGGCATACTCAGGCATGATGCGATAGGCCTTGTCGCAAGTCAGGCGGTTGTAAATCGCAAACTGGGTAATAGGGTAGCAAACATCATCGTCCAAGCCCGTAATCATCTTAACCTTACCCTTGATACGATGGGCAAGATTTTTCACATCGATATAAGCAAGGGTCGCCATGATGTCTTCCTCAGTTTCATGGAAGGGATCGTGAAACTTGAAATATCGAAAAAGTTCGTCATAAGCTTCACTGGTATTGCCAATCTCAAGCACTCGTCTGAAGTCTGACAAGAAAGGATAGATGGCAACAGTTTTCTCAATTTGAGGATTGAGCGCCGCCGCAACCAAGGCTAGAGCCCCTCCTTGTGAGGCACCATAGCTAGAAAGACGCTTCTCATCAACCTGAGGCAGACTAGCAATAATTTCAACCAACTGGTAAATGTCCAAATAAACATCCTTATAAAAGAGATGCTCCCGACCTTCCACAGCCCCACGGATAATATGTCCCTTAACCGTATTTCCTAGAGGAGAACGCAAACCGTCTTGCGAATAACCTGACTGGCCCCGAACGTCCATGGAGACAACACCGTAACCAGACACTGTATAGGCCAGCATGTCGGCCCAGTCCCAGCCACGTCCCATATAACCATGGAAATGGAAGATTATCGGAACCTTCTCCTCACTCTTTGGAAGAACGACTCGTGCATAAACCTTGCCTTCATTGCTTCCTTCAAACGTTAACTCATAGCACTTTACTTGAGGAATGTGGAAATCTCTTTCCTCCAACTGGTAGGCTGGAAGTGTTGAAACTTTTTTCACTTCCTCATCCCAGAAAGCATCAAAGTCTTCTGGAACCTCATCCCTTCCTCTATAAGTCTTGATTTCTTCTAACAAAGCTGGATTTTTCATAACATGCTCCTTTTGTTTTGTAATCGCTACCACCACTGTAGCATATCTAAGTAATCAATGCAAGAAAGAAAGGTAATACTCTTCGAAAATCTCTTCAAACCACGTCAGCTTCGCCTTGCCGTATATATATGTTACTGACTTCGTCAGTTTTATCTGCAACCTCAAAACAGTGTTTTGAGCAACCTGCGGCTAGTTTCCTAGTTTGCTCTTTGATTTTCATTGGGTCACTTCTAAAACTGACTTCCAATTTTGGGAGAGAGAGGGAAGTTACTTTGAGAGGTTACGCTTTTTTACGAATAAATAGATAGAAGCATTAAATCTAGTCAACCTAGAGGTAAAAATGTGCTATAATGAAAGGAGAAGAAATATGACTGTACGTCATCCGGGCATCAGCCCAACCAATGACTTGGTTGCTAAGAAAATCTTTAGCAATCCAGAAGTCACTTGTCAATTTATTCGCGATATGCTGGACTTACCAGCTAAAAATGTAACTATTTTAGAGGGAAGCAATATTCACGTCTTGCCTTCCCTGCCTTACTCAGCGCAGGATTTTTACACTAGTATAGACGTCTTGGCAGAGTTGGACAATGGCACCCAAGTGATCATTGAGATTCAGGTGCATCATCAGAATTTTTTCATTAATCGTTTATGGGCTTATCTGTGCAGTCAGGTCAATCAAAATCTTGAAAAAATTCGTCAACGTGAAGGTGATACACACCAGAGTTACAAGCATATCGCTCCTGTCTACGCCATTGCAATTGTGGACAGCAACTACTTTCAGGATGATTTAGCCTTTCACAGTTTTAGTATGCGAGAGGATACGACAGGTGAGGTTTTGACAATTACAAACAACAGTCAGGAAAACCATCTAGTCAAGATGGCGTTCTTAGAACTAAAAAAATACAGAGAAACCAGCAAGGATAGCGTTCGCAAACCGTGGTTGGAGTTTTTTGGGAATAAACCCTTTACCCAACAACCCGAGCGAGCCATCAGCCAGGCAGACCAACTGCTAGACTACAAGAGCTGGTCCGAGGAGGACAGGAAAATGTTTAGTCAACTACGTATGCGTGAAGAACAGGCATTATTGGCTCATGATTATGCCTTGGAAACTGCTAGGGCAGAAGGGATTGAACAGGGACTGGAGCGTGGAAAAGTTGAAGGAAGTTTGTCTATGCTACTAAATCTAGTCCGTCAAGGTCTTTTGCCTTCTGAAGTTGCCAGTCAACAGTTGGGTATGACTGTCTCTGAGTTTGAAGAACTATTGAAAGAGCATCATAAATAAGAACTAAAAAATATAGAGAAACCAGTAAGGACAGGATTCGCAAGCCGTGGTTGGAGTTTTTGTAAATCATTAAATCAATGACAGATTTTTCCGTAATAGATGGAAGAATCTGTTTTTTAGTTATGCTAGATGTGGGTTCTGAAATAGTAAGATATGGTGTATTGAAATAAGATAAGAACAAAGAAATTAGGAAAGTCAAATTATAGTTAAATGAAATAAAAACTGAACAAATTAATTGCGGAATTCAAACTAATTTCTAACAATGTTTTAGAAAACTCGGTGGACTATTTCGGATTCAATCTACTATAATTTCTAGAATTTTTTTAGAATCCGCAGTGTGCTATTTTAGATTCAATAAATTGTGCTTTTAGAAACGAAAAAAGAGCATTTCGCTCTTTCTTCCTTCTATTTATATTATTTTGTTGCTTCTTTCTTCTGGAAAGTGGTTTGGTAATTTACTTTAATCGTTACTGTCATATGAGAGTCCTCGTTTCTTTTTGATGACTCTAGTATAAGGGGCTAACCTGAAAGCTAGCTTAAGATTTTCTTAGAGAAAGCTTAATCTAGATGTTCTTTCTTTTCCAAATGAAGGGCAATCATGCGCCATTCCGGATCCTCTTGCCAACCTTCGATAGAACTAATGTAACTAGCAACCTTTCTGGCTTCTTCTAAAATCGGAAAATCTTCGATAATATCAGCCACTTGGAATTCTGGAAGTCCTGACTGTCTGGTTCCAAAAATTTCACCTGAACCACGCATTTTCAAATCTTCCTCAGCAAGAACAAAACCATTGGTGGTTTCTGTCATGATGCGCATACGGTCTTTCCCAGAATTCGTCTTGGGATTGGCAACAAGAACTGCATAGGACTGCTTATCTCCCCGACCAACACGACCTCTGAGCTGGTGAAGCTGGCTGAGCCCGAAGCGATCGGCATCCATGATAATCATGACGGTCGCATTGGGAACATTGACCCCGACCTCGATAACCGTCGTCGAAACCAGAATATCCGTCTTTCTCTCTTTGAACTCCTGCATAATCTGGTCTTTTTCATCACTCTTCATCTTACCATGTAAAAGAGCCACCTCTGCCTTACCTGCAAAATGAGACGTCAACTCTTCTGATAAGGCAATGGCATTTTTCAGATCCAGAGCTTCTGATTCTTCAATCAAGGGAGAGATGACATAGGCTTGGGAACCTTTTTGAATTTCCCCCTCTAACCAAGTCAAGACCTGAGGTAGTTGCTCATGCTTGATCCAGCGTGTCACAATAGGCTTCCGCCCTGCTGGCATCTGGTCGATAATGGAAACATCCATATCGCCAAAGGCTGTGATAGCCAGCGTCCGTGGAATAGGAGTCGCTGTCATCATGAGAACATCTGGATTGTCGCCTTTTTCCCTTAGAATACGCCTTTGCCCCACACCAAAACGGTGCTGCTCATCGATAATAATCAAACCAAGGCGATCATAATCCACTCCATCCTGTATCAGAGCATGGGTTCCAATAATCAAATCAGCCTCACCCTTGGCAATGGTCTCCAAAACTTCTCTCTTTTCTGCAGCTTTCAAGGAACCTGTCAAAAGAGCCAGTTTCAAGTCTGGAAAGAGGTTCTGTAAACTCTCAAAGTGTTGCTCTGCGAGGATTTCTGTTGGTACCATTAGGGCAGCCTGATAACCAGCTGTCACCGCCGCAAACATAGCCAAGCCCGCAACTACTGTTTTTCCGCTCCCCACATCCCCTTGCAAAAGACGATTCATGTGGTGGTCCGACTTCATGTCGGTCAAAATTTCCTGCAAACTCTTTTCCTGAGCTGGGGTCAGGGCAAATGGCAAGCTTTCTTTGACAGCTGTCACTTTTTCCTGAGACCAGTCCAGGACCAGACCGCTTCCCTGAACTCTATTTTCAGACTTGAGCGTCTGTAACTGCATTTGAAAGTAAAAGAGTTCCTCAAACTTGATACGGCGAAGGGCCTGCTTGTATTCTCCCAAACCCTTAGGAAAATGTATGGCACGAACGGCCTGACAACGGGACATAAGTTTGTATTTGTCCAGCAAAGACTGGGGAAGATTTTCCTCTATCAAGAGGTCCAGTCCCTGATCAAAGGCCGTTTTGATGATCTTAACCAAACTGGCCTGACTGATTCCCTGAGCCAAGCGATAAACAGGTTGGAGGTCATCTTCCACCTGAGCCAAAACCTTCATTCCAGTCAAACTAGCCTTGGCACGGTCCCATTTTCCAAAGACAGCAAGGGTTGCTCCCAACTCTATCTTATCAGCTAGATAGGGCTGGTTAAAGAAATTCACCGCAAAAACGACTTCTCCTTGCTTGAGGCTAAAACGCAGGCGATTGCGCTTGAAACCATAATACTGAACACTGGCAGGAGTCACGACTTGACCAGATAGGACTGCCTTCTCACCATCTTCTAGCTCCAGCACCTGCTTGGTTTTAAAGTCTTCATAACGGAAAGGAAAGTAGAGCAAGAGGTCTTGCAAATTTTCAATTCCTAGTTTAGCGTATTTTTCTGCTGACTTTGGTCCCACACCAGGTAAGACATGCAAGGGTTGATGTAGATTCATGCTCCACTCCTTTCTTCTTTAATAATATTCTCTCGGAATGCGATCGCTGAGGAGACAAACGACCTCGTAGTTAATAGTCCCACGGTAGGTCGCTACCTGAGTAGCTGTGATTTCCTTGCCTCCGTTGGAGCCAATTAAGGTTACTTTTGTTCCTAACGGATAAAGCTTAGGCAGACGAATAGTGATTTGGTCCATAGAAACTCGTCCAACAATTGGGCAAGCTTGGCCATCTACCAAGACAGTGAAATTCTGCATATCTCGTGTCCAACCATCCGCATAGCCGATTGGCACCGTCGCAATGACTTGCTCACTATCCGCTTCATATGTCGCTCCGTAGCCCATGCAAGCTCCAGATGGAACTGTCTTGACGTGAACCAAGGCAGATTCCAAGGTCAAGGCTGGTTTCAAGTCATAGGGCAAGTCCAAGACCTCTCCGCTAGGGTTAAGACCATACATAGCATCCCCCATACGAACCGCATTGAAAATAGTCTCTGCATGCCAAAGGGTCGTTGCAGAATTGCTGGCATGAACCAGCTCTGGAAGACCTTTCATACCGGCCAAAATAGTTTTAAACCGTTCTAACTGGGCATTAAAGTAGTCATCTGATTCCTCGTCTGCAGTAGCAAAGTGGGTAAAAATCCCTTCAACACCAGCACCATGTTGTTGGAGCAAGTCTTGAGCCTGCTCAGCCTCACAAGCCTCTCGAAAGCCAATCCGTCCCATTCCTGAGTCAATCTTGAGGTGGACTGTCAATCCAGTTAGGTCTTCTTCCTGATCTAAGAGCGCTTGAATCCACTCCAGCCCAGCCACTGTCAAAGTGATATCATATTCTTTAGCAAGAGAAACAGCTTCTAGATCAGAAACTCCTAAAATGAGGATTCGCTTACTCAGTCCAGCCTGTCTGAGTTCAATGGCCTCATCAATATTCGAAACGCAAAAACCATCAACATCATCTTGAATCGCCTTGGCAACGGCAACAGCCCCATGCCCATAGGCATTGGCCTTAACAACCGCAAATTTAAGCGTTCCTTCAGGGATATGAGCCCCCATTTGTTGAATATTTTGTCGAATAGCTCCCAGATGAATCAGAGCCTTGGTTGGTCTATGTGGACTAGCTTTCATGATTTTCCTCCAAAATGACACTGGCTGTCACAAACTGATCTGTATGGCTGATAGACAGCCAAATCTTTCCTGAAAATGGTGACTGACTAAAATAAGGCGCTCCGCGTTCATTGTTCAAGACTTCTAAATCCTGAAAACTGAGCTTTCCAATACCAGATCCCATAGCCTTGGAAAAGGCTTCTTTAGCCGACCAGCGACCAGCCAAATATTCAATCTGTCTGCGCCCTTTAAGACTGTTAAACCGTTCCATTTCCTTAGCGGTCAGCACGCGCTTAGCAAATCCTTCATGTCGTGTAACTGCGCGTTCTATCGAAGCCAATTCTTCGATATCAATTCCGTGTCCAACTATCATTCTCATCAAAAGGAGTTGAGATTCCCCAACTCCATCCTTTTCACTTATTTTGTCAAGGTAGCATAAATCTCTTCTACCAAGGTCTCTGTATTTTCCCAACCTAGGCAAGGATCCGTAATAGAGCAACCAAAGACCTCTGGTTGGTTTTGACGACCATCTGCTAGGTAAGATTCAATCATAAAGCCTCGAACCGTCTTTTTAATCTTCTCATTCCAATCACGATTCTGCAAGGTCTTACGAACCACTCGAATCTGCTCCATATATTGCTTGCCTGAGTTATCATGGTTGGTGTCGATGAGGATAAAAGGATTTTCAAGTCCCATTGCCTCATAACGTTCAATGGCATTTAGCAAGGTTTCATAGTAAAAGTTAGGCTCATTTTTCCCATATTCATTAACTGCACCACGAAGGATGACATGGGCCAGGGGATTACCTGAAGTCTCAACTTCTTGGCCATGGAAGAGGAAGGTTTGTTTGTTTTGAGCGGCATAGATACCGTTAAACATAACCCCAAGATTTCCAGAAGTTGGATTTTTCATCCCTACTGGTGCATCAATTCCTGAAGCCACAAAACGGTGCTCTTGGTCTTCCACAGAACGAGCCCCAACAGCATGGTAGCTGACCAAATCATCTACCAAGACAAGATTTGACGGATAAAGCATCTCATCTGCCGTTGTCAAACCAGTCTCTGTAATCACGCGGTAATGTAACTGGCGTACAGCCTGCAAGCCGTTAATCAGGCTTGGAGCCTTAGAGGTATCTGGTTGGTGAACCAAACCTTTATAGCCGTCTCCGTTAGTGCGAGGTTTAGCTGTATAAACACGCATAACCATGAAAATCTTGTCCGCCACCTTCTTTTGCAAGGCTGATAAACGGCGTGCATATTCCAAGACAGCCTCCTCATTGTCAGAAGAGCAAGGACCAATCACCAAGAGGATACGGTCGTCTTCTCCTGAAATGATGTCTGCCAATTCTCTGTCACGGCGCTCCTTTAGGCGCAATGCTTCCGCAGACAATTGGGTTTCTGCCTTGATTGCTTCAATATCGATTTCTTGACCTTTTTCAATAAATGCCATCTTATTCTCCTAGCGTTTGGTAGATTTCTCTGACAAGGGCTTCCGTATTTTCCCAGCCAAGGCAAGGGTCTGTGATAGACTTGCCAAATACTTCCGGTTCGTTCTGACGGCCGTCTTCTAGATAAGACTCAATCATAAAGCCACGAACGTACTGCTTGATTTTTTCATTCCAATCACGGTTAATCAAGGTCTGGCGGACAATTCGAATTTGGTCCATATATTGCTTACCAGAATTGTCATGATTGGTATCGACGATGATAAAGGGATTTTCCAAGCCCATCTTCTCATACTGGGCAATGGTATCCATCAAATTATCATAGTAGTAGTTAGGAATATTCTTACCATACTCATTGGTCGCTCCACGAAGAATGGCATGCGAAAGCGGGTTCCCAGTTGTTTCCACTTCTTTTCCTAGGAAAAGGAAACTTTGTTTGTTTTGAGCAGCATAAATCCCATTAAACATAACATTGAGATTTCCAGAGGTTGGATTTTTAAACCCAGTCGCGAAATCTGCCCCACTTGCAACAAAGCGGTGTTGCTGGTCTTCAACTGAACGAGCACCAACTGCCATGTAAGAAATCAAATCATCTACAAGCGGAAGATTTTCAGGATAAAGCATTTCATCAGCTGTCGTCATACCTGTTTCTGTGATAACACGATAGTGAAGATGGCGCACAGCTTTGATTCCGTTGATGAGGCTTGGCGCTTCTGTCGCATTAGGCTGGTGAATCAAGCCCTTGTATCCATCTCCATTAGTACGAGGTTTGGCAGTATAAACACGCATAACCATAAAGATACGGTCTGCTACTTCTTCTTGCAAAGCTGCCAAACGCTTAGCGTACTCAAGGACAGCTTCTTCATTGTCAGATGAGCATGGCCCGATTACCAAGAGAATTCGCTGGTCTTCTCCACGTATAATGGCTTCTAGCTCTTGATCGCGCTGTGATTTTCTCTCCAAAGCTTGGCCGTCTAATTTTGATAAGGCACGAACTTCTTCAATATTAATTTTAGGACTTTTTGCTGTAAATACCATAACTCATCTCCTTATAAGGCAAACGGATACCAAGTAAAAATTTATACTCTTCGAAAATCAAATTCAAACCACGTCAGCTTCGCCTTGCCGTACTCAAGTACAGCCTTCGGGTCGCTTCCTAGTTTGCTCTTTGATTTTCATTGAGTATTACTTTTCACAAGGTATCCGCCTCTAAACTATCTCATTTTATTGTCTTTTACCGTGACAGTTTTTAAACTTCTTACCAGAACCACATGGGCAAAGTTCATTCCGTCCAATCTGACTCAAATCCAGATTTTCAGGCATATTTGCTTGATGGGCAGCGATATTGCGAGTCGCTGTTGTACTGATATGGTGTTCTGCTTGTGGTCTTTCTTGTTCATGAATTTGGGCTTTCATCATCAAACGTGTCACATCAAACTCAATCGAACCAATCATATCATTAAACATACGGAAACCTTCTGCCTGATACTCAACAACAGGGTTGTTCTGAGCATAACCACGAAGTCCAACCGCATTACGCAATTGATCGAGGGCATCGATATGATCTGTCCACTTGTTATCTACCACTCGTAGAATCAAGACTTTTTGGAATTCTTTAACTGCTTCTTCATCACGTAGTTTTGAAACCTGACTATCATAAACTTGCAAGGCACGTTGGAAGAGTTCTTCCTTAATAGCCTTATCAGACAAGCCTGACAAGTCTTCGATTGCAATCGAATCTTCAGGAAGCAAGTTGTACTTAGCAAAGTTCAAAATTGCTTCGAGTTTTTCATCTTGTTTGGCACGCGCATGACCATCAACGACACGACCAATCGTGCGTTTGATCATAGCCTGAATTTCAGGTGCCAAGTCACGGTCTGCAGTGATGACGTCGTAACGTTGAGCGTAGATAATTTCACGTTGTTCACGCATGACATCATCGTATTGAAGGACTTGTTTACGGGTATCGTAGTTATTTCCTTCGACACGTTTTTGCGCCGCTTCAACTTGACGCGTCAACATACGAGACTCAATGGCCTCTTCAGACATGTTCAAGCGTTCAAAGATTCCCTTCAAGCGTTCAGAACCAAAACGTTTCATCAAATCATCTTCAAGAGATAGGTAGAATTGTGACTCACCTGGGTCTCCTTGACGACCTGAACGTCCACGAAGCTGATTATCGATACGACGGCTTTCATGGCGTTCTGTACCAATAACACAAAGTCCTCCAAGTTCGCGAACCCCTTCACCAAGCTTGATGTCGGTACCACGACCGGCCATGTTAGTCGCAATGGTAACAGCACCACGTTGACCAGCATTCATGATGATTTGGGCTTCTTTATAGTGGTTTTTGGCATTTAAGACTTCGTGAGGAACGCCAGCTGCGACCAATTTCTTAGAAATGTAGTCACTGGTTTCAACTGCAACTGTACCAACCAAGACTGGCTGACCTTTTTGGTAACGAGCCTTAACGTCTTCGACAACTGCTTTAAACTTAGCCTCGATACTTGCATAAAGAAGGTCTGAGTGGTCAATACGTTGAACAGGACGATTTGTTGGGATTGGAATAACACGAATGTTGTAAATTTCACGGAATTCTTCTTCCTCAGTCTTACCTGTACCCGTCATACCAGACAATTTCTTATACATACGGAAAAGGTTTTGGTAAGTGATTGAGGCAGATGTCTTGGTTTCATCCTGAATTGGCACACCTTCTTTAGCTTCAATAGCTTGGTGCAATCCATCAGAATAACGACGACCTTCCATGGTACGACCTGTAAATTGGTCAACAATCAAGATTTCTTGCTCTTCGCTCACCACATAGTCAATATCGAGAAGCATGATGTAGTTGGCACGAAGGGCGTTATCGATAAAGTGAGTCAGAGCTACGTTTTCGATGTCATAGAGATTGTCAAGTTTGAAGTAGCTTTCAGCCTTATCAATCCCTGAATCAGACAAACCAATTGTTTTAGACTGCACATCGATGATGTAGTCGTCTTTGTCCAAAGATTTTACATAGTGGTCTGCCATGTGATACAACTGACTGGTTTCAACTGCGTTAGCACCTGATACGATCAAAGGTGTACGGGCCTCGTCAATCAAGATTGAGTCAACCTCATCGACCAAGGCATAGTTAAGCGGACGTTGTACCATGTTTTCAGCGCGAACGACCATGTTATCACGAAGGTAGTCAAATCCGATTTCTGAGTTGGTTGAGTAGGTAATATCACACTCATAGGCTTCTTTTTTCTCCATTGGGGATTTGGCAGCCAAGTTAATCCCTACTGACAAACCAAGCCATGAGTACAATTCACCCATCTCAGTCGCATCACGTTCGGATAGGTACTCATTGACCGTAACTACGTGAACTCCTTTGCCTGAAAGGGCATTGAGGTATACGGGCATGGTCGCAGTCAAGGTTTTCCCTTCCCCTGTACGCATTTCTGGCACGTCACCATGGTGAAGAACGATTCCCCCCATGACCTGAACCTTATATGGGAAGAGACCTAGGACACGTTTAGCACCTTCACGGACAACCGCAAATGCTTCATAAAGCAATGAATCCAGTGATTCTCCATTTTGATAACGTTCTTTAAATTCAACTGTTTTTGCTTTTAGTTGGTCATCTGTCAAAGCAGCCATTTGGTCTTCGTATTTGAAAACCTTGTCAGCCATCTTTTCCAGACGACGGATTTCTCCTTTATCATTTTCGATAATTGTTTTTAAAATATTAGCCATGTTTTTCCTTACTTTAAATTCCGAATATTTTAGAATGTTCTTTTAATTTTAGCACAATTACTGATTATTTTCAAGGAAGAATCCCCATTTTGAAAAGGAAAAAGAGGCTAGTTTCCAAGCTAACCTCTCTGACTTTTATGATGATTTAATTGCCAACAAAAATCGGCAAAATCGCAAATAGGATAAATAGATTTATCCAAAAAGAAAGACAACAGATAAGTCCAAAAACAAAGAGACTGACTTTCTTGGACAGCAAGGCCATCAAAATCGACAGAATTCCAAAAACTAGTAAAACTTTCTGCATGATTAAGAGATTGATAGATATTCCCAGAACTGGTTTATCCCAAGGAACAAAGAAGAAAGCCAGCCAGATCAGCAGAACTAAACCAATATAGACCTTAGAATAGCGTGTAATAAATGATTTTAGACGTTCCATAAGCAACCTCCTACAAATAGAAAGTAATATAATAATCAATGAAAATCAAAGAGCAAACTAGGAAACTAGCCGCAGGCTGTACTTGAGTACGGCAAGGCGATGTTGACGTGGTTTAAATTTGATTTTCGAAGAGTATAAATCAATGCCTCCCACCGTTAGACTCCCCTAGTTCTCGTCTCAAGCGAAACATTTTTTTGAAAAAGATATAGGTTAACCAGTCACTGCCTAGAGATAAGACTATCAGAAGCAACCAAACACCCCAAGTACTAGCATCTGATACATAATTTAGAACAAAAGGGAAAAATAAGAATGATAAAATTGTCATATCCATGCTAAACAGAGCTAAAAGGGAAATATAAATCCAGTAAAAATAGTAGAAGATGGGGAAAAACTTACTGTTTCTATCAGCATTGTTTATCCAATAGAAAAAATATAAACAAGGAAATAAGAGTATCAAATGAAACCAATTAAACGACAGTATCATCATCGACACCTCCTCTTTAAAATTGTTTTCTTTAGTTTCGTTCTATTAAATGTTCTTACCAATATAAATCAATGCCTTCCACCTTTAGACTTCCCCCAGTTCTCGTCTCAAGCGAAGCATTTTTTTGAAAAAGATATAGGTTAACCAAGAACTGGAAAAAGCAATAAGTAGTAATAATAGCCAAATGCCCCAAGACTTGATGTCTGCCACATTTCTCAATAGGATATTGAAAAATAGGACTGAAAAAACTGTCCAAGCAAGGCTAAAAAGAGCATAGAGGGTGATGTAAATCCAGTAAAAATAGTAAAAAATTGGGAAAAATTTACTATCTCTGTTGGCCTTTTCAATCCAGCTGAAAAAGTAAAAACAGGGTAATAAGATTAACAATTTAAACAAATGTTCCATCATCAACACCTCTTTTTGATAGCGCTTTCTTCAACTTCATTTTATCAAAAAAATCTGGAAATGTCATTCCAGATTCTACTTTTTTATTTACGTTTTCTTGCGATGAGATGAATCGGAGTTCCCTCAAAGACAAAGGCCTTGCGGATTTGATTTTCCAAGAAACGCAGGTAAGAAAAGTGCATGAGTTCTTCTTCGTTGACAAAGATAACAAAGGTTGGTGGTTTGGTTGCCACTTGGGTCGCATAGAAAATCTTGAGGCGTTTCCCTTTGTCTGTCGGTGTTGGGTTGATGGCAATAGCATCCATAATCACATCGTTCAAGACAGCTGATGGAATACGTGTGTTTTGACTTTCGCTGATTTGCTTAATCATCTCAGGAAGTTTGTGGAGACGTTGCTTGGTCAAGGCTGATACAAAGATAATCGGTGCATAAGGCAGGTACTGGAACTGCTCACGAATATCTTCTTCCCAGTTTTTCATAGTGTGGTTATCTTTTTCAAGTGTATCCCACTTGTTGACCACAATAATCATTCCTTTACCAGCTTCATGGGCAAATCCTGCGATACGCTTATCGTATTCACGAATGCCTTCTTCCGCATTGATGACCATTAAGACCACATCTGAACGGTCAATAGCACGCATGGCACGCATGACAGAGTATTTCTCAGTATTTTCATAAACCTTACCAGATTTACGCATACCAGCCGTATCAATCATGGTAAACTCTTGACCATCTGTATCTGTAAAGTGGGTATCAATAGCGTCACGCGTTGTTCCAGCAACAGGACTAGCAATGACACGGTCTTCTCCCAAGATAGCATTGATCAAACTTGACTTTCCAACGTTTGGACGACCAATCAAGCTAAACTTAATCACATCTGGGTTTTCTTCTTCATATTCATTTGGAAGATTTTCTACAATAGCGTCTAGCACATCCCCTGTACCGATACCATGGACAGATGAGATAGGCAATGGTTCACCCAAACCAAGGGCATAAAAATCATAGATATCATTTCGCATCTCAGGGTTGTCCACCTTGTTGACTGCGAGGATAACTGGTTTGTGGGTCTTATAAAGCTTACGGGCTACGTATTCGTCTGCATCGGTAATTCCTTCCTTACCAGACACGACAAAGACGATAACATCTGCTTCTTCCATGGCAATTTCTGCCTGGTGCTTGATTTGTTCCATGAAAGGAGCATCGACATCATCGATTCCTCCTGTATCAATCATGCTAAACGAACGATTGAGCCACTCACCCGTTGCATAGATACGGTCACGTGTCACGCCTTCGACATCCTCTACAATGGAGATTCGCTCACCAGCGATCCGATTAAATAGGGTTGATTTCCCAACATTGGGACGTCCTACAATGGCAATAGTTGGTAGGGCCATAATTTCTCACTTTCTACAATAACTTCTTCTGTTCAAGATTTTTTCTAGTTGAGCTTGGTTCAGCTTGACCAAACTGTTCTGCTAGACGCTGACTCCAGCTTGTGGTTGCACGCGCTCCAGCATAGTCCGCCTGTACACGGTCATAAGCTTCGATTGCATCAGTTGACTGTTCTTGATATTCTTCCTCAAACACCACTTGATTCAATGGCAAGCGAGGTTTGACTTCATGTTCTTCATTTGGTAGTCCTAGTGCCATCCCAAAGACAGGATAGGTGTAGTCAGGCAAATTAAAGAGTTCTGCTACTTCTTCTGACTTGTACCGCACCAAGCCAATAATGACACCACCATAGCCCAAGCTTTCAGCTGCCAGCAAGGCATTTTGACCTGCAAGGGCCGCATCGACCGAACTAATCAAGAGACCTTCCACACCTTGGGGTTGGAAGGTATCCGTATGGAGTCGTGCTCCCTTTTCTGCTCGGTTCAAATCCCCGACAAAGAGAAGAAAAACAGCTGACTGGCGAATGGCTTCTTGAGGCACCAATTCATACAAGGCATCTTTCTTTTCGTGACTTCGTACCACAATCACAGAGTAGGATTGGAAATTCTTCCAAGACGAGGCCATTTGGACCGCTGTCAGGATTTCAGTCAAGTCTTCCTGAGGAAGGGCTTGATCCTTAAATCTACGCACTGAAGTATGAGCTTTCATCAATTTAATCGTTTCTGTCATCGACGGTTTACTCCTTCTAAACGAGTCTCCTCAGCCAAATAACGGATGCGTTCCATGACGCGTCTGGCTTCCCAGGTTTCGTCATTTCCATGTTTCCCTTTAGCGAAATGCAGCTCCAATTCTTCAAAGTCGAAGTTAGAGGTGAAAAAGGTCGGTAAATCTTCCTGCATCCGATATTGGAGAATGACTTGTAGGATTTCATCCCGCACCCAAGCTGTTGATTGCTCGGCACCAATATCATCTAAAATCAGGACTTCAGAAAGCTTAATCTCATCCACCAAGGTCTTGACATTGCCATCACCGATAGCATTTTTAACATCTATGACAAAGCTAGGATAGTGGAGGAGAGTTGATGAAACACCACGTTTTTCTGATAAATCATGGGCTAAGGCAGCCACCATGAAACTTTTACCCACACCAAAGTCTCCATATAAGTAAAGACCTTTTCGAATAGCTGGATATTGCTCCACGAAGGCTAATAGCTTTTCAAAAACTGGCAAGCGACCCAAATCATCCATATCAACTTGAGCCAAACTAGCTTTCCTGAGACTGGATGGCAGATTGATTAACTTGAGACGATTCTTAATAGCAGCTTCTTTTTCCGCCGCGATTAGTTCAGGAGTTTCTTCGTAAGAAACATCCGCATAGCCATGATTCATAACCAAAATCGGCTTGTAGCCTTTGGCAATATAATCCGTATCCCCACGGAGAAATTTGTCACGCTCGGTGATGTACTGATTAAACTTGGAGATACTGCGATTCAATTCCTCTGGAGTAAGGGATTCTTGCTGGATAAAGGCCGCAACATCAGGATCCTTCATGATTTTCTGGACCAAATCTTGATAATGAAAACGGCTGGGTTGACGTTTGAGTACGTCTCCGACACTTTCCATCTAATCTCCTCCTTTTTCTAATCGAGCTAATAGTTCTTGTTTCTTACGTTCTAGTTCCAGACGAGTTTCCTCGCTGGTTTCATTCTTATAATCTGGATTGCTCCACTTGGGTACATTGGACTTGGTAGGACTGGGTTTACTGCCTTTTTGAGCCTGACTCTTTTGCCCACGTTCACGGATGCGCAAGACCGCCTCTTCTGCCGAATGAATCTTTTGATAGGCATAGTCATTAGCTACCTTCATGGCATATTTCTCATTGATGTTTGCCGAATCCACCTTATTAAAGGTCAATAAAAGAATGATATTAATGACTTCGTCCAGCAAGCCCAAGCCAGCCATCTGTTGCAAGAGTTCTCTTTCTGTTTGGGTAATGGTTCCCTTACGTGTTTGCTTGATTTCTGCCAAGAACTGCAGGGCAGTTTTACTTTTGGCTTCTTTGATAATGGTCACTTCCTTAGGACTAAAGTCAGAGGAAACAGGTTTTTGAGCGATTTTTTCCCGCATGCGTTTGGTTGAAATAACCTGGGAAACAGCTGTTGACTTAGCCAGTTGATAGGTCTCAAACCAAGTCCATTTCTTCTCCTCGGCAATGGCAAAGAGGTTTAAGACATCGGACTTCTCATCCGCAAAACGAAGCCCATCTCGAGCCATAAGCTGACGAAAATGGTCCAAGTCAAAATCGTTGGCCACTTTCTTCTTGAGACCAAGGTCTTCTTGACTTCCCAGTTCTGCCAAGTCTGGAAAGACTTGATTGAGTGAGACAGGTATTTCTTCTCCCTCAGCACTCTCAACTTTCAAATCCTCCACAGCTGCATCGCCAATTTTTTTCTCCAAAAGTCTGCGATAAACAGGATGTTCCAAGAAGTCTTGACTTGAAAGAGGAGCATGGATAACTATCTGATAAGTATCACCCTTTTGATAGAGGGTCAAGAGATTAAAAGCAGATAGGATTTTCAAAGATTTTAAAAGTCTATCCATCCCAAAATTGAGATGATTGAGAATGCTTGAAAAAAGGTATTCCTTTCTGCCATTATCCCAAAAACTGATGGTATAAAGATAAAGGCTCAGTGCCTCCTGACCGATAATCGGGAGGTAGCACTGTACCAGAGATGAGGTATCTTGCGACACCCGATTATTCTTTAGATAAGAAAAACGGTCAATTGGCTTCATTTATCTTTCCTTTTTCTTTTTAGAGGACTGGGTGATTTGTTGGAGCAGGCTCTCTAACTCACTCACATCCTTAAAACTACGATAGACACTGGCAAAACGCACATAGGTAATCTCATCTAACTCAGCCAACTCCTCCATGACGAGTGAACCAATGTCCTCACTTTGAATTTCATTTTCATTTCGACCACGGAGTTTCTGTTCGATACGATTGACTACCATGTTGATTTCATCACTTGACACAGGACGTTTCTGGGCTGAGCGGATAATTCCATTAAAGATTTTATCTCTAGAGAATTGTTCCCGTGTGCCATCTTTTTTAACAACCACTAAGGTTCTTTCTTCTACTCGTTCGTAGGTTGTAAAACGGTGCTGGCATTCGTCGCACTCACGTCTTCTACGAATGGTGTTCCCTTCTTCTGCTTGGCGACTATCGATAACACTTGACTTGGTAGCCCCACATTTTGGACAACGCATCCTTCCCCTCCTTATCGTTTTCTTTTCATTATACCATTTTTTAAACGATTCCCAAAACAATTCTTCTTTTTGCTTGACAAGTTTTTTGTTTTGTTGTATTATTTAATTAAGACAAAAGGATAAAAGAAAGGAGACCAAGATGTCCTGGACATTTGACAACAAAAAACCCATTTATTTACAAATTATGGAGAAAATCAAGCTTCAGATTGTTTCCCATACACTGGAACCCAATCAACAACTTCCAACCGTGAGAGAGCTAGCAAGCGAGGCCGGTGTCAATCCAAACACCATCCAAAGAGCCTTGTCAGACCTTGAACGAGAAGGATTTGTCTACAGCAAGCGCACAACTGGACGATTTGTGACTGAGGATAAGGAACTGATTGCCCAATCACGCAAACAATTATCGGAAGAAGAATTGGAACACTTCGTTTCCTCCATGACCCATTTTGGCTATGAAAAAGAAGAACTACCAGGCGTAGTCGGCGATTATATTAAAGGAGTTTAAGCCTATGTCATTACTAGCATTTGAAAATGTATCCAAATCTTATGGAGCAACACCAGCCCTTGAAAATGTTTCTCTTGACATCCCAGCTGGAAAAATTGTTGGTCTCCTTGGGCCAAACGGCTCAGGAAAAACAACCTTGATTAAACTCATCAATGGTCTCTTACAACCAGATCAAGGACGCGTCCTTATCAACGACATGGACCCAAGCCCAGCAACCAAGGCTATCGTAGCTTATTTGCCAGATACGACCTATCTCAATGAGCAAATGAAGGTCAAAGAAGCCCTAACCTACTTCAAGACCTTCTATAAAGATTTCAATCTTGAACGTGCCCATCATCTACTTGCAGACCTCGGCATTGATGAAAATAGTCGTCTCAAAAAACTATCAAAAGGAAACAAAGAAAAGGTACAACTGATTTTGGTTATGAGCCGGGATGCTCGTCTCTATGTTCTGGATGAACCCATTGGTGGGGTCGATCCAGCAGCCCGTGAGTATATCCTCAATACTATTATCAACAACTACTCCCCAACTTCTACCGTTTTGATTTCTACCCACTTGATTTCTGATATCGAGCCAATCTTGGATGAAATTGTCTTCCTGAAAGACGGAAAAGTCGTTCGTCAAGGAAATGTAGATGATATTCGCTATGAGTCAGGTGAATCCATTGACCAACTCTTCCGTCAGGAATTTAAGGCCTAAAAAAAGGAGATTATTATGTTTTGGAATTTAGTTCGCTACGAATTTAAAAATGTTAACAAGTGGTATTTAGCCCTCTACGCTGCCGTTCTAGCCCTTTCTGCCTTTATCGGAATACAGACACAAGGCTTTAAAAATCTACCTTATCAAGAAAGTCAGGCTACTATGCTATTTTTTCTATCTACTGTCTTTGGTGGTTTGATGGTTACACTTGTGATTTCAACTATCTTCTTGATTATTAAACGCTTCAAAGGTAGTGTCTATGACCGACAAGGTTATCTGACTTTGACATTGCCAGTTTCTGAACATTATATCATCTCAGCCAAACTAGTCGGTGCCTTTATCTGGTCTATTGTCAGCACTACTGTACTAGCAATCAGTGCTTTCATTGTTCTGACCCTTACGGCTCCAGATTGGTTTGCAACTTCTGACGTGATTCCATTTATAGAAACACATCTTCCTCAACTCTCTCTTATGGGGGTATCCTTCCTACTAAATACTATTTCTGGAATCCTCTGCATCTACTTGGCTATTTCCATTGGACAGCTTTTCAATGAATACCGTACCGCACTGTCAATTGTAGCCTACATTGGTATCCAAATTGTCGTTGGCTTTATTGAACTCTTCTATCGTTCTAACCCTGGTTTCTACTTCCCATCAACCACAGGAGGAGCTGATCAGTTCCAGATGGGCATTATCATGACTATTCTGGAAGAAGTTATTCTTATAGCCATCTACTATCTAGGAACTTATCACATCTTAAAAAACAAGGTTAATTTGCAATAGTTTTAAAGTCTAGCGACAATAACTCGCTAGACTTTTTTCGTTCTCAGGACTTACATTTTTAATATGAAGTATTTAATAAAAAAGAGTATAATAACTTTAAAATTGATTATATGTATATCGATAAGGAGGGCAACTCTTTATGCTGAAAAGATTTGTTACTAAGAAGCACCTCATACTTTACTTCTTTTCTATTGCCATTACTTGGCTGGAAGCAATTATCACACCAGCCCTTGTTCAAAATATTGTTGCTAGTTTTACCAATCAAGAACTAGGCCTTCTTTGGAAAGTTTTGATTTTAGGAATCCTTGGTAATCTCATCCTCTTACTGGGTTTGGCTGGGAAACGTTATTACTACGCTCGTTTGATTACTGACTTCAAATATGGAATCAAGAGTGCTATTTTCAAGCGATTTTTAAACAGTTATGAGATTGATGAAAAAGATATCTTGTCCGACCTAGAAAACGACGTCAAGCAACTAGAAGAAAACTATATTGAGCCAACGATCATCATCATTTCTTCTCTGGGCTTTACCACTGTGTCCATTCTCTATGCCCTATGGACCAATTTTTACCTGGGCTTGATTTTCATCCTCTTCTACTCCTTTCCTGTACTCTGCAGTGCTATCGGATCAAAGCGTTTGGATTCACTTTCTGAAAAGCGGTCCACTGTTAACCAGAGCTACTTAGCAAGCTTGACAAATTTTATTGGTGGTAGCCAACAAATTCGCCATTATCAGGGGCAAGACTACTTTTTTGCTCGCTATCAAAAGCAATTACAAACCAGTCTAGATACCGAAATTAACTATGAAAAGCAACGAACTTTAAACAGTCTCTTGATCAATAGCATCGATGCCTTTTGTTCTGTCACACCAATCGTCATCGGTGGCTTTATGACCTACTATAATTATTTAGATGCGGCGAGTTTTGTGGCCATCTATCTAGTTTCCCATAATATCGGCTATCAATTCCAAGAGTTGGCTTACTTTACCAACACCCGAAAAGCTACTCGAACTCTTCTCAACAAATACCAAGAACTTTTGGGCCAGTCTGACTCCACCTCTCCTAGAAGCATAGAAAATATTTTCCCTATCCAACTTAACACCATCTCCCTTGAAAAAGATGGGAATATCCTCTTATCTCCGATTTCCATACACATCAAGCAAGGAGAAAAAATCGCCATTATCGGGGAAAGTGGCTCTGGTAAAACAACCCTGCTCAATATCATTCATGGAGAAGAGACATCAACAAGTGGACATATTAGCTTTGCTGGTCAAAACCTGTCACGTAAAGAAATCACAAGCTTTAGTTCCTATATCCTCCAAGATAGCCATTACTTTGACACGCTATCTCTGGACGACAATATCCTTCTAGGACTGGATAAAAATAAAGAGACTTTAAATCATATCCTCAAAAAAACAGGATTAGAACATTTGAAAAATCGAACGCTCAGCAATGATAGTCTGTCTGGTGGCGAGAAACAACGCCTAGAAATCGCTCGCGCCCTCTACCATGATAGCCAACTCATCTTAGCAGATGAGATTAAGGCCAATCTTGACTCGGAAAATAGCAGAAAAATTAGCGACTTGCTCTTCTCCCTACCTCAAACAGTTATTGAAGTCATTCACCACTACACAGAAGAAGACTTAAAACACTATGACCAAGTCATTCACTTAAGTAAAGAAAAGTAATAGTCTATAACATACGATTTTAAAAAGCAAGGAACTCAAATTCCTTGCTTTTTAACTCAATATCAAACTGGCTACGATAGGGCTGACAAAGACATAGAGAATACCAGTGACACCGATAGCCAAGCCACCCATGGCTCCTGCTACAGAGCCGTATCGAAAGGCTGTTCCTGTTCCAACTGCGTGGCCTGTTCCTCCAAGGGAAAGACCAACAGCTACTGGATCGTCAATTTTCAACCACTTCAAGAGTGTTGGGCCGATGACACTGGTTAAAATCCCAGTCGCCACTACAACGACCAAGGTCACAGTCGTCAAACCTTGCAATTTTTCTGTGATTCCCACTGCCATGGCGGTTGTTACTGACTTAGGAAAGAGAGAAATGGCTAGGAAAAAGTCCATGCCAAAAATCTTAGCCACAAGGGCTGTGAAAGATGTATTGACCACTACCGCTAACAAACTACCAAAGAGAATACTCCGAGCATGGTGCTTCATCAGATGAAAACTCTTATAAAGAGGAATCCCCAGAGCCACTGTCGATGGGACAATCAAGTTGTTCAAATAAACCCCACCTTGGTAGTAATCTTGGTAAGAAATACCTGTCAGCTTTAGAAAGATGATAATAAAAACAGCTGACAAAAGCAAGGGCGTTGTCAATGGATGGGGAAAACGTCTGTAAATCAGCATTCCCACTAGATAGGCTAAGATAGACAGGGCCAGCCCAAACAGGGGATTGGAAACAAATTCACTCATTTGGCATCTCCTTTCTCATAATCTCCCTCAAACCGTCGTTTGATGAACTGAACTACCAAGGCTATGAGGATAATATTGATGACTGCTGCAAAAAAGACAATCAAAACAATGGGTAAAAGATAGGGAGCAATCACATCAAACTTTTCCATGATTCCCACTGCTGGTGGCAAAAAGAGAATGGTCATATTGGCCAGCAAGAAATTCCCCACCATGTTAACATGCCTAGTTCTCAGCCACTTGAATTGTAGGGCTAGAAAGAGAATAATCAAGCCGATAATACTGCCTGGGATAGGCAAATGAAAGAAACTAGAGATCCCCTCTCCGATTAGAGAAATCACAAAGAGAATCATTAATTGAACATATAATTTCATCCTAAACTCCACGAAATAGACTTCTTGCATACCAGTTTACTCTTTTTTCAGAAAATTTCAAGGAAATGCACAAGAGTTGATGAAAGTTTGAGAAGAAAGGGGATACAAACAATTCTTGACTTGTGAAAACAGTCATGATTTAGGATAAAATATTCCAGCGTCCTTCTTGCCAGCTCTTTTGAAAAGTAGTATAATTATTGCATGCGCAATCATCTTGTGATGCAGAGACTGTCTGTGAATGGACTTTCTTCTATTTATAACTCTAAAAAGAAAGGAGATACTATGACCTATTTGGAAAAATGGTTTGACTTCAATCGGCGTCAGAAAGAAATTGAAAGTCTCTTGGAAGAGACCATTGCCCAGCAGAGTGACCAAAGTCTGACCTTGAAAGAGTTTTACCTACTCTACTATCTGGACTTGGCCCAAGAAAAATCTCTACGACAGATTGATTTGCCTGATAAACTTCATCTGAGCCCGAGCGCTGTTTCTCGGATGGTGGCTCGCTTAGAAGCTAAAAATTGCGGTCTACTTAGTCGCAGGTGTTGCGATCAAGATAGGCGTTCTAGCTTTATCTGCCTGACAGGTGATGGTCAAAAGACACTGGCCTCGCTACAAAAGGCTGTCGAAGAAAGCTTGGAAACTAGTTTGGATTTCTTGATTTAAGATGATTTTAGAAAAAAGTTGCGTGCGCAATCATTTTTCTTGACATTCTCTTTTACAAGGAGTAAAATAAAGTCATCATTAAACAAAGGAGTTTTTAAAATGATTGAAATTACCTATCTAGATGCCAGCAAGAACGAAAGAACTGTAACTTTCGAATCTTATGACGACTTTGATCGTTCGCAACAAGCTTGCCTTATCGGCGTCGCAGACTACTATCCTGTCCAAAAATTAACCTACAACGGTCATGATTTGGACTACCATGGGACTTATGGAGATATCTTCTTCTATCTCAAGAAACAAGATTTAAGCCAATATAACTAAAAAAGGAGAAATACAATGGCAAAAGCAATTACAGATGCAACATTCGAACAAGAAACAAAAGACGGTTTGGTCTTGGTAGACTTCTGGGCAACTTGGTGTGGTCCATGTCGTATGCAAGGTCCAATCTTGGACAAATTGTCTGAAGAACTTTCAGAAGATGTTTTAAAAATCGTTAAAATGGACGTTGATGAAAATCCAAACACAGCTCGTGCTTTTGGAATCATGTCTATCCCAACCCTTCTCTTCAAAAAAGACGGCCAAGTTGTCAAACAAGTTGCTGGTGTTCACACAGCAGAACAAATCAAGGCCATCGTTGCTGAATTGAGCTAATCACACTAGAGACCAAGTACTTTCTTTGGTCTCTTTTTTCTTGCCCTTTGCCATTTTTCAAAAAATATGCTAGACTGTAGATAGAATATTACGATGTTTGGGACATGCCATCGCTAAAAAAAACCTTGACTTGGTATTTTTTAGCTCCCTCAAGGGAGCTTTTTGCGTGCTCTGAACATTTCCCATTTTGGAAGGAGTATTATGAAACGTCAATCAGCCTTGGTCGTCTTTAGTGGCGGTCAAGATTCTACAACCTGCCTCTTTTGGGCTAAAGAACACTATGAAACAGTCGAAGCTGTCACCTTTGCCTATGGTCAGCGTCATCACCTCGAAATTCAAGTGGCCAAAGAAATCGCTGAGGAACAGGGTATTCGTCATCATATTCTAGATATGTCTCTGCTGGGACAAATCACTGAAAATGCCTTGACTTCTGATCTAGAGATTGAGCAAAAAGAGGGAGAGGTTCCCAATACCTTCGTTGATGGTCGCAACCACCTCTTTCTATCCTTTGCGGCAGTCCTTGCTAAGCAACGAGGCATTAAAGATATCGTGACAGGTGTCTGCGAGACAGACTTCTCAGGCTATCCCGATTGTCGAGATGTTTTTATCAAATCCCTTAATGTGACGCTCAACCTTGCCATGGATTACGACTTTGTAATCCAAACACCTCTCATGTGGCTAGACAAGGCTGAAACCTGGGAATTAGCTGACCAACTCGGTGCCTTTGACTACGTTCGTGAGAAGACCTTAACCTGCTACAATGGAATTATCGGAAGCGGCTGTGGGGATTGCCCAGCCTGCCACCTACGTCAACATGGTTTAGATGTTTATCTCTCACAGAAAGGAGAGGCCTAATGTTTTTTGCACCCAAAGAAATCAAACAAGAAACTGGGGAGTCTCTTGTCTACAATCCTCACAGAACCTTGGTATCAAAAGAGTTTACCTTCGACGCTGCCCACCACCTCTTTCACTATGAGGGAAAATGCAAATCCCTTCATGGTCACACCTATCATCTGCAGATTGCTGTCAGTGGATTTTTAGATGAGCGTGGCATGACCTACGATTTCGGAGACATCAAAGCTATTTACAAGAACTACTTAGAGCCCCACTTGGATCATCGCTATCTCAATGAAACTCTGCCTTATATGAACACGACTGCCGAAAATATGGTTTACTGGATTTTTCAAACTATGAGTCAAGAGTTGCCAGACGAGCGTGGTCTTCGTTTGGAATACGTTCGCCTCTATGAAACTCCGACTTCCTTTGCGGAGTTTAGACGGGAGTGGTTAGATGACTAGGGAACGTGTCCTCAAACTACCAGTTCTGGAAATTTTTGGCCCAACCTTTCAAGGTGAAGGTCGTGCTATCGGACAGAAAACCATGTTTGTCCGCACTGCTGGTTGCGACTACCACTGCGACTGGTGCGATTCTGCCTTTACTTGGGATGGTTCTGAAAAACCAACTCGCATGACGGCTGACGAGGTCATTGCTGAGTTGGATAAACTAGGGAGCTACGACTACGTTACCCTGTCTGGGGGAAACCCTGCTATCCTAGCAGCCAACATGGCTGAACTGGTCACCAAGCTCAAGGAACGTGGTGTCACTCTGGCTGTTGAGACTCAAGGCTCCCGCTGGCAAAATTGGTTAAAAGATATCGACCAGGTCACCCTGAGTCCCAAACCTCCTTCATCTAAGATGGAAGTCAACTTTGAGACCTTGGACTTTATCGTTTCCCAACTGGATCCAGACAAGGTCACCTTTAAAATCCCTGTCTTTGACGATGCCGATTTGGCCTTTGCCAAAGGAATTCAAGAACGCTACCAACCAGATGTTCTATTCTTATCAGCAGGAAATCCTGAGCCCAAGGCCACAGGCAATATTGTCCAAGACCAACTGGACCGCCTCAAAGAACTCTGGGAACTTGTCGCTGCTGACGATAGCTGGGGTAATGTCCGCGTCCTTCCTCAACTCCATACCCTCCTCTACGATAACCAACGTGGTGTTTAAGATTAGAAAGAAAAAATCATGTCACAACAAGAAGAAATGAAAAACCTTAGCCTCCTCGGCAACAAAGAAACCAACTACATTTTTGACTATCAACCAGAAATCCTCGAATCCTTTGACAACCGTCATGTGGAAAATGACTATTTCATCAAATTCAACTGCCCTGAATTTACCTCACTGTGCCCTATTACTGCTCAGCCAGACTTTGCAACCATTTATATTTCCTACATTCCTGACAAGCTCTGTGTCGAGTCAAAATCCCTCAAACTCTACCTCTTTAGCTACCGAAATCATGGGGATTTTCACGAAAACTGTATCAACACCATCGGGAAAGACTTGGTCAACTTGCTAAACCCTCGCTATTTAGAGGTCTGGGGAAAATTCACTCCGCGTGGGGGCATTTCAATTGACCCCTACTACAACTACGGTAAGCCTGGAACTAAGTATGAAGGATTGGCAGAACAACGCCTCTTCCAACACGACCTCTATCCAGAGAAAATTGACAACCGTTAATACTCTTCGAAAATCTCTTCAAACCGCGTCAACGTCGCCTTGCCGTACTCAAGTACAGCCTGCGGCTAGTTTCCTAGTTTGCCCTTTGATTTTCATTGAGTATAAACAGATAAGAAAAAGCCCTGTTCCTCAAATCGAGGAGCAAGGCTTTTTGAGTTTCAATTATTCTTCTGTTCCAAGGAAGTTTTTAGCAACAAGGGCTGCAAGAATCCCACCAACGATTGGAGCAAGGATGAAAATCCATACTTGTTGAAGGGCTGAGCCACCTACCAAGACAGCTGGTGCCAAGCTACGAGCTGGGTTTACTGAAAGTCCAGTAATGTTCAATCCCACAAGGATCATGGCCATCAAGGACAAACCGATTACCAAACCAGCAATCGCTCCATTGCCCTTGCTTTCTGAAGTCACGGTCATGATAACCAAGACAAACAAGAAGGTTGCGATTGTTTCAAACAAGAAACCACCAAAGACAGTGACACCGTTTGCCAAGGCATTTTCACCAAGACTAGTAGTTGACATCCCTGAGTTCGCCAAGAGGAAGAATAGCGCAGCTGATGCAAGGAAAGCTCCAACTACTTGCCCAAGGATGTAGTTAACAAGCTCCGAAGATGACAAACGTTTGTTTACAAACATAGCGATCGAAACCGCTGGGTTCAAGTGAGCACCTGAAACAGTTCCGATTGAGTAAGCAGCAACCACGATTGCCAGACCAAAGGCAAAGGCGATTCCAAGGTGACCTAAGCCATCAAGACCATTTCCAAAAACAACAGCTCCTGTCCCAATGAACACAAGCATGAAAGTACCGATTAATTCAGCAACAAATTTTTTCATTTTCTTTCTCCTTTTTTCAAAAACTAGATACTAGTCTATCAAAAGTAGGAAAGGGTTTCAAGAAAATTGATTGGAAATTTCAGGTTAAAATTCTGTAAAAACGGTAGTGTTTATTTGAAACATTTTTTTCAAAGGTGTATACTAATAGCGTAGTTTTGATAGGGGTTACAAAACCCATTATAAAAGCTCATTTGTAAACCTTTGCTGTTCTTTTATGAACGTTTGAATGGTATCGTGAATACCAAGGAGGAATCATATGTCTAAAGTTGCTATTGTCACAGGTGCAGGTCAAGGAATCGGTTTTGCAATCGCAAAACGATTGGTTCAAGATGGCTTTAAGGTAGGAGTCTTAGACTACAATCCCGAAACAGCCGAAAAGGCTGTTGCCGAATTATCAGCTGAAAATGCCTTTGCTGTCGTAGCTGATGTTTCGAAACAGGCAGAAGTTGCCCAAGCATTTCAAAAAGTTGTTGACCATTTTGGTGATTTGAATGTTGTCGTAAATAATGCTGGTGTTGCTCCAACTACTCCTCTTGATACAATTACTGAGGAACAATTTACACGTACTTTCGGTATCAACGTTGGTGGTGTCATTTGGGGGTCACAAGCTGCACAAGCGCAATTTAAAGCACTTGGCCACGGAGGTAAAATTATCAACGCAACCTCTCAAGCCGGTGTAGTCGGTAATCCAAATCTAACTGTTTATGGTGGAACTAAATTTGCTGTTCGCGGAATTACGCAAACATTAGCCCGTGATTTAGCAGACTCAGGTATCACTGTTAACGCCTACGCACCAGGTATTGTTAAAACACCAATGATGTACGATATCGCTCATGAAGTTGGTAAAAATGCAGGAAAAGATGACGAGTGGGGTATGCAGACATTTGCAAAAGATATTACCCTAAAACGTCTATCTGAACCAGAAGATGTGGCTGCTGCTGTCAGCTTCCTTGCAGGGCCAGATTCAAACTACATTACAGGACAAACCATTATCGTTGATGGTGGTATGCAATTCCATTAAGATACAGGAAAAGAGGTTGGAAAATGATTCAACCTCTTTTATTAGTTTTCATTATTAGTTAGGAGGATACAATAGAAACTCTTTCAATAAATAATATTAGCTTATCCCTAGTATTGAAAAGACTGGATAGCTTCTTTCAAGTCATCTTGTAAACTATTTCTCTGGTCAAGTTGGACATAGACTTCCAACAGACAGGACTTAAAGTTGGAAAATTTATAAAAATCTTCCCTTTCTTCTATCGGAAAGTCAACAGTTTTTATCCAAGAAGCTACTTGCTCTTGCTCCAACTTCCCTTGTAAAATAGGTTCATAGATCACTCTTGCTAAACGCCAATCTTCATCATCTGTAAAACGAATGGTAATTCTTTTAAATAGTTGGACAAGTATGTCAAATACTTCATGAATTCTTTCTATAGGAAAGTCTGGATGACAAACCACCTCTGTCAGTAAATCGGCTCCATGTGCAAAGGCATGAACCCAACCATACTGACTTGAAAAACCTGTCGTGTCCTTTTCTTTTGAAAGATAGTGCAAACCTTGATTTAAAAGGACATTGCGAATTTCTGCTTTTAATCCCTGATAAAAAACCGATTGCTGGTTGGCATCCGCAAACAAGAGGTTTGCATAAACAAGTGCCCTAAAAGAACGTTCAAGTGTTGGCAGACCTACCTTATCAATCTCTTTATCTAGTCCTCCATCAGCTGAGACCACCTCAGCAATGAAATAAAATTGTTCCTGTGTAAATAGCTCTTCCTGAATCCCTCTAGCAAAGCTTGTAAAAACAAGGTCATCGCGAATTTCTGGAGAAGGATCTCCCAAATGGTCAAGCAACCACTGGATTTCCTCCTGATGATAACTTGGTTTTTCAACTGCTATTTTTCTTAGTAACTCTTGATACATGGGCAATAACTCTACACTTCTAACAACTGTTCAAAAAGCCGTCCTTAAATGACTTAATATTGAATTCTCAATTAAATACAATCTGATAAAAAATGAAGTAAATAACTATCAATACCAACTTACCGCAAGTTCAATTTTAACATCATGACCTTCAACGGCGTGTTTGAAAATAGCTACAGCCAAGCCAATTATAATGACGCTTAACAATCCAGATATCATCAGCATAAGAATTACCTACCTTTCTATTCCCCTACTCTCCCAACTGGGCACTGTAAGCGATGATCTGATTAACCGTATCAGACAAGAATTGGATGGTATCACGAAGTGGTTTGTCCGTTGAAATGTCCGCTCCGATAATCATGGCTGACTCAAGCGGTGTCTTGCTACCACCTGACTTAAGGAGATTGAGCCAGTCCTCAGCTCCAGTTTCTGAGTTTTTCAGATGGAGGTAACCCGCAGTCGAGATGACTAGTCCTGCTGAGTAGGTATAGCTATACAAGCCCATGTAGTAGTGAGCTTGACGCATCCAAGTCAAAGCCACATCGTCGTCAATTTCAATGGCATCTCCCCAGAAATCCGTCAAGACTTCCTTCATAATACTGTTGAGTTTGCTTGCTCCAAAGGTCTCCCCTTCTTCAATCAATGTATACACCTTACGCTGGAAGGCTGCTTCCAAGAGGTGGGTAATAAAGTTATGGAAGTAGGTGTCTGTCAAGCGGTGAGCCAAAGCGAAGCGTTTTTGACGTGGATCGTCAGATTGGTGCTCCAAGTAGTCACTGAGTAGCAATTCATTGAAAGTTGACGGTGCTTCAACATAGTAGGTCGACATGTGAGCATTAAAGTAGCTTTGGTGGTTGTCTGAAAAGATGAATTGACCAGAATGCCCGATTTCATGAATCAAGGTATAGACATCGCTCAAACGACCTGTCCAGCTCATGAGGACATAAGGGTGCACGCGATATGGGTCCGCTGCATAACCGCCAGAATCCTTACCACTATTAGCAGCAAAGTCCACCCAGCGCTCTTCTTGATAGCGAGCAACTTCTTGACAATATTCTTTCCCCAAAGGTTCTACCGACTTCATGACCAAGTCATAGGCAGCCTCAATAGTCACTTCAGGATTGAGGGCGCTATCCAAGTCCAACTTCCAATCAGCAAAGGTCATCTTTTCAAGGTCATTTACCTTGGCAACATGCTTGAGGTATCTCTGAGCAACTGGCGCAAAATCCTTCATGATGAGGTCAATCTGACGATCAAACATGGCACGGTCCACTTCTTGCTCAGCCAGAAGGTAATCAAAGACAGAGTCGTAACCCTTCATATCTGCTAAGACTTTTTCAGACTTGACTTGGGCTAAATAGGCTGCAGCTGCTGTATTCTGGTGCTTACGAAGTCCCTCTGAGAAGGAACGGAAGGATTTCTCACGAACCTCAGCATCCTCGTGGTTTTGGTAGAAATTCTCATAAGCCACAAAGCTGTTTTTGTAGGTTTTTCCATGAACTTCAAAGTCAGCCATTTCAAAATCCCCAGCTCGCATCTTAGTGTAAATGTCCTGCGGACTGTAGAAAACTTCACCGAGATTGGTCAAGGCCTTCTCCACATCAACCCCTAGATAGTGGGCTTTTTTGATTTTTGCCTGACGAATGGCTGCCGTCAAGTGAGGCAATTTACCCAAACGGTCTAAGACTTCCTCATCAGCTTCCACCAAGGCATCGTCAAAGAAGGTCAAGGCTACACTGGCATCTGTTTCAAATTCCATCCCAGCTTGGGCAATATTGGCAAATTCTTCATTGCTATAGTCTGTCGTCTGTGGCATAAAACCATAGTTGCCAATATGGCTCATCTGGATGTAAATTTGCTCCAATTCCGCAAAGGCCTTCTCGAAATCCTCAAAAGTATGAAGATTGCCCTTGTAATCACGGCTAAATTGGTTGATATCTTCGCGAGCTTTCTCGATTGCACGCAAGAAATCCTCACGATCTTGGTATAAGGCTGTTAAGTCCCAGAGTTCCTTCTCTGGAAATTCTGAACGGTGTTTTTGTTCCATTTTCTTCCTCTTATTTCTCTAATTCTAATAAAACACTAAGGGCTGATAAGGCGTAAAGTGGTGCCGTTTCTGCTCGTAGGATACGAGGGCCAAGTCCTGCCAAGACCGCTCCTTTAGCTTCAAAACTCTCAATTTCTGCAGGTGAGAGACCGCCTTCTGGACCAAAGATAAAGAGCAATTTGGCTCCTGTTTCAAGACCAGAGACTGCTTGCAGAAGCGCAGCAGCTTCTCCTTCTTTAGCCGACTCTTCATAAGCCACTACGATAGAGTCAAATTGGTCAAGTTGGGCTAGAAAGTCTGCTTTTTTCTCAAACAGCTTGATGCTTGGAACGAAGTTACGCTTGCTTTGTTCGGATGCTCCGAGGGCGATTTTTTCTAACTTCTCAACCTTTTTACCCAATTTTTTGCCATCCCACTTGGCAACTGACCAGTCGGCAGGAAAGGCCCAAATCTGGCTGGCACCCAGTTCGGTTACTTTTTGAGTCATAAACTCCAGCTTGTCTCCCTTGGGAAATCCAGATGCAATGGTTACTTGAACGGGCAGTTCCACATTGTCATCTAGTTCTTCTACCAATTCAAACTGACGGGCTTCCACATCCAGTATACGCGCCAAGCGCTTAATTCCATCATCAAAGACTAAGGTCACCTCGTCATCTTCTTTCAAGCGCATAACCTGAAACATATGCTTGCTGGTTTCCTTGTCCTCGATGGTGACAGGAGAGATAGCACTGCCTTTGACAAAATACTGTTGCATGCTAGCCTCCAATCACACCGGAAATATCCTTGGTTTTCTTAAAGACACAGGCATTCCATTCCCCTTGAACCATGTGGGTTTCAAGGAAAAATCCAGCTGACTCAGCCGACTCGCGCACCATATCCCACTTGTCCTTGATAATGCCACTCATGATGAGGTAGCCTTCATCCTTGACCAAGCGATAAGCATCATCCGTCAGATGAACGAGGATATCCGCCAAGATATTAGCTACAATCACATCTGCCTCAATCTCAACTCCCTTAAGCAAATCTCCTGCTGCTACATGGATGTTTTCCATGCCAGGGTTGAGCTCAATATTTTCCTGAGCCACTCGAACTGCCACATCATCCAGGTCATAGGCGAAAATTTCCTTGGCACCAAGAAGCGAGCTGGCGATAGAGAGGACACCTGAACCAGTCCCCACATCCAGCACCGTTTCGCCACCACGAAGAACCTGCTCCAAGGCAAAAAGGCTCATCTTAGTAGTTGGATGCGTCCCAGTTCCAAAGGCCATGCCAGGATCCAGCTTGATAATCTTTTCTCCCGCAGTCGCCTCATAGTCTGTCCAAGACGGCACTATAGTCAAGTCATGAGTAATTCGAGCTGGTTCGTAGTATTTCTTCCAGTTATCTGCCCAGTCTTCCTCAGCCAAGGCAGTCGTCCCCATCTTGACCTCACCCAAATCCATAAAGTCTGTCAATTCTGCCAGGCGAGCCTGCAAATCTGCTTCAACCACTGCCACATCAATCGTATCAGGATAGTAGGCTGTTACCACGATTTCTTCTTGTTGCTCAACCTCTGGAAAAATTTCACCAAAACGATCCACATTTCCCACATAGTCCATACTGTCTTCGATTGCGACTCCTTGAGCTCCCAGCTCAATCAAGAGGTTGGAAACCAACTCCTCCCCCTCACGCTTAACCGTTACTTTTAACTCTTGCCATGTTTCCATTTAATTTTTCCTTATCAATCTATTAATTCTTCCAATTCTTTTAAAGTTCTTCCATCCTGGTCTTTCCAATCAGTTCGACCGTTCGTTTGCATACCCAGCAAAAAAGCCGCTGCATAAGAAGGGCTAGAAAAGAGTTGTTTTTCTTTTAACACTCCATCTTGAATGACCCGAGAAGCTATTAAATTCTGACGCATTTCTTTTAAACTTGCTGGAAGGTATGGAGAATCCTTTATTTCTACTTGACTTCCTTCTAAAACAACAAAACCTTCAGTTGTCCGTTCACAAGTTGCTTCTATTACTTTGTTAGATTTCTTAGTTTTACGCTTTAAATAAAGATAAGTTGAATGATTATCAGTCAGATCTTGACTAACTTTCTTTGTCATTGGAACAAAAACACGATAACCTAAAGTTCCAATAATCATTAGCGTATTTTCAACAATTTCATCCAGTTCAGATTCCTTTTCCTCAGTTACATTACCAGGATTTGGATCATTCCCATTTTTCACAATGTAGCGACCAGCTTCTTTAGCAAGTTGAGTAAATTTATTTTCCAAATAGCTAATTTCTGTTGGACCGAAAGAATTATTTTGAGTTGTTAGAATGATGACATCATTAAAATAATCTGCATGACTATCACGGGTATGCTCTTGAATTCGCAACAATACCCCTTCACCATTTTTCCGAGTTGTCGCCTGACCAATATAGGTCACATCTTTCTGTTTATCTTCATCTCGACCAAATAAGAAATAAATACCACTTTGTTTCATTTCATCACGCGACTTTAAATCTCCCAACTGAATACGAGGTATTTTGTAAATCACTCCCGTCCAATTTGACAAAGTACATTTGATTTTTCCAGTCACTTCACCATCCATGAGAAACATATTGATATTTTTGCTACGCTTCGCCATTTATCAAACTTCCTCCATATAATCTCTCACTCTATCCTGCAACTGAGGGACAACTTGACTGGAACTAAGAAATTCCTCGACATTCATGAGCTGATAGCTCTGTCCTTCATCTCCAAAGGTGATACTGTCAAACTGATCCTGTGTCAACTGGCCGACTAAAAATACAGATTGTTTATCCGCAAAAAGCATACTTGGATAAACCTTACTCCAAAGCAGATAATCCTCAGTCAGATGAATTCCCAGTTCTTCATAAACTTCACGCGCCACGCACTCAAAAGGACTTTCATCCCCCTCTCGTCCCCCACCGGGCAGTTCCCACATATTGGGCCAGGGAATGCTTGCCTTATCATCGCGTAAGATAGTCAAAAGCTTATCCCCACAAAACAAAGCAATCTTACAGCCTGTGAAATCAGAAATCTCTATTTCCATATTAGACTCCTTCGGTTAATTCCTTTTCCAGCTCGGCTAACCAGTTTTCATAATAGCTTTTCTCATCCCGTAACATCCGGCTGCTATTCATTTTCTGTCTAGCAAGCTTCATAGCCTTGTGAGTTTGAACTACATCTTTCTTTACTTTAAATTGATACCAAGCTTGAATGACCTGCATATCTGCTGTTTTTATAGATAAAAAGGATTTGACCCCTCGAATACTTGCATATTCTTCCGCATTCTTATTATCTCCTTCCATCAGAGCAACTTGAAGAAGGTATAATTGAGAACTAGTTTTAGACATTGGATTATCTGTTTTCTCTAACACAGACTGAAACTGTTGCTTTGCAAGCTCTATATTATCATCCAATATGAATACCAATCCCTGAAGAGTCCGAACACTTTCTGCAAAACTTCCTCTCACATCCTCATCAACAGACATGATAAAGTCTTTTAAATCATATTCTTGAGGAGCTAGCAAGGTCTGGGCAGAATGCCTCAACATTAGGTAGGCGTATTTGGTATTTTCAGGTTGTTGTAGCAATTCCCAAATTTTCGCTCCATCGGTGATGCCGACTGGCAAAATGTTATTTAGGAAGAAAGACAAATTAAGAAAAATCCAAGTCCCTGCAAAATACCAGCTTCTTGTCAAAAATCCAAACACTATCGCCAATAATATCAAGCTGAGATGAACCATCAAGCCTCCTGAAAGCATCAGGATGATTCTTTGATCGCTTTCATCTTCTTTCAATCCAATATACTGAGCACCAACATTTTTTATAACTGCTGTTCGACTAAGATGAAGCCTTCCTGACTTTTTGGTTAAAAGAAAGTTCCCTAATCCAAAAGCCACCAGACGATAGCCTGTCAGATAACCACAAAATGCATGACCAAGCTCATGAAGAATCAAGATTACATACATGCTTAGAAAAGCAAAAGCATAACCAAAACTAAAAACTAATAATGCAGAATAGCCCAACTCTGCAAATGCGATGGTTCCACAAGCAAAAGCTAGCATAATAAAGACAACAGCTAGCACATAAACCAAATAAATCCCAATTTTCTTCATAAAATCTCCAACCAACTCCTAATACCTCGGATAAGGATAAAACTCTCCCTCTTCCAAGCCGACTTTTCCTTCTTCAAAGACTTCTTGGTTCCATTCCATGACAAATTCTTCTGCTTCTGGGTCTTCCAAAAAATCCATAAGCGCATCTAGCCCAACCTCGGCAGTATCTTTAAGGAATAGTGCAAAATAAGCTAAGAATTCGCGGGAAAATCCTTTTTTAGGCAAGTAAGGGATGACAGTCAAATAGTCTTCCTCATTGACTGTTGATTTAGCAGGATTGTAAAAAAGCACTGCTTCTTCAAAGAGAATGTCATCTGATGAAACCTCTCCATCTTCATCCACCATCTCCACGCCTGCAGCATTTTGCGCTTCTAACAAAAAACTCACTTCAACCGCGTGGTTGCGCTTATCCCAACTAATCTCAAAGTCAAAAGGAAAATTCTTCTCCAACTCTTCCTCTAAAACATCTAAAAATCCATATGTTGCCATTTTGTCCTCTTTCTATGCGACTCTTTAATCGCCCCGATTGCTCGGAAATGTGCTAAAATAGATACTACCATCTTACCACATATACATCAGAAAATCCACGTTAGAAAGGACTGCTATGCCAGACAATCTCGCGCTTCGCATGCGCCCTAAAACCATCGACCAGGTCATCGGCCAGGAGCATCTGGTCGGACAAGGAAAAATCATCCGTCGCATGGTGGAAGCCAACCGCCTGTCTTCCATGATTCTATATGGACCTCCGGGAATCGGCAAGACCAGTATTGCCTCTGCCATCGCAGGGACGACCAAGTATGCCTTTCGAACTTTCAATGCGACAGTAGATAGTAAAAAAAGACTCCAAGAAATTGCGGAAGAGGCTAAATTCTCTGGTGGTCTCGTCCTATTACTAGACGAGATTCATAGACTAGATAAAACCAAGCAAGACTTCCTCTTACCTCTCTTGGAAAGTGGTCTGGTCATCATGATTGGCGCTACGACTGAAAATCCTTTCTTCTCTGTCACTCCTGCCATTCGTAGCCGTGTTCAAATTTTTGAGTTGGAACCTCTGTCTAACCAAGACGTCAAAGAGGCCCTGCAGATAGCTCTAAGTAACCCTGAGCGTGGTTTTGATTTTCCAGTAGAACTAGATGAGGATGCGCTGGATTTCATTGCTACCTCTACAAACGGAGACCTTCGCTCTGCCTTCAACTCACTTGACTTGGCTGTTCTTTCTACTCCCGAAAATGACAAGGGCATCCGCCATATCACTCTAGACATCATGGAAAATAGTCTTCAGAGAAGCTACATCACTATGGACAAGGATGGAGACGGTCACTATGATGTTCTATCTGCCCTGCAAAAGTCTATCCGTGGCTCAGATGTTGATGCCAGTCTTCACTATGCTGCCCGCTTGATTGAGGCTGGGGATCTGCCAAGTCTCGCTCGTCGCTTGACCGTTATCGCCTATGAAGATATCGGTTTGGCCAACCCTGAAGCCCAGATTCATACCGTGACTGCTCTGGATGCTGCCCAGAAGATTGGGTTCCCAGAAGCCCGCATTCTCATTGCCAATGTCGTGATTGATTTGGCCCTTTCTCCAAAATCCAACTCAGCCTATGTAGCTATGGATAAGGCACTTGCTGACCTCAAAACATCAGGGCACTTGCCTATTCCGCGACACCTGCGTGATGGACACTACAGCGGAAGCAAGGAACTAGGGAATGCCCAAGACTATCTCTATCCACACAACTATCCTGGAAATTGGGTCAAGCAAGACTATCTACCAGAAAAAATTCGCAATCATCACTATTTCCAAGCAGAAGATACTGGTAAATATGAACGGGCTTTGGCTCAAAGAAAGGAAGCTATCGACCGTTTGCGAAAAATCTGAAATCCTTTTCAAAAAATTGCACTTTCCTCTTGATTTTTTTTGAAAAAGTGGTATTATATAAACATAGAAACGCTGTGGTGTACGACTTCACACTTAAGTGTTGACCGACTATTTTTTGTATTATTAGGGAAACAAAAGTCTTCTAACAGCATGTAGGCCGTCTCACACGGAAACAGCTTCAGTTAGAGCGAGTTGCCCACCTGCTTAATTGCGCGGGTTCAATACAAACCGTGAAGTTTCGGCACCAATACAGCTTTTTTCTTTGCCTCCTTAGCTCAGCTGGCAGAGCAGCGGACTCTTAATCCGTGGGTCACAGGTTCGATCCCTGTAGGGGGCATCTAAATACAACAGGAAAAAGCCTTGTAAATCAAGGCTTTTTTTGCTTGTCTATAACTGATTTACCCCATCATTTGTCCCACATTTTAAATCTATCTTTTCTTTTTGAATCAAATTACATCTTTACAAATAGTGTAAAGCCAGTTACTTTTGCTTTGATGCCATACAATATTTTCATGTAGAGAAGACAAATTTTATCTTCTCTTTTTATTTTCAAAATAATAAAAACTGATTTTCTTTTCATAAATCAGACTGAAACTTCCAAATTTTCCATTTTGTTTATTGATATTTCCTCTAAAAAGGTGTATAATATTTTTATTATCAAACTATACTATACTATATAGGGGGTATTGAAATGAAATTTTCTAATCGTTTATCGCTATTCCTTGCAGGAGTTGTTTTTGTCCTTTTAGGACTTTTCCTATTTACAAACCCAGTAGCTAATCTTGTTGCTTACAGCTGGTGGATTGCATTTGGTTTACTGGTTTCTTCTATAGCAGCTATTTTAGGCTATTTCTCTGTACCAAAAGAGCTTCGCTCACCAGCTCATCTTTTCCAAGGGATTGTTAATCTTCTCTTAGCTCTTTACCTCGTTGCCTATGGCTTTGTGACGCTGCCAGTTGTCATTCCAACTATTTTAGGAATTTGGTTAATTGTAGAAGCCATTATAGCTTTCTTTAAAGGCAATCGTCTGGGATTGATTTTCCCTATTATTGGCAACCATATCATGTGGATAGCGTTGCTTGCATTTTTACTAGGTCTAGTGATTTTGTTCAATCCAGTAGCTACAAGTGTCTTTGTCGTTTATGTCGTTGCCTTTGCATTTTTAATTGTTGGTTTCACCTATATCCTTGATGCCTTTCGTAAATAATCTAGCTGCCATTTTGGGCATATTAAAATAGCTGGGAAGTTACATTCTCAGCTTTTTCTGTTGCCTCCTTAGCTCAGTTGGTAGAGCAGTAGACTCTTAAGCTATGGGGCGCAGGTTCGAGCCCTGCAGGGGGCACATCTAAATCAACAGAAATAAGCCTTGAAACCAAGGCTTTTTTTAACGTCTAATAGCTTTTTGTAGAAAAGTATTTAAAAATAAAAGAGAAGAGAATCTCTCACTCTCTTCTCAGTATATCTTATTAAATTTAGTTTTGCTTAATCTACCTGATTTTCCTTTGCAACGACAAATTCCTTAACCAATCGATAGATAACAGCAAATATCGGTGTAAAGAATATCATCCCAAGTAAGCCAAAGAGATTGCCTCCAATACTAGCAGCCGCAAGCGTGAAAATAGCTGGCAAACCAATAGACTGACCTACAACTCTAGGATAAATAAGGTTTCCTTCAATCAGCTGTATAACTTGATATAGAAGAAGAGAAAGTAAGGCTTGAGTAGGACTCACTGTGAAGATAAAAATCGCTCCCACAACACAAGCAATCATAGGCCCTACATAAGGAATGAACGATAGCACTCCTGCAAAGATACCTGTCATTACTCCATAGGGTATCCCAAACACGCTGTAACCAACCGCTATCATAACTCCTATGATAACTGCTTCAATCAGCTGACTCATCAAAAATTGGTCATAAGTCTCTAGTGCTACTTGTCCAATGTAAGTCAACTTTATCACCACCTTCTCTGGAAGAAAAACTTTTAGAAGTCGACTCGTCATCGCTGCCAAATGTTCCTTACTGGATAAAAATAAAAAGGTGAAGACTATAATCAAAAAGGCATTCATCAAACTTGAAAAAATATTGCCGATATTACTAGTCAGACCTGATAAAAAACCTATCAAAGCTTGGCTAATAGAGCTAGACTGTCCCTGTATGCCTGATACGATAGTTGACAACATGTCTTTGGTTACAAATTCCGAGCTGCCTAGCAATTTCCCAAGTTGAGTAAGGACTGTTGAAAGGACTGTTCCCAGCTGACTAATAGTCTGGGCTAGGGTTGGCAGCACCAAAACCAAAAGAGCAATCACGATTAAGATAAGAGCTAGGAAAACAAGTACCATGGCAATCGGACGACGCAACTCTGCCTTTACCTTCAATTTAACTAAGTACTGTTCAATTTTTTTCATAGGAACATTAAGCACAAAAGCAATAACAGCACCATAAATCAAGGTTGATATTACATCAAAGAGAGAGATTGCTCCCGATATAAAGCTCGATGCATTCAGAATTACAAGAGCAACCAGCCCTATAAAAAGTATTAACGGGGTGTATTTTTTTACTAAGTTCATAAATTCTCCTTAATAAACATGTTTAGATACGACTATACTATTTGGTTTTTCAAACTCTCGATTAAGGTAGGCTTGGTAAGTTCCTGGAGCGATAAATCCTTTGGGTGAGAGGATATCGGTGCCAGCCTGACCGACTATGGTATCAGCCAAGAGCACACAGTTTGTAGATAAGACAAAGTAGGATTTAAACTTAGATTTGATAAATTTATAAAGTTCCCCATCTGTCTCATGTCTGATTTTATAAGCGTAGGTGTAGTCTTCCTTACCATCACCTGTCATGATTTTATCTGCACTTGGCTCCCATGGAATCGTCAGTTGTTTCAATTCAGCCAACTTTTTCTGAACTGCTTTTTCCATTTCAGGCGTCAAATCTATCCCATAACCAAAAAGCGTTTTTTGACTCTCACGTTTACATAGGTCAATGTACTTGTCACGATCACAGAAATATAAGACACCATCTCCTACCATGCCAAATAAGGTCTCAGAAGACGGATCATAGTTGCCATAAGAAATAACACGGCCTTGATAGCAGATATCCACATGACCAATTGCCGAAAACAGAGAGGTCTCAGCTGTATGAACAAAAATTTCAAGCTCCGCTGTCTTACCAGACTTCACTATTCCAAGATGGATATCTTCTTCCTCATCAGCATTTTCCAGCATAAATTTGTTAACTTTTGCTAAAGTTCTTGCAGGGATGAGAGCGGCTAGGACAATAGGTAAGCTAATTCTAATGCGACGTTTGAGATGGTTTTTCCCAATTTCCTCCTCAAACAAGAAACCATCACGGATATTGGACACACCATAAAGGAAAAAATAAGCCCCTAATACAAAGAGTTGAAAGACAGAATTTCCTGTAGAGGACAAAAGACTAGTCCCACCAAGAAAAACTAGTACGAGTCCATCTAGTAAGAGACGAAAACGAGGTCGAATTTTGTTTTTGCGGTAGAGAACATAGGTGACAAGGTTAATACTAGCATGAAAAATCTGATAAACTCCAATCACAAGAGCCAAAATATAAATCGGCACATCCGTCGCAAGATTGGAGCCAAGCAAATATCCCAGCACTAACAATTTAACCAGTGCAACTCCCAAGGTGTCCGTTGACTGACTTTTTTTGAAAATACGTAATACTAAATCTAAGACCGTTGCTATCCAAGCTAAAAACAGAACCAGTCGAATAACCTTTACTGGCAACCAAGTCCCCGTGACCATCAAGATGAGACCTAGCAGAACAAACAAGAACCCCTGAGCAAGTAATTTCTTACCTGTCAGACCTAAAGATAGAATTTTCGCCATATAAAAACCTTTCAACAATAAAAATTAAACACTCCGATTAAACTGACTAGTAAATAGCCAACACTACAAACAGCCTGTGCCAGCAACATATGGTGACTAGAAATGACTGTAGTAATGTCACCATCTTGTCTTATGCACTTCTAAAATTTGTTATATTGATTAGAAACCAGAGCTTATAAAAACTAGCTAAACTCGAGAGATAGACACAATTGCGACGAAAAAATGTATAACCAATTCAACTTGTTAAGGTAAGAAAGCATTATTTCCAATCTATTAATTATTCATCTATTACCTATTATGACACAATATTCCCTATAGTTCAACTTTTTACTTGTTTTTATATTACACGGACTAAAAAGTTTTCAACAGTTGATTGCATTTGTTTTAATAAGTTTTAACCTTTCTTGGTTAGATAAAAAAAGAACCATACAGTTTAGAATCTGTATGGTTTTTGCCCCACTTTTGTCCCATTTTTAAATCATGACATTGAAAATACCTAAAATCACTTATATTTCAATATTTTTAATTGCTCTCAATATGAAAGTCCTTTCCAAATCCCTGTAGGGGGCATCTAAATACAACAGGAAAAAGCCTTGATTTACAAGGCTTTTTTGTGTATCTGTTCTACTTTTGGTCAACTAATGGATATCAACGGTATAATTTTATGAACACCCTTCCCAGACAGCTCTAATCTGATTGCACTCAAAATTTTTTAAAATTTAAAACAAAAGACTTGCTTTTCTTTTAATTTATGTTATACTTGTTCTTGTATCTGATACAAGTTTATTAAGAGAGGGATTCATATGGATACAAAATTCTCAGTTGCTTTGCATATCTTAACAATGATTAGTGAAAGCAAGGAAACCTTAAGTTCTCAAGCACTAGCTATTAGTGTTGGGACTAACGCTAGTTACATTCGAAAAGTGATTGCCTTATTGAAAAATGCAGATTTGATTCATTCCCAGCAAGGAAAAACAGGTTATCAACTCAGTAAGTCTCCAAAGAAAATGACTTTACTAGAGATCTACTATGCTACTCAAGAAATCAATCACATTAGTTTATTCCCTGTTCATCAAAATAGCAATCCTGATTGCCCTGTTGGAAAACATATCCAAGGAGCAGTTTCACCGCTTTTCGCTAGTGCCGAATCTCAATTAGAGAAGGAATTAGCAAATCAAACTTTAGAAGATGTCATTGACAATCTATATAAACAAGCTAAACAAGTCCGAAACTGATTTGATAACAAGTCAGTTTTTACTGGAAATAACATATACTTGTATCAGATACAGGTATAAAATCATATAGAAAAAGAAAAGAGAAATCACATGAAAGCCGCACAACACACTACTTATAACAAAAACAATATCACACTGAACATCACAGAAATCGCTAAACCAAGTATTACAGACAAACAAGTATTGGTGAAAGTCACCGCAGCCGGTGTTAATCCTCTCGATAACATGATCTCTCGTGGTGAGGTCAAGATGATTGTTCCTTACAAACTTCCTCAAACTGCAGGTAACGAGGTCGGTGGGATCGTTGAAAGCATTGGCAAGCAAGTTGACAACTTTCAGATAGGAGACCGTGTCTTTGGCCGTCTGCCACTTGATCATATCGGCGCCTTTGCAGAATACCTAGCTGTCGATAGCCAAGCCTTAGCCAAGGTTCCAGACTATCTATCAGACGAGGAAGCTGCTACTGTACCTTTGACTGCCTTGACTATCATGCAGGCTCTTGACCTCATGGGCGCTCAAGCTGGGAAAACGATCTTTATTTCTGGTGGTACTGGAGGTGTCGGTGGCATGGCCATTCCGATTGCCAAGGCCAAAGGTTTGAAGGTCATTACCAACGGTTCTGGAGATAGTGCTGAGCGTGTCTTGAAACTAGGAGCAGATAGATTTATCGATTACAAAACAGAGGATTATACAAAAACTGTTAGCCAGGTGGATTATGTCCTCGATACTCTCGGTGGAGCTGAAACTGAAAAACAAATGTCTATCATGAAAAAAGGTGGTCATCTTGTTTCCCTTCGTGCCATGCCAAACGGTGCCTTTGCCAAACGCATGAATCTACCAAAATGGAAACAGATTATTCTTGGCTTAGCAGGTCGCAAATTTGATAAGATGGCTGACAAATACGGCGTCCACTACCATTTTATCTTTGTAGAAAGCAATGGCGCTCAATTACAAGAGGTAGCTGACCTCTTTAGTAAATTAGAAATCAAACCCTCTATCGATACAGTCTATCCATTTGAAGAGGTAAATAGCGCCTTAGACAAGGTCGCTAATGGTCGCTCACGTGGAAAAACAGTCCTCAGCTTTAAAAAATAAAAAGGAAAACACAATGTCATATATTACTACAAAAAATCAATTCGTCACTTGGCAGTGAATAAGTGTTCCGAAAAAGGGCTAACCAAACGTCAGCAAGGTTTGTCATGCCTAGCATACTATGTCACCGAGGTTACAAGTAATGAGGACCTCTTCGTCATTGACTAGCATACAAATGAATGGAACTAGTAACTCTGCTAATGATAAAAATGAACTGTTTCATATGATTCTATTTAATGAGTATTTTTCAATTCTCATGATAAATCATATGAAGCTTTTTTAATATTCAAAAAGACTCCACCTATCTATAGGAAATCTACCCTAGAGATGGATGGAGTCTTCTTTCACTCACTAATCTAATCGAATAAACATCATGGCATTTAACAAAGATATGAGTGAGACCGTGTTTATATTATTTGAATAGATCAGTCTCTTATTCTCAATCGGAGGAATAATAAAATTAGAAATGATGATATCATAAGGCGATTCTTCTAAAGATTCCTTTGATAATTCTAATTCAGTCCAAACTTCAAGTTCAAAATTGTTGCTGCAATAATAAGAAAGTGTCTCTGCAACGGATTTGGCATGATACTGATCAAAATTGCTCATAACCAGAACCTTCAGCTTTGGCTGATTTTGTAGTAAATTAAGCACCAAATGTTTGGTATGAGTGATGAAGGTATAAGATATATGATTTACCATCATTGAACTAGAACAAACCTCAAGAGTCTCTAAATAATGAGAAAGCTCTTTTTTTACATCTGAAACAAATTTAGGAAAAATATTTTGAAAATTCCTGATTGTATTCCCTTTTTGATCAAATAAAATAAACTCAGTGGACAACTCTTGACGATACAGATGTGCGGTATTATGCAGATGCCAAATCAGATTATCCTTATTCTCAATCTCAATCTGATACTTGACTGAAATCTGATCAATAAAATCACTCAATAGATGGTAAGATTTTTCAACATAACTATCCTTTTTTACGCATTTCATAAAGAAACTTTCATCTATGAAAAACATTTTTTGAAAGTAAGACACAAATAATTGGCAAACAACTTCCTCATCTAAAGAGATATTGTATTCTGATTCAAAACTCTGAGCAGCACCTTCTATTCCTTCCGACTGCATTAAAAAATCCAAACTTTGGTCGTTAAAAGAATCTTTCTCTATTTCCATAAAATGACCAAACTTTATTCGATATAAATTAATAACCAGGAGCAGCTTTAACATTCTATGAGTTGACAAATTCATTGGAAAGCTTGTTTCCTTATAAACCAATTCTAACAATTGAGATAGGGGCTCTGATGAAAAATTTTCAAATAGCCATTCTAGGAAATAATATTTTTCTGAAAAATATTATGCAAAAAAGTAACGAATGTCTCTCTCATTTCCAATGATTCGAACAGGAGTCAGACTGATTTCAAATTGAAATTGCCTTTTAATCACTTTATTGATTTGGCTAATAATACGATAGAGCGAAGATGAACTGATATAGAATTCTTTACAAATACTTTCAGCTTGACAACCTTCATTAAAAGAGATAAATTCTAAAATCGAAAAATGAGTTGAATGCTTAAAGAAATGATGGTAAACCATTTCAATATCACTATCATCGGTATTAATAATGCGTATACCATTAGTCGAAGAATGAAAAATCAAGTCAGGAAAAGCAGATTTAACATGGGATAGATCATCTTTGACTACACGTTCTGTACAATTTAATAACTCTGCTAGTTCAGAACGATGAAACCATCGTTTATGTTCAAATAATAATTCTAATAATTCTAATTGCCTATGACTTTTTTAGATAATAAATCTCTCATGAATGTCTTTCTCTTTTTATAAATTATCGGATTTCACCTCTTGCAATTATACCACAATGAATAGGTATAGCATGCTATAACGACTTTTACTAAGATCCTTTATCTCGTATAATAACACTACGGAGGCAATATATAAACAATTTTCTTATTTTACCGTCTATTAAGTGCGTGAATACAGAATCAAATTCAAGTCGAAAGATTATATTTTTAATTTTAAAAATTATATAATAGCAACAATCAAAGAATTTGATTTTTTTATATTAAAATTATATAATAATCAAAATAATTGATTATTTTATATTAAAATTATATAATAGCGATAATCAAAGGAATTGATTTATTTTTTGATATTAAAATAGAAAAGGAGGGTAAGCAATATTGTGGTCAATCATTGCTGGAGGTCTTATTGGACTTGTAGCAGGTAGAATCACTAAAAAAGGTAGTTCTATGGGAATCGTCGCAAATGTATTCGCTGGTTTAGTCGGGTCATCTGTAGGACAATCCCTTTTAGGTAGTTGGGCCCATCCATCGCTGGAATGGCTTTGATCCCATCTATTGCAGGAGCAGCAATTGTTGTTACTGTAGTATCATTCTTTACAGGTAAAAAATAATTACTTGTAAAATAAACTATTTTTAAATAGATTAGACGGGTAAAAATAGTTTAATGTTAAATCGAAAGGATTGTATATGTCAAAAACAAAGAAAATATTTTTAATTATTTTCTGTATTTTAATCTTGACAATTTTCCTTCCTGTTTTGATAGATTATCATCAAGTTAGTGATCTAGGCATTCAGCTATTTAGCTGGAGACAGAATCATTTCGTTGAATTCTATCTCTCTAGATATATATTCTGGGGGATAGTGGCTCTATCAACTTTAGTTTTGTTATCGATGTTAGTTGTGTTGTTTTATCCTAAACGTTATTTGGAAATTCAACTTGAAACTAAAAACGATACATTAAAATTAAAGAATTCTGCAATCGAAGGTTTTGTTAGAAGTTTGGTGAGTGATCATGGATTGATCAAGAACCCAACTGTTCATGTAAATTTACGAAAAAATAAATGTTTCGTTCATGTAGAAGGTAAAATTCTTCCTTCGGACAACATCGCTGACAGATGCCAACTAATTCAAAATGAAATAACTAATGGATTGAAGCAGTTTTTTGGTATTGAGCGTCAGGTTAAACTAGAAGTTCTAGTAAAAGACTACCAGCCTAAACCAAAACCTCAAAACAAAAAGACTGTTAGTCGTGTGAAGTAAGGAAGTAAAAAATGGAATGGCTTAAACAATATCGATATCCAATTATCACTGGTCTCATAGGCGTATTTCTCGCTTGTTTGATTATCTCCTTTGGCTTCTTCAAAACAATATTTGTATTGATTTTAGGAGCACTGGGAGTTGCAGCTGGGTTATATATCGAAAAAAACTATATAGATAAATAAAAAATAAAAATTACTAATTTAATTAAAGGAGTTTCATATGTCAAACGAAAAAAACACAAACACTAACGTAGAAAAGAAAGATGCTACTGCTGTAGCTCACGAAATCAAAGGGGAACTTACTTACGAAGATAAAGTTATCCAAAAAATCATTGGTCTGTCACTAGAAAACGTTTCAGGTCTTTTGGGAATCGACGGTGGTTTCTTCTCAAATCTTAAAGAAAAAATCGTTAACAGCGATGACGTAACAAGTGGTGTTAACGTAGAAGTTGGTAAAACACAAGTTGCAGTTGACTTAAACATTATTGCTGAGTACCAAAAAAATGTTCCAGCTTTATATTCAGAAATCAGAGAAATCGTATCTTCAGAAGTTGCTAAAATGACTGACTTGGAAGTTGTTGAAATCAACGTAAACGTTGTCGACATCAAAACTAAAGAACAACATGAAGCAGACTCAGTAAGCCTTCAAGATCGCGTATCTGACGTTGCTGAATCAACAGGAGAATTCGCTTCAGAACAATTCGAAAAAGCTAAATCTGGTCTTGGATCTGGTTTCTCAACTGTTCAAGAAAAAGTTAGCGAAGGCGTAGAAGCTGTTAAAGGTGCAGCAAATGGTGTAGTATCTCACGAAAGAACTCGTGTAAACTAAGATAAAATAAATATAACAGGAGAAATTATCATGTCAGTAGAAGAAAAATTAAATCAAGCTAAAGGTTCTATTAAAGAAGGTGTTGGTAAAGCCATCGGTGATGAAAAAATGGAAAAAGAAGGAACAGCTGAAAAAGTTGTTTCTAAAGTAAAAGAAGTTGCTGAAGATGCCAAAGACGCTGTAGAAGGCGCTATCGAAGGTGTTAAAAACATGTTGAGTGGCGACAATAAATAAGGCTAAAAGTTACTTTATCTTTTTAGTAACATTAGTCAAAAGAGTTTGAGTCAAGATGATTCTCAGAAAACAAAAAGCTAGAGATTTCCAATTGCGGAACTCTAGCTTTTTAATTTTGCCTCTTTCTCTTATTATATTTCAGCAGGTTGTTGACCATGAGTACAAATCCCATGTCAATTCTCACTTGGCGCTTACCTCTCAGATAACATCTCTTATAACCCAAACAAACCTTTATCTGCCCAAAGACAGATTTCATATCAATCTTACGTTTAGCGGAAATTTGTCTACCCTTGGAAGATAAAAGTGCCTGATATTCTTTAGTTTTTAAACACTGGTAACGTTCATTCATATACAGTCCCTTTTGAGGGGCTGATTCAGGTTCATCATCGCAGTCAACATTGATTTCAAGGCTGTTTGCTTCTATCTCCCCTTTTTCATGATGTATTTTCGTACAGGTGCTTCAACCATTTGAACGATTTCAAATCCTTCTTTTTGATAAAGGTGCTGGGCTGCTTGATTTGCTTCGAGGACATTTAAAGAAATACTACCTATGTCTCCATTTTCAAAGACCAAACTAACAAATTTCCTTAAAGCCTGCCTACCTAAGCCTTGTCCCTGTTTCTGGGGATTGATAAAAAAGCGTCCAATATGAAGATTGCTGTCTTCTTGCCTGATTTTCTGGATAAGCCCCACAAACTCTTGTCCTTCAAAGATTGAAAAGATTCCTTCCAACTCTTGCAAGACTTGAAGGGTCAGTGGAAAAGGAATCTTTGGTCCCATCCATTGTTCCTGAAAATCTTTCCCCAGGGAGTTGGACCATTGGCATACGAGCTGAGCATTTTCTGTGCTCACATTTTCTTCAAAACGAATTGTCATCTCGACCTCACTATCTTGTCTATGTTTCTCCATTATACTACTTCTCCTATTTTTTACGAATAGATAAGTATGATTGATTTTTATTTTTTTCTTGTCGGGAGCATTCTCGCTTCCTTTCTTGGTTTGGTCATTGACCGTTTTCCAGAGCAATCCATTATCCTACCAGCTAGCCACTGCGATGCCTGTCAGACTCGCTTGCATCCCTTAGATTTGATTCCGATTCTCTCGCAGGTCTTCAATCGCTTTCGCTGTCGCTACTGCAAGGCTCCTTATCCAGTCTGGTATGCCCTTCTTGAACTAGGTTTAGGTCTCCTTTTTCTGGTTTGCTCTTGGGGATTTCTTTCCTTGGGGCAAGTCATCCTAATCACTGCTGGTTTGACTCTGGGCATCTACGACTTCCGTCATCAGGAATATCCCTTACTAGTCTGGCTGACTTTTCACCTAATCCTCATGGCTTTCTCTGGCTGGAATCTAGTCATGGTCCTCTTCCTTGTCCTTGGAATTGTGGCTCATTTTATCGATATCCGCATGGGCGCAGGGGATTTTCTCTTTTTAGCTTCTTGTGCTATCGTCTTTAGCGCAACGGAGTTACTTATCTTGATTCAGTTTGCTTCTGCAACAGGGATCCTAGCCTTTCTCCTGCAAAAGAAAAAGGAAAGACTTCCTTTCGTGCCCTTCCTCTTACTCGCGGCTTGTGTAATTATTTTTGGTAAGCTACTGCTTGTTTGATAAAGTCCTGAATTGGCTCTCCTTGGTGGAGAGCTTTTACAATTTTCGAACCAACGATAACACCATCTGACACCGCATTGAAGCGTTCTACATCGGCTTGACTAGATACGCCAAAACCTGTCAAGACTGGGATATCAGCCACATGATGCAATTGTGCCAAGTGCTTGTCCAAGTCTGCACGATAATTGCCAGATTTCCCTGTCACCCCATTGATGGCAACTGCATAGACGAATCCTTCTGCCCCTTCAATCAACTCTTTCTGACGCTCAATCCCTGTGGTCAAGCTTACTAAAGGAATCAAAGCAATGTCTGTGTCTGCCAAAAAAGGCTCTACAAAGTTGGCATGCTCATGAGGCAGGTCTGGAATAATCAAGCCCTTAACCGCTGTATCTGCCAAACCTTTAACAAAATTCTCCACACCGTACTGAAAGAGGGGGTTGAAGTAGGTCATGATGACCAGCGGAACCTCTGTTTCAATGGTTTTCAAGGTTTCAACCAAAGCCTGGGTAGAAGTCCCGTGGGCTAAACTGCGCAAGCCAGCTTCTTCGATAACAGGTCCATCTGCAACAGGGTCTGAAAAGGGAATGCCCACTTCAATGGCAGAGACACCCAAATCTTCTAAAAAGTGTATTGTTTCTCCGAGTCCATCCAAACCTTTCTCATGGTCTCCAGCCATGATATAGGGAACGAAAATTCCTTTTCCAGCTGCTTTAATAGCGTTCAATTTTTCTGTTAGTGTCTTAGGCATGAGTTTCTCCCTTCTTTGCTGCATCTGCTTCCAAGCGGTCTTTGACTTGAACCACATCCTTGTCACCACGACCTGATAGACAGACAATCATGGACTTGTCTGGACCGAGTTCTTTGGCCAATTTCACCGCAAAAGCAATAGCGTGGCTAGATTCCAAGGCTGGGATAATCCCTTCCACACGAGACAAGAGTTGGAATCCTTCCAAGGCTTCTTCGTCTGTCACAGGGACATAGCTGGCACGTTTGATATCGTGGTAGTGAGAATGTTCTGGACCGATACCAGGATAGTCCAAACCTGCTGAGATAGAGAAGGCTTCAAGAATTTGACCATGGGCATCTTGGAGCACATCCATGAGAGAACCATGAAGGACACCCGGACGACCCTTGGTCAAGGTAGCTGCATGGTGCTCCGTATCCACACCAAGTCCAGCTGCTTCAGCCCCATACATGGCTACTGACTCATCTTCTACAAATGGATGGAAGAGCCCGATAGCATTCGACCCACCACCAACACAGGCTACTAGAGCATCTGGTAAATCTTGACCTGTCAAGTCACGGTACTGTTGTTTAGCTTCTCGACCAATAACACTTTGGAAGTCACGGACGATTTCTGGGAATGGGTGAGGCCCCAAGGCAGAACCAAGGATATAGTGGGTATCATCGATATTAGCCACCCATGAACGAAGAGCTGCATTGACCGCATCTTTGAGCACGCGCGAACCGTCTGTCACTGCCTCAACCTTAGCTCCCAAAAGCTCCATACGGAACACATTGAGGGCTTGGCGTTTGACATCTTCCTCACCCATGTAGATAGTACATTCCATGTTAAAGAGGGCTGCAGCAGTTGCAGTTGCCACACCGTGCTGACCAGCACCTGTTTCAGCGATAATTTTCTTTTTACCCATGCGTTTAGCAAGCAAAACTTGTCCCAAGGCATTGTTAATCTTGTGGGCCCCTGTATGGTTAAGGTCTTCCCGTTTGAGATAAATCTTGGCTCCGCCGATATGCTGAGTCAAATTTTTTGCGTAGTAAAGGGGAGTTTCACGCCCCACGTACTGACGCAAGAGTTGGTTTAATTCCTCTTGGAAACTTGGATCTGCCTGACTTTCACGGTAGGCCTTCTCCAACTCCAAAACTGCTGTCATCAATGTTTCTGGGACGAAACGTCCTCCGAATTTTCCGTAAAATCCATCTTTATTTGGTTCTTGATATGCCATTCTTTACCCTCTCTATAAATCTTCTAATCTTTTCCTGATCTTTTTGTCCATCTGTCTCCACTCCGCTCGATACATCGACTGCATAGGGAGTAAAATGTTGAATTGCTTTTACGACATTGTCTTCATTAAGCCCACCTGCGATAAAGAAAGGCTGAGTTAGTCCAATCGTATTCAGTTGACCCCAATCAAAGGTCTGGCCACTCCCAGCCACAGGGGCATCAAAGAGGAGATAATCTGCCTGAGAATTGGGTACATGACCCTCTCCATCTACCTGCACAGCCTGAATACTGGCACAAGGCAAATTCTCAAACAAATCATCTGCCACCTGACTGTGAACTTGAACCAAGTCCAAGCCAACTTTTTCAATCGCTTCTAGCAATTCTGCCCGACTTGGTGAAACAAATACGCCAACCTTCTTAACATTAGCAGGAATGGGCTTTGCCAGCTCAGTAGCCTGATCCAAGGTCACCTGTCTTTTACTAGGTGCGAAGACAAAACCGATGTAGTCTGCTCCTGCTGAAACAGCTGTTTCCACCGCTTCTTTGGTAGATAATCCGCAAATTTTAACCTTTGTCAATCTGCAACTCCTTGATTCTCTGGGCTACATCTTCTGCCTGCATAAGAGCTGTCCCTACCAAAATTCCGTTAAAGTATGGTGCTACTCGTTCCGCATCCTGCCCTGTGAAAATAGCAGATTCAGAAATGTACAAGCAATCATCTTTGAAATGTTTAGCCAAATCTACACTGGTCTGCAAGTCGACCTCAAAGGTGGTCAAGTTGCGGTTATTAACCCCAATAATCTCAGCACCAAGCCTGTGGGCCACTTCTAGTTCAGCTAGATTGTGAGTCTCCACCAAGACTTCCAGACCAAGCTCTGTCGCGTAGTCATAGAGTTCCTTGACACGTTCTTCTGACAAGGCAGCGACAATGAGTAAGATAACTGTCGCACCAGCATTGCGAGCACGGATGATTTGCTTTTCATCGATGATAAAGTCCTTGTTGAGCGTCGGAATCTCTACCTGACTGGAAATCTCCCGCAGATAATCCAAATGCCCTTTAAAGAAAACCTCATCTGTCAGAACAGAAATCATCACTGCGCCGTTTTCTTCATAAGTCTGAGCCTGTTGCACAATATCCACATCTAGATTGATATCTCCCAGACTAGGGCTAGCCTTCTTGACTTCTGCGATTACCTGTAAACGGTCTTGATGTTGTTTTAGATAGTCAGCTAAACGATAGGTCTGGCGCAGGGGCTGGATTTCCTCCAGCTCCATCTGCTCGACCTCACGCGCCTTCTGCTCCAAAATTCGTGCTAAAAATTCCTGACTCATTTTTGGTACTCCTGTAACAGTCTGAGTTTTTCAAGGGCCTTGCCACTAGCAATGACTTCGCGGGCCAAGGCAACTCCATCCTTGATGCTAGCTACCTTGCCATTAGCATAGAAACCAAGACCAGCATTTAAAACTGTCGTTTCCAAGAATGGACTTGGTTCATTTTTAAGAACTCTGAGCAAAATTTCTGCATTTTCCTGAGCGTTGCCTCCACGAATATCTTCGATAGCGTAGCGTTCCATCCCTAGATCTTCTGGAGTAAAGCTTGACAAGGTGATTTCGCCATTTTCAAGAAGGGCAATCTTGGTTGTTCCATTCAAACCAGCTTCGTCCAATCCTTCTGGTCCAGCAACTACGATGGCACGTTTACGACCCATATTTTTCAAAACCTGAGCTGTACTTTCTAGAAGTTCTGGACGACTAATTCCAAGAAGCTGTGTTTCCAAAGCCATTGGGTGAATCAGTGGACCAGTCAAGTTCATAATCGTTGGAATTCCTAGTTCCAAACGAGCTGGCATGATGTATTTCATAGCTGGGTGCATATTTTTAGCAAAGAGAAAGACGATGCCAGTTTTATCAAAAACCTTACCTAGTTCAGCTGGTTTGAGGTCTAGGTTGATACCCAAGGCTTCGAGGACATCTGCAGAACCAGATTTAGAAGAAATCGAGCGGTTACCATGCTTGGCCATGTGAACACCACCACCAGCCAAGACAAAGGCTGCAGTTGTGGAAATATTAAAACTGAAAGACTTGTCCCCACCTGTACCACAGTTGTCCATGGCATCATGAATTTCAGTCGGAATATGTTGAGCATGTCCTCTCATGACTTGAGCAATGGCTGTGCGTTCTTCAGGTGTTTCCCCCTTCATCTTAAGAGCCAAAAGGAGAGAAGCAATCTGCGCTTCAGTTACACGCCCAGTTACGATACGCTCAATGACATCCGTCATTTCCACACCTGATAAATTTTCAAATTTTGCTAGTTTTTCAATAATCTCTTTCATCCTAGTTTCCTCACTTTACAACCTTCTCGATAAAATTCCGAATAGAAGACAAGCCATCTGGCGTTCCAATACTCTCTGGATGGTACTGGAAGCCATAAATCGGTAGGTTTTTATGTTGAATCCCCATGATGGCTTGGTCATCAGTAGAACGAGCTGTCACTTCAAATTCTTCTGGCATTTCCTCAATCAAAATACTGTGATAACGCATGACCGCACGGCCATCCTCAATGCCTTGATACAAAACAGATGGCGCTTCAAAGCTGATATTGCTCTGTTTCCCATGCATGACTTTTGGAGCCAAACCTAACTTACCACCAAAGACTTCTGCAATGGCTTGGTGGCCCAAACAAATCCCAAGAATCGGCTTCTTGCCAGCAAAATCACGAATCATGTCTTCCATCTTTCCAGCATCAACTGGCCAACCTGGGCCGGGCGAAAAGACCAGACCATCTGCTTTTTCAGCTTCTTCATACAGCTTGGGATCATCATTTCTCAAAACCTGAACTTCTGCAAAATTCCCAATGTACTGCGCCAAGTTATAGGTAAAAGAATCATAGTTGTCAATCAATAAAATCATGGTCTTAGTTCTCCAATTCTAGTCATAGATTTAGCCTTATTAATGGTTTCTTGGTATTCGTTTTGGGCGATAGAATCGTAGACAATCCCTGCCCCAGCCTGCACATAGGCTGTTTGATTTTTGAGAATCATGGTTCGGATGGCAATGGCGAAATCCATATCACCCGTCGCAGACAAGTAGCCGATTGCTCCTGCGTATACGCCACGTTTTTCCGTTTCCAGTTCATAGATGCGTCTCATCGCGCGAATTTTTGGTGCTCCAGAAACAGTTCCAGCAGGAAGTGTTGCTTTCAAGGCATCCATAGCAGTGAGTTCTGGAAGCAAACGCCCCTTGACCACACTGGTCAAATGCATAACATAACGGAAGAGCTCCACTTCCATATACTTGGTGACTTGGACACTGGCCGTTTCAGAGATGCGGCCAATATCATTACGACCCAAGTCTACTAACATTCGATGCTCTGCTGTTTCCTTCTCATCCGAAAGCAGGTCTGTCGCCAAAGCCTTGTCCTCTTCATCCGTAGTCCCTCTTGGTCTCGTTCCCGCAATTGGATTAGTTGTCACGATGCCATTTTTAACTGAAACTAAACTTTCTGGACTGGCACCGATGATTTGATAATCCCCAAAATCATAGAAATAGAGGTAATTGGATGGATTGGTCACGCGGAGATTTCTGTAGAAGTCAAATGGATTTCCAGTAACTTCTGCTGAGAAGCGCTGACTGAGTACACATTGGAACATATCGCCATTACGAATCAAGTCACGAGCTGTTTCCACCATTTCCTCAAATTTCTGAGGAGCGATATGCGGTTTGAAGTCCAGTGGAGATAGATCCAAGTCTTCAAATTCATTTGGAGCAGGAATGCGTAATTCCTCAAGCACTTGGTTCAAGGCTTCTTCCAAGTCTTCTTGGCTACGCTCACTATAAAGAGCATCCTCGATGACATGGATTTTTTCCTTCTTGTGGTCAAAGACCATGTAACTCTCATAGACGAAGAAATGCATGTCTAGCGTTCCAATTGTATCTTCAGGAATTTGACCAATTTCTTCATAAAGCGAAATCATATCGTAACCAACAAAACCAATGGCTCCCCCACCAAAAGGTAGGTCTGAATGGTGCTGGCTCTTATGAGTCACTTCATAAAGGAAATCCAAGGGATCCCGATCAATCACTTGACCATTTTGATAAAGAACTCCATTTTCAAACTTAATCTCAAAAACTGGATTATAGGCTAAGATAGAAAAACGAGCGGTTTCCTTGTCTCTCGGAATACTCTCTAAGATAACCTTGTGTTGCCCCTTTAGGCGCATATAAGCCAAGATTGGTAATAAGACATCTCCATGAATGATTCGTTCCATTGTAATTTCCCTTTCAGTTCTACTTCTAGTCCGTGGCGACTGTATGAAAAATCCCCACGCAAAATAACTTGCGTGAGGACGAAATTCGCGGTGCCACCTCAATTATAGGATTTCTCCTATCTCTCATTCCTGTCTCAGATACCTCCTGTAACAGGCTGTGCGATAAAGGGCACTCCCTTGAGAATTATGTTTTCTTCTCTTGTTTCAGATGGACCCAACCTTACAGCTTTCTCTGCTTGTTTCCAGCAACCACAAGCTCTCTGTGAGAGAAAGGACTGTAATTTTTCCATCTATTATTTCTTAGCTTCTAGGTAGTCTGCAATCGCAGCTACGTCCTTGTCTCCACGACCAGAGACATTGATGATGATAATGTCGTCTTTACTTAGTTTCGGTGCACGTTTAACCGCTTCTGCGATGGCGTGCGAACTTTCAATCGCTGGGATAATTCCTTCAGTCTTGCTGAGAAGGAGGAGAGCCTGAACAGCTTCTTCATCCGTCGCAGCGACATATTCCACGCGACCTGAATCTTTGAAGTAGGCGTGCTCTGGGCCAACACCTGGATAGTCCAGTCCAGCTGAGATAGAGTAAACTGGAGCTAGCTCTCCATCTTCCTTAAAGACTGCATAGGTCTTCATGCCATCAACAATTCCGATACTACCTTTTGTCATAGTAGCTGCGTGCTTGTCTGTATCAAGCCCGTGCCCAGCAGCTTCTACCCCAACCAATTTAACTTCTTCATCAGCCACATACTGAGAAAAAGCACCAATAGCATTAGAACCACCACCTACACAGGCAATAACGTAGTCTGGTAAACGACCTTCTTTTTCTAAGATTTGACGGCGAGATTCTTCACTGATGACCTTTTGGAACTCATGAACAATGGTAGGATAAGGGTGAGGCCCTACAGCAGATCCCAGAACATAGAAGGCTTCCAAATCATTCATCCATGCTCCAAAGGCTGCATCAACCGCATCCTTAAGAGTTCGTGTTCCCGTTTCAACTGCGTGAACAGTTGCTCCCATCATCTCCATACGGAAAACATTGAGACGTTGACGTTCCACATCCTCTGCCCCCATGTAGACATCACAGGCCATACCAAACTTGGCTGCAGCTGCCGCCGTCGCAACCCCGTGCTGACCAGCTCCTGTTTCTGCGATTACTCGTTTTTTGCCCATACGTTTGGCCAAAAGAATCTGTCCTAAAACGTTGTTTAGCTTGTGAGAACCAAGGTGGTTAAGGTCTTCACGTTTGAGATAAATCTTAGCGCCACCTAAGTGGTCTGTCAAACTTTCCGCAAAATAGAGCGGTGTTTCGCGACCTGAATAGTCCTTTAAGTAATGGCGAAATTCTGCCAAAAACTCTGGATCATCCTTGTACTTGTCAAATGTCACTTCCAACTCATCCAACAAAGCCTGAATCGGCTCCGGTACAAAACTACCACCAAATTGTCCAAAATAACCTTTAGTTGTCATAAAATTTTCCTCTTTCTGTATTGGTTCCAAGATATGAAAAAAGCCCACACACAGAATCTACTTCCATGTGAGGGCGTTGGTAACGCGGTGCCACCTCAATTATAAAGGGACTATCCCCTTTACATCTCTACCTTGTCTAACAACAAGTTGCACTGTAAGGTGTGCGCACCGAACTTTCATTGTTTCAAATTCATTTTTAAAATCAGCCCACTTTCACTACTTCCAACCACCTGTTCACAATCACCACAGGCTCCCTGAAGATCAAAAATAATTACTTTTCTGATTTATTGAACTTATTTTAATACTTTGTTTTTTCTTTGTCAAGACTTTTTTACAATTTTTTTGATGAAGCTAGTACTTTTTCAGAAACTGTTTTGAAAGTCTCAATGATATAGTCCACTTCTTCATCGCTTAATTTAGTGTGAAGAGGGAGCGTAATTTCATTTTCAAAGAAGGCATAAGCCTTAGGATAGTTCGCCATATCAAAACCAAGATTCTTATAGGCTGTCAAGAGCGGAAGCGGTTTGTAGTGTACGTTACTTGCGATTCCTGCTTTGGCCAATTCTTGGATGATAAGGTTGCGCTCTTCTAAGCTTGCTCCTTCTACATGGGTGATGTAGAGGTGGCGTGAAGATTCGACACTATCAGTCTTGTGTGCCAATGGACGAATGCGAGAACCTGCAAAACCACGATCATAACGGTCCACGATGTCCTTACGACGTTCTAGCAAACCAGGATAACGATCCAATTGTACCAAACCAAGTGAAGCCATGATATCAGTCATATTGCACTTGTAGGCTGGCGTTACGATATCATATTCCCATGAACCCAATTGCATCTTAGCAAGGGCATCCTTTGTTTGACCGTGAAGGGAAAGAATTTGGAATTCCTTGTACATCTCTTCGTCATCAATCGCAGGATTGGCCTTCCAAGTCGCACTTCCACCCTCAGCAGTTGTAAAGTTCTTAACGGCGTGGAAAGAGAAGGAAGTGAAGTCAGCAATTGATCCAGCTGGTTGTCCTTTATAAGTAGATCCCAAAGCATGGGCACTATCAGAAACAATCACAATACGGTTAAAGGCTTTTTGCCACTTTCTTGACGCTGTAAAGAGGTCACGTTTCTTCTCCACAACTTGGAACAAACGGTCATAGTCGCACACAATCCCTGCAAGCTCAACTGGGATAATCACCTTAGTTTTCTCAGTGATAGCTTGCTCCAGTAAGTCATAATCCATCTCAAAAGTATCTGCTTGAATATCCACCATGACAGGGGTCGCTCCCACGTGCGTGATAACACTACATGAAGCTGTGTAAGTCATAGCTGGAACGATGACTTCGTCACCAGGACCAACTTCTAAGACCCGCAAAATCAACTCAAGAGCTGCAGTTGCAGAGTTGAGGCAGACAGTCTTTGGCGTCTGTGTGTATTGAGACAAGCGACGCTCTAGTTCTTTTGTCTTTGGACCAGTTGTAATCCAACCAGAACGAAGGGTGTCCGCAACTTCAGCAATTTCTGCTTCTGTAATATCGGGTGGTGAAAATGGAATATTGTAATTTGGCATTGATTTGCTCCTTTTATCTGTACTCATTTTCTTATGACTACTTTATTTTAGCACTTCAAACACGGTTTGAAACATGATTTTGATGTCTCCAAGGAAACTAAACTCTCGGAGATAGGCGAGGTTATAGCGCATCTTTTCAGGAAGAACATGCTCTACATAGGCTTGGTCAACTGACAAACCTTTCTCCGTCATTTGACTGATGATGGTGTCCTCATCCTTGTAGTTGATGCTGGCTGGAGAGGTAATCCCTGCTGGTAAAAGCAAAGTCGCCATCATTTCAGGGCTATACTGCTCTGTGTAGCGTGGCACTTCAGGTCGTGTACCGACAAAGGACATCTCACCTTTAAGGACATTGACCAACTGAGGCAGTTCGTCCAAACGGACACGGCGGATGAAATTGCCAACCTTAGTGATGCGGCTATCGTTAGCAGAAGTCACCAGACTTCCTTTTTTATCCGCATCCGTCACCATGGTACGGAACTTCCAAATCTTGAAAGGTCGATTGTACTGGGTCACGCGCTCTTGCTTGTAAATCACTGGCCCCTTGCTATCCAACTTGATCCAAATGCTCAAAATGAGAAAGACTGGGGAAGTCAAAATTAGCAAGACCAAGGCCAAAATCCAGTCCAAGCAACGCTTGAAAATCAGCGAACCCTTCCTTTTAGAGACAAGCTGGTAGTAAGACTCAACCTCGCTTGATTTCATTTCCACGGGCAAGTCTTCCCATTTCAGCATGCTATTTCTCCTTTGTTTTTATTATACTATTTGTCAACATTTTTCATTATACCACAAAATGGAAAAGGCGGTGAAAGAAATCTGTAATTTTAAGGATTTCCTTCTTATACTCAATGAAAATCGAAACGCAAACTAGGAGGCTAGCCGCAGGCTGTTCAAAGTACTGCTTTGAGGTTGCAGATAAAGCTGACGTGGTTTGAAGAGATTTTCAAAGAGTATTAGGACATGGCTCCAGCCTGCAAGCTATACATCTTGTGATAGGTTCCTCCCAAGGCCAAGAGTTCCTCATGGGTTCCACTCTCGATGATGCGCCCCTTGTCCAAAACATAGATACAGTTGGCATCTTGGATAGTTGAAAGGCGATGAGCAATAGCAATGGTCGTCCGCCCCTGTCTCATCTTAGCTAGAGAATCTTGAACCAAACTTTCTGTTTCAGAGTCAATATTTGCTGTCGCTTCATCCAAAATCAGGATTTTAGGCTGACTGGCAACAGTTCTAGCAAAGGCAAGAAGCTGGCGCTGTCCAGTAGAGAAGCTCGAACCACGCTCGGAAACAGGGGAATCATAACCCTGCGGAAGCTCCTGAATAAAGGAATCTGCATCCACAAAGGCAGCCGCAGCCTGTACCTCTTCATCACTAAGATCTTGGTACATGGCGATATTGGACTTGATAGTCCCGTGATAGAGGAAGGGATCCTGCAAGACCAGACCGATATTTTTTCTCAACTCTTCCTGACTGTAGTTCCTAATATCCACACCATCTAAGAGAACTCTCCCTGACTGGAATTCATAAAAGCGCATAAGAACATTGATAATAGACGATTTCCCTGAACCTGTATGGCCTACAAATGCAATGGTTTCACCCTTGTTAACCGAAAAGGAAATATCATCCAGAATCTGATGTTTACCTTCATACGAGAAACACACATGTTCAAAACGAATATTGCCTTCTTGGATTTTGGCTTGCCCATCTTTTTGAAGGGGCTCATAGGTCCTCTCGTCTATCAGGGCAAAGACACGACCTGCAGAAACCATAGAAGTTTGAAGGGTTGAAAAGTTTTGCGTTACTTCAATCAAGGGGTCAAAGAGACGATTGATATACTGGATAAAGGCATACATGGTTCCTGCTGTTATCCCGATAGAAAGGCCACGATAGCCAAAATAAGCCATCAAGACCGCATAACCTAAGAGTTTCAGCAAACTCATGGCAGGTCTCAAAAAGAGGGCATCCAAGGCTACAGAACGGTTGGCATAGACCAAGTGTTCTCGGTTGATCTCATCAAATTCCGCCTGCAGGCGCTTCTCTTGATTAAAGGCCTGGATAATCCTGATTCCCTCGATGTTTTCAGCCAGCTTGCTATTGATATCTGACAAGAGACTTCTGGTTTTCTCAATGATTTTCACTGATTTTTTCCGATAGAGATTGACCAAAAGGAGAATCAAGGGGAGAAAGAGCAAGACTAAAGCAGTCAAACGAAAATCCAACACCAACATGGTATAAAGGGTTGTCAGAAAAATGAAAACTGCTGAGATAAAGCTAGATAAAATCCCTGAAAACATATCGCTGATGGTCTCAGTATCATTGGTCAAACGAGAGACGATGGAACCTGCTGGCGTCTTGTCAAAATAAGACATGCCCAGCTTCTCCATATTGGCAAAGGCATCTCGACGAATATCCCTAACAATACTGTAAGACACCCGCGCAAAGAGAAGATTGCCGACATACTGGACCAGAGTTTGTAGGATATAAAGGCCATAGTAGGCCAGCAAAACGGTCACAGCGAGTCGGTTGAGATTGCTGAGATACTGGTCGATAAAGTGGGAAGCCACAAGGGGAATGACACTTTTGATGACCGTCGTCGCTAGGAGAAAACTGAGTGCCAAAAAAGTCAGGAGTCCATAGGGCTTGAGATAGGACATCAAGCGCTTCAATACAGCCCATTGTTCTTGTTTATTCTGCATCTTCTTCTCCTTTCATTTCCAACTGCTGAGACTGGTAGGTTTGGGCATACCAGCCATCCAAGGCTAGCAAGTCATCGTGCCTACCTCGTTCGATAATCTGTCCATTTTGCAGAACTAAAATCAGATCTGCATGGACAACTGCACTGAGACGATGAGCTGTGATAATGGTTGTCTTGTCCTTTCGCGTCTCCTTGAGATTGTCGATGATGGCATACTCTGTCTTGGCATCCACGGCCGACAAAGAATCATCCAAAATCAAGATATCAGGGCCTAAAATCATAGCCCGACTCATGGCCAGACGCTGCTTTTGACCTCCAGAAAGACTGACTCCCTTTTCACCAATCAACGTATCAAATCCCTGAGGCATGGCTACAATGTCTTGGTAAACTTGGGCTAGCTTAGTCGCTTCCTCGACCGCTGAAAGGGGCAAGTTGGGATTGCCAAAGCGGATATTGTCTAAAACTGAAGTCGCAAAGAGGAACTGGTCCTGAGGAACATAGCCCATAAGACTACGAAGATCTGTCAGACGATAGTCACGAATATCGTGGCCATTCAGATAAATAGCTCCCTTATCCACATCGTATTCACGCAAGAGGAGTTTGATCAAAGATGTTTTCCCAGAGCCTGTCTGACCGACCAAGCCCAGTGTTTGCCCTTTTTCCAAGCTAAAGTGAATATCCGTCAGTGTTTCCTCATTTTCAAAGGCAAAGCTATCAATATCATACTGCAAGCGCCCGTTTACAATGCCATCTAAAGGAAACTCAGGATCTTGTACAGGTGATTCCTGAGACAAGAGTTCCTCAATCCGCTGGTAGGAAACCTTCCCTCGCTGAGTGATATTAAAGAGGAAACCGATAGCCATAAGAGGCCAAACCAGCATATCCAAGTAGCTGATAAAGGTAACCAGATTTCCAACCGTGATTTTCCCTTCCTGAACCATCAAGGAACCGACCAAAAGCGTTAAAACATAGGAGGAGCCAACAAACAAGAGAACCATGGGGTCAAAGAGACTATCGTATTTCATGGTTTGCAGGTTCTTTTGGAAGGTCAATTCATTGACTGCCTGAAAAGACTCCAGCTCGTCTGCCTGATAACCGAAAGATTTGGTCACTTTGATACCTGATACAGACTCCTGCACCTTGTTATTGAGTTCAGAAAAGGCAGCTTGGGACTCTCCAAAGGCTCTGTGAGTCTTTCTACCTAGACGACTGGTCGCATAGGCCATGAAAGGCAGGGGAAGAATGGCAACCAAGGTCATTTGCCATGAAATGCTAAAGAGCATGGTCAACAAGGTCACTAAAGCTGTGATTGAGGCATCCACCGCTGACATAACCCCTCCCCCTGCCAGACGCGTTAAGGCATTGATATCGTTGGTTGCGTGTGCCATCAGGTCCCCCGTCCTATAGGTTTGATAAAAGGCTGGAGACATTTTTGTGAAATGCTCAAATAAGCGAGAGCGCATAATCTGTCCCAAACGGTAGGAAGTACCGAGGATATACATACGCCAAACATAGCGCAGATAGTACATCCCAAAGGCAGCAAGTAGCAAGTAAAATAGGTCAAGAAGGAGGTCCTGCTGGGTTAATTGTCCCGATGTGATGGCATCAATCACCCGCCCCATGACCATAGGTGGAATGAGATTGAGGACGGAAACCAAGACCAGGGCCACAATTCCGACTAGATAACGGCGTTTTTCTAACTTGAAAAACCACCAAAGTTTTTGAATAATGGACATAAAATCCCTTTCTGATTGCAAATGAAAACCTGAGGCCAATACTCAATGAAAATCAAAGAGCAAACTAGGAAACTAGCCGCAGGCTGTACTCGAGTACGGCAAGGCGACGTTGACGCAGTTTGAATTTGATTTTCGAAGAGTACAAGACCCCAGGTTTTTCTTATTCATAGGTTACGACTGTGACCGCACCCTTGTCATACTCAGCGATAAAGATATTGGCTACATTGTCATGCCCTTGCTTGCTGAGATTGTCAAGCAACCACTCTTCGTTACGACCAATCGACTCCAAAACATCGACTTGTATCACACCGTCAGTCACAACTGGATACTTAGGATTTTCATCTCCCATTTGGACCACGATGAGTTGGCCATTTTGCTCCTGCACAGCTCGTTTAACTTGCTTCATCTGGAAAATCCCTTGGCTACGAAGTTTGAGAGCAACTTCTGCCGCAGACAAGCCAACTGAACGACAGGCTTCTGGGTCAATCTGCCCATTTTTGATGAGGAGAGTTGGTTTCCCATCAATCAAGCGTTTGACAAAGCGAACATTGTTATTGAGCCACTTTAGGGTCAAAACCAAAATCGTCCACATCATCAAAATCACTGCGTATTGCAGGATACTGATTGAACTATTGTAAATTACCCCACCGATGATACCACCGAGAACATAGTTTTGAATTTGGTCTGTCGCAGAGTTAGGTGCTAGGTTTCCTTTTCCTGTCACATTGATCACGAAAACCAGCGAGAATAGACCCAAGGCCAGTTTGATTAAAATTTCCATATAGTTGAGTGTCATTTGTTTACCTCCACCAATTCAATAGCGTCTGTTTGATGCAATTCTAATTTCTCTAAAAGATACTTGTCTGGTTGGCTCCCGTTCATGGCACGATAGAAATTTGAACCTACCTTGATAAGTGCTCCATCAGTGGCTGCAGAAGTATTGACATAAACTTCTGATTTATCCACTCCCAAGTCTTTGGAAACAACCTCTATGAAATGAAGTGAAGTTTGAAATTGGTTGTTAGAGGCTTGATTGGTCTGGTATTTTGAGATTGTCACCAAAAGCATGGCCACCAAGGTCAAGGCCAAAATCATGACCAATTCCCGAAACTTAGTCCCCTTTTTATCTCGATAGGCTTTAAAAGCAAAAAATCCTGTGATAGCTAGGAGCACAATCCCAAAGCCAATCATCATTCCATTTTGCTGACTGATTTGGCTAAGTACATAGTCATATGAGTAAAATTTCATTTATTTTCACTCCCTTTCATAAAATCATTCTTAATTATAAACGAAAGAGAGTGATTTTTCAAGCCATACGTTGGGGAAATGGACCTTTTTTTGGTATAATAAAATCTATAATCTGAATGAAAAAGGTAACTTTATGAAACTCATCTCATGGAATATTGATTCCCTCAATGCTGCCCTAACTAGTGACTCAGCTCGTGCCAAATTGTCCCAAGAAGTACTACAAACCTTGATCGCTGAAAATGCTGATATCATCGCTATCCAAGAAACCAAGCTTTCTGCCAAGGGGCCTACCAAGAAACACTTGGAAATTTTAGCTGAACTCTTCCCAGACTACGAAAACACGTGGCGCTCTTCCCAAGAACCTGCCCGTAAAGGCTATGCTGGAACCATGTTCCTTTATAAGAAAGAACTTACACCTACTGTCACTTTCCCAGAAATCGGTGCTCCTTCTACCATGGACTTGGAAGGCCGCATCATCACTCTAGAATTTGATGAATTTTTCGTGACCCAAGTTTACACTCCAAACGCTGGCGACGGCCTCAAACGTTTGGAAGAACGCCAAGTCTGGGATGTCAAATATGCAGAATACTTAGCTGAACTGGACAAAGAAAAACCAGTCCTTGCGACCGGTGACTACAACGTGGCCCACAATGAAATCGACCTTGCAAATCCTGCCAGCAACCGCCGTTCACCAGGATTTACCGACGAGGAACGTGCTGGATTTACCAATCTCTTGGCAACAGGATTTACCGACACCTTCCGTCATCTTCACGGCGATGTTCCAGAACGCTACACTTGGTGGGCACAGCGCAGCAAGACTTCTAAAATCAACAATACAGGCTGGAGAATCGACTACTGGCTCACAAGTAACCGCATCGCTGACAAGGTGACCAAGTCTGATATGATTGACTCTGGTGCGCGCCAAGACCACACACCCATTGTCATGGAGATTGAGCTCTAAGGAGAAAGCTAATGGACTATCAAGCTGTCATTCCTGAATTTGTAGTATCTGACCTCGAAAAGTCACGCCACTTCTACTGCGACTTGCTGGGATTTTCTGTCGAATACGAGCGTCCAGAGGAGAAATTTCTCTTCCTCTCGCTTGAAGACTGCCAACTTATGCTAGAAGAAGGCAGCACAGAAGAATTAGCCCAACTAACCTATCCTTTCGGGCGCGGTGTCAATATTTCCTTTGGCATTGAAGATGTCCCTCAGCTCCACCAAAAACTGCTGGAAGCTGACTATCCTATCCATCGTCCGCTAACCAAAAGAGAATTTCGAGTAGGAGATAGCTTTATATATCCCCATGAATTTGCGATTTTGGATCCAGATGGCTATTTTTTAAGATTTAGCGAATAGAAAAAATCTTTCAAATCAGAAAAAGGCATATTGTCAGATCTTGAAGAATCTTGATAATATGTCTTTTATGATGAAAAATACTTCTAAATGTTAGCCTATAATTGAGATTTTGTCAATTTTTCTTCAATTTGTTCGTTTTTTATTCCAAAACACTGACAAAACATTTGATTTCTAAAGTTATTTAGTGTAAAATAAAAACGTTGGCTCAAGCCTATTTGAAATTGAATATCATTTTACTTGTTTATGTCGTGAATTGGCACGATGTTTCTACAAGGTGCCGGAACACCTAACAATAAGTAAGTCAGAAGTGAGGTATGGTCGTTTTTGCCATGCCTATTTTGGGGACTTACTTAGAGATTAAGTAGGTCCTTTTTCTATTTCTTGCCAGAAACTATAAACAAGCAAATGGATTGGCTTTTAGACTTTAGGAGGTCTTATGAAATTATTAGAAGAGCGCATCCTCAAGGATGGGCATATCTTGGGTGACAACATCCTCAAGGTGGATTCCTTTTTAACCCACCAAGTTGACTTTAGCTTGATGAGAGAGATTGGTAAGGTTTTTGCGGAAAAATTTGCTTCTGCTGGCATTACCAAGGTCGTGACCATTGAAGCGTCGGGTATTGCCCCAGCCGTTTTTACAGCTGAAGCCTTAAACGTTCCCATGATTTTCGCCAAAAAAGCTAAGAACATCACTATGAACGAAGGAATCTTAACTGCCGAAGTTTACTCCTTTACCAAGCAGGTAACCAGCACCGTTTCTGTCGCTGGAAAATTCCTCTCACCAGAGGACAAGGTCTTGATTATCGACGATTTCCTTGCTAATGGCCAAGCTGCCAAAGGCTTGATTCAAATCATCGAACAGGCTGGAGCCACAGTCGAAGCTATCGGTATTGTGATTGAAAAATCCTTCCAAGATGGCCGTGATTTGCTTGAAAAAGCAGGCTACCCTGTTCTATCACTCGCTCGTTTGGATCGTTTTGAAAATGGTCAAGTCGTATTTAAGGAGGCAGATCTTTAATGCAAACTCAAGAAAAACATTCGCAAGCAGCCGTTCTTGGTTTGCAGCACTTACTAGCTATGTACTCAGGATCCATCCTGGTTCCCATCATGATTGCGACAGCCCTTGGCTATTCAACTGAGCAGTTAACCTACCTGATTTCCACAGATATCTTCATGTGTGGGGTGGCAACCTTCCTCCAACTCCAACTCAACAAATACTTTGGGATTGGACTCCCAGTCGTTCTAGGAGTAGCCTTCCAATCAGTCGCTCCCTTGATTATGATTGGGCAAAGCCATGGTAGTGGCGCTATGTTTGGTGCCCTTATCGCATCAGGGATTTACGTGGTTCTTGTTTCAGGCATCTTCTCAAAAGTGGCCAATCTCTTCCCATCTATCGTAACAGGATCTGTTATTACCACGATTGGTTTAACCTTGATCCCTGTCGCTATTGGAAATATGGGAAATAACGTTCCAGAGCCAACTGGTCAAAGTCTCTTGCTTGCAGCTATCACTGTTTTGATTATCCTCTTGATTAACATCTTTACCAAAGGATTTATCAAGTCTATCTCTATTTTGATTGGTTTGGTTGTTGGAACTGCCATTGCTGCTAGCATGGGTTTGGTGGACTTCTCTCCTGTTGCGGCAGCACCACTTGTCCATGTCCCAACTCCCCTCTACTTTGGGATGCCAACCTTTGAAATCTCATCTATTGTCATGATGTGTATCATCGCAACGGTGTCTATGGTTGAATCGACTGGTGTTTACCTAGCCTTGTCTGATATCACAAAAGACCCAATCGACAGCACGCGCCTGCGCAACGGTTACCGCGCAGAAGGTTTGGCCGTACTTCTCGGAGGAATCTTTAACACCTTCCCGTACACAGGATTTTCACAAAACGTTGGTTTGGTTAAATTATCAGGTATCAAGAAACGCCTGCCAATCTACTACGCAGCTGGTTTCCTCGTTCTCCTTGGACTCCTTCCTAAGTTTGGTGCCCTTGCCCAAATCATTCCGAGCCCTGTCCTCGGTGGTGCCATGCTGGTGATGTTTGGTTTTGTATCGATTCAAGGGATGCAAATCCTCGCCCGTGTTGACTTTGCTAACAATGAACATAACTTCCTTATCGCAGCAGTCTCCATCGCTGCAGGTGTCGGACTCAACAACAGTAATCTCTTTGTCAGCATGCCGACAGCTTTCCAAATGTTCTTCTCAAACGGAATCGTCGTAGCCAGCCTACTAGCCATTGTCCTCAATGCAGTATTAAATCATAAGAAGAAATAAAAAAAAGAGGTTTACACCTCTTTTTTGTTTATCTATATCCTTACCTGTCTGTCTTCTGACCGCTGGCCTGTGACAAACATGGTAAAGGTTGCTTTGCAGACATTTCTGCCCTCTTGATTGGTAATATCCACATCCACCACACAGGTTGTGCGACCTTGATGGACACATTCTCCTTTAATGGTCAGCACATCGTCGAGTTTTCCTGCCTTGAGGTAGTTGATAGAAGATTGGAGTGTCACCCCATCAAGCCCCAGCGAGATAACCACCAAACCACTGATCTGGTCACAGAGAGTAAAGAGATAGCCACCATGAGCATTGCCATAGTAGTTGAGCGACGAGTCCACTACTTTGGTCGTCACCACAACGTGACCATCTCTCATTTTCTCTATTTCGTAATTTTCAAAGGCAGATATAGCGTCAAAATGAAAATCTTTCATCGTTTCCTCCTGATATTTCAAACGACACTATGATACTACTTTTTATAGGACTGTGCAAGGAGAAAGCTCCTAGTCTGGCAAAATTCCGACCTGCTCCACAAAGCGCATAAAGGCTGCCTGTCCTTGTTCTGTCTGCTTGTAACCCCCTGCATCCTCAAGTACACGCGCAAAGATAGCACCAACAGAGTCCTTGACGATTTCAAGGGCTTTTTCTTTATCTGTTAGGTCTGGATATTGGGCTCTAAGTTGGTCAGCCCATTCCTGATGATAATCGGCAACTGTAACAGCTTCTCCTACAAGATAGCTAGCTACTTGCTCCACTTCTGCTTTCAGACGTGGTGGCAAGATAGCCAAGCCCATGACCTCAATCAAGCCGATATTTTCCTTCTTGATATGTTGAACATCCTTGTGGGGATGATAGATGCCATCAGGATGTTCTGCAGAAGTCTGATTGTCTCTCAAGACCAAGTCCAACTCAAATTGTCCATTGCGTTTACGTGCAATTGGTGTGATGGTGTGATGCGGTGTCCCGTCTGTCTCTGCCAAAATCTGCACTTCAGGGTCTGAATACTGGCGCCATTCTTGCAAAATCTTATCAGCTAAGTTGATCAAATCTTCTTTGGAACCCGAAGTCAAACGTAGGACAGACATAGGCCACTTGACAATCCCAGCCTTAACCTGCTCAAAACCTGCAAATCGAAAGGTCTTTTGCAAGGGAGCCAATTCCATAGGAAATACGTGACGGCCTCCCTGATAGTGATCATGAGTTAGAATAGAGCCCCCCACAATCGGCAAGTCGGCATTAGATCCAGCAAAATATCCTGGAAACTGCTCTACGATAGCCAGCAGGCGTTCAAAGCTCTGACGACTAATGGCCATGGGACGATGCTGGCCATCTAAAAAGATACAGTGCTCATTAAAGTAAGCATAGGGCGAATACTGGAATCCCCACTCCTGACCAGCCATTTCAAAACGTATAATACGGTGGTTGCTGCGAGCTGGGTGGTTAACTCGACCAAGGTAGCCCTCATTCTCTAGACAAAGCTGACACTGAGGATAATTACTAGCTTGCACCAACTTGGCTGCCGCAATCTCTTTCGGATCCTTCTCAGGCTTAGAGAGATTGATGGTAATTTCAAGCTCTCCGTAATCAGATTGAACACGATAAGCGATATTTTTAGCAATAGCCTTGAGTTTGATGTAGTCATTCTTCTGACTGAGTTGGTAGAAATTCGCTATCGCTTGCTCAGGAGATTGGGCATAGGTTGCCCAGAAGTCACGATTGACCTGACTTGGACAAGGAGTTACCAAGTTCATCAGTTCAGCACCGAGAATCTCACGCGCAGTCTGACTATCCTCAATCGTCTCTAATCGAACGGCTTCCTCAACCAACTGGTCTTTGAGGTCAATCAATTTATCTAGACCAGTCTCAACTTCCAAAACACCATCTCCCACTCGTGCCAAGACACGATTGGTCAGGTAGATTCGATCCATTTCCTCAAATGAACTTTCAGCAATAACGTGTGTTACAAATTTATCTACTAAGGTCACTATAGAGCCTCCTTTTAACTAGTCAAGGACGCGAGTGCCACCTGCAACTTCAGCGATATAGAAGCTTGGAGCGTAGCCAACTACTTCCTCGTAGTGTTTGCCAACAGCTTCCTTAAAGGCATCAACAGTGTCTTTTTGCACCAAGGCAATGGCACATCCGCCAAAACCTGCCCCTGTCATCCGAGCACCGAGAACTCCTTCTTGATCCCAAGCTGTGTGAACAAGAGTATCCAATTCCAAACCAGTTACTTCATAGTCATGCTCTAGGGAAACGTGTGACGCATTCATCAAACGACCAAATGTTTCCAAATCTCCTGCTTGAAGGGCTACTTGGGCTTTGAGAGTACGTTGGTTTTCAAGCACAGCATGGCGAGCACGTTTCAAACGATTTTCATCTTTAATCAGATAACTGTATTGGTCAAAGGCCCACTCGTCCAATTCACCCAAAGTCTGAATATCTAAGGCAACTTGCAATTCTTCCACCGCTTTTTCACACTCAGCACGACGTTCATTGTATTTAGAGTCCGCCAATTCACGGCGTTTATTGGTGTTCATAATAACAACGACATTGTCCTTCAAATCAAGTGGTACCAAATCATACTCTAAAGTGTTAGTATCTAAGTAAATAGCACGTTGGTCTGCACCCATACCGATAGCAAACTGGTCCATGATACCAGAGTTGACTCCGATAAAGTTGTTTTCTGTTTGTTTTCCGATTTTAACCAAGTCCAAACGGTCTAGTTTTAAATCAAAGAGATGCTCTGCCACTACCCCTGTCAAAAGTTCCAAGGATGCTGAAGAAGACAAACCAGCACCATTTGGGATATTCCCATAAACATAAAAATCAAAACCTTTGTCAATCACGTGCCCAGCTTCTTGCAAGAAATGAAGAACTCCTTTTGGATAATTGGTCCAGTTGTGCTCTTTTTCAAACTTGAGGTCAGCGAGAGGCACTTCAATAATGCCCTTGTCCTCAAAGTTAGCTGAGTAGAAACGCAAGACTTGGTCGTCACGCTTACGAGCTGCACCGTATGTTCCTAAGGAAATAGCAGCAGGAAAAACGTGCCCACCGTTGTAGTCTGTGTGTTCCCCAATCAAATTGATACGACCTGGTGAAAAGAATATTTGGTCTGCTTCTTGACCAAAAACAGCAAGAAAGTCTTTACGAAGGGCTTCAGCAGTAAGATGTTGTGTCATATGATTTCTCCTTTTACTGTCCGTTAAGTCACCTTAACGTGTAATCGTTTTCTTCTATTGTATCCAAGGGATTTCCCAAGGTCAATCCTTTTTACTAAAAATTTACTAAACTATCAGTAAAAAGCAGAAAAATATGATATACTAACCTTAAAAAGGAGGATTTATGGCTACCTTAAAAGACATTGCACAGCTAGCCTCTGTCTCTATCGCGACCGTATCCCGTGTCCTCAATCGCGACCAGAGCCTATCTGTCACAGAAGAAACCAGACACCGTATTTTAACCGTTACTGAAGAGCTGGGCTACACCAAGCACCTCAAGACAGGCGAGTCCCACAAGCCCAAGCAAAAGATTGCCATTATCCAATGGGTCAGCGAACAAGGGGAGCTGGACGACCTCTACTACTACCAGATTCGCCTAGGCATAGAAAAAAGAGCCCAAGAGTTGGACTATGATATCTTGCGCTATTTTAATGACCACCCTTTTACCCTGAGCGAGGAAGTGATTGGGATTCTCTGCATCGGAAAATTTAGCCGAGCTCAGATTTCTGCCTTTGAGGAATACCAAAAGCCTCTTGTCTTTCTAGACAGTGATACTCTTTCACTAGGACATACCTGCATTATCACGGACTTTTACACTGCCATGAAACAGGTTGTCGATTATTTTCTCAGCCAAGGGATGGACCGCATCGGGATTCTAACAGGCCTTGAAGAAACAACTGACCAAGAAGAAATCATTCAGGACAAGCGTCTTGAAAACTTCAGAAACTACAGTCAAACAAAAGGAATCTATCATGATGAACTGGTCTTTCAAGGAAGCTTTACTGCCCAGTCTGGCTATGACTTAATGAAAGAGGCCATTCAGAACTTGGGAGACCAACTCCCGCCAGCATTTTTCGCAGCCAGCGATAGTTTAGCTATCGGTGCCCTCCGTGCCCTCCAAGAAGCTGGAATCAGCCTGCCAGACCGTGTCAGCCTCATTTCCTTTAACGACACTAGTCTGACCAAACAGGTTTATCCTCCCCTCTCCAGCATCACCGTCTATACCGAAGAAATGGGCCGAGCAGGTATGGATATTCTTAACAAGGAAGTGCTCCACGGTCGCAAAATCCCTAGCCTAACCATGTTGGGAACCAGACTGACTCTGAGAGAAAGTACAAGGAATGAATAGGATAACAAAACGACCTCTAGCGAGGTCGCTTTTCTAATGATGATGCCCATGCTTCTGCTCTAATTCTCTCACCCTCCGCTTATGTTGCGCATGATTGCTTTGACTGCTATCTACTTCAATAGTGATATTCTGCACGCCTCTTTCTTCTAAACATTGACGCACCACTTCTTTGGTTTCCATCATCTGTTCCCAGTCCTTGATACAAATGTGAACAATAGCATTATTCTCTAGACCATCCATGGACCAAATGCTAAGTTGATTGACACTGTTGACATTGGGTAGAGCCTCTAAATCCTTCTCCAAATCACTTGTCTCGACTCCTTCTGGCACAGCATCTAGGAAAATTTTCAGTGCGCTCCAAAAGCGAGGAATGGCTTTCGACAGAATAAAGATAGAAATAACTAGTGATAAAAGCGGATCAAGGATATACCAATCTGTAAATCGGAGGATAATCGCCATTAGAATGACAGCCAACCAACCTAGAGTATCTTCCAAAAAGTGCAGGCTCAGAATTGACTCGTTCTTTGTCTTTCCCTTACGAACTACTAGACTAGCTAGCACATTGATACTGACTGCAATGATTCCTAGCCAGAGGACGCCTTCGTCATTAACGGGCTGTGGATTCAAAAGTTTAGTTATATTTTCCAAAATGACTAGAACAGATCCTGTCATGAGTATTATCGCTGTTACCAAGGCTCCTAGCAGACTAAACCGCTTATAACCCAAGGAGTACTGATTATCTTCTTCACGATTAGAGATGGTTTCTAGAAAAGCTGATATTCCAATTGCAATCGCATCTCCCAAGTCATGCACAGAGTCAGCAAGAACAGCGCTCGAACCGAAGATTCCTCCTGCGATAAACTCAACAATAGCATAGCTTAAATTTAAGAAAAAAGCTACCCAAACAGTATATTTTGCCTTCATCTTTCTCATTCCTTTGTTATAATAGATTTATGAATACCTTGTTCATTATCATTATCCACTAAAACTCAAAGAAAGGATAGAAGCAAAACGTCAGCTTTATTCATTTCTGAACAATTTGCCTCAAGTGTCCATATGACTACCATTGACCGCCGTATCAGCAAAACAAAAAAAGCCATCTATCAAGCTTTTCTACAACTTTTAAACGATAAGGGTTACGAAGCCACTACAGTTCAGGATATCATTGATCTCGCAGATGTGGGACGATCCACCTTTTACTGTCACTATGAGAGTAAGGAACTACTTCTGGACGCGCTTTGCCGCCACCTCTTCCATCATCTCTTTGAAAGAGAGCAACCCATTTCAACTGAGGACTACCTCGCCCACCTCTTTCTCCATTTTCAGAAAAACCAAGACCATATCACCAGTTTACTATTCTCCAAGAATGACTACTTCCTCCGTCAACTCCGGAGAGAGCTGGAGCACCACGTCTATCCCATGCTAACTGATGAGTTTAAAGAAGCACACCCAAGTCTGCCTGCTTCTTACCTCCAACACTTAGTCGTGTCCAACTTTATCGAGACATTGACCTGGTGGCTCAAAAAAGGACAAGACTTTACAGACCAAGAAGTTGTGCAGTTTTATCTAGACCTTCTCATTCCTAAAAATTGAATACAGATTAAAGCTCGGTTGCCTTATTTCTAGGCTACTGAGTTTTTTATCTTTTCAATAATCAAAAAAGCCCAGACAACATTGTCTGAGCAGTTTTCTATATGGTCGTTTAACAAAGTTGAGTTTAGCTTTTCAAGCTATTTCTTCAACAAACCTTGTTCTTGTAGAAACTCCTTGGCTACTTGTTCTGCTGACTTGCCTTCAACACCGACTTGGTAGTTGAGCTGGCTCATCTGGCTTTCAGTAATTTTACCAGCCAATTTATTGAGAACTGTTTCCAACTCTGGATGTTTCTTGAGAAGAGCTTCTTTCATCAGTGGAGCTCCTTGATAAGGTGGGAAGAGTTGCTTGTCATCTTCCAAGACCTGCAAATCATAACGCGCCAATTCCGCATCAGTCGAATAGGCGTCCGTGATTTGAATATCACCTGACTGAATAGCCTGATAGCGAAGGGCTGGTTCCATCGTAGCTACATTGAGATTGAGACCATACATTGATTGTAAGCCCTTATTTCCATCTTCACGGTCATTAAATTCGAGTGTAAATCCAGCCTTCAACTGCCCTTCCACTTTTTTCAAGTCCGAAATGGTCTTCAAGCCATATTCTTGAGCAATCTTTTTTGGAACAGCTACAGCATAGGTATTTTGATAAGACATGGGTTTGAGATAGGCTAGATGATCCTGTTTGGCAATACCATCACGCGCTACCTGATAAACCTGCTCTGGCTCATGACTCACTTTAGGTGATGGTTGCAGCAAACTTTCAGTCACCGTACCAGTAAATTCAGGATAAATATCAATATCACCTTTTTTCAGAGCTTCATAGAGAAAGCTTGTTTTCCCAAAATTTGGCTTAACAGTCACAGTCATACTGGTATTTTCCTCAATGAGGAGTTTATACATATTGGCCAAAATTTCTGGTTCTGGACCCAATTTTCCAGCAATAACCAAGTTTTCTTTCTCTTTTTGAGCTAAGAGAGCTGGACTATAAGACAGACCGAGTAATATTGTCACCAAGGCAAAACCTGAAAAAATCGTCCGCAATTTTGCTTTTTCCATCACTTTTAGCAGGAAGTTAAAGGCAATGGCAAGCACTGCAGAAGAAAGGGCCCCAATCAAAATCAGACTGGCATTATTACGGTCAATTCCCAAAAGGATAAAGGAACCCAGTCCCCCTGCACCAATCAAGGCAGCCAAGGTGGCCGTACCGATAATCAAGACCGCTGCCGTCCGAATCCCAGACATCATAACAGGCATAGCAAGTGGAATTTCAAACTTCTTGAGTCGCTCCCACCTAGTCATCCCAAAGGCAATCCCAGCCTCTTGCAGGTTCGGATCAATTCCTTTCAGCCCAGTGATGGTATTTTGTAAAATCGGGAAGATCGCATAAATCACTAGAGCTGTCAAAGCAGGCAAGGTTCCAATTCCCATCAAGGGGATAAAGAGTCCCAACAAGGCCAGTGACGGAATAGTCTGGAAAATCCCTGCAATCTGCAAAACCCAATCCGCCAACTTCTCATGATAGCGAAGATAAACAGCCAAAGGAATCGCGATAAAAATAGCTAGTAACAGGGTCAATAGTGACAACTGCAAATGTTGAGATAGAGCTGTCAACCAATCACTAAAACGATCCTGAAAAGTTGCAATTAAATTAGTCATGAACACTACCTCCAAACAAGTCTGCTACAAATTCTGTGGCAGGTGCTTTTAAAATTGTCTCAGGATTCGCTACCTGGCGAATCTCTCCATCCTGCAAGACAGCAATACGGTCCGCCAACTTCAAGGCCTCATCCGTATCATGGGTCACAAAAATCGTTGTCATCCCAAACTCTTTATGCAATTCTTTAGTCAGAACCTGCAACTGTTTTCTCGAAATAGCATCCAAGGCTGAAAAGGGTTCATCCATGAGGAGAATCTTAGGCTGACCAATCATAGCACGAACAATACCGACCCGTTGCTGTTCCCCACCAGATAATTCACTCGGAAGTCGATGCCCATACTCAGCTACTGGCAAGCCAACCTTAGCCAAAAGCTCTTCTGTTTTCTGAGCAATATCTTCCTTGCTCCACCCCTTCATCTCAGGAATCAGGGCGATATTTTCCGCAACCGTTAGATTCGGAAACAGAGCAATGGCCTGTAAAACATAACCAGTAGAAAGGCGAAGTTCACGCTCATCATAGTCTTTGATGCGCTTGCCATCCATATAAATATTTCCATCAGTTGGTTCCAAGAGACGGTTAATCATCTTGATCATGGTCGTCTTACCTGAGCCAGATGGACCAACTAAAACCATAAATTCCCCATTCTCAATCCGTAAATTTACATCTCTTAAGACATCTTTTTCTGTGTAGCGTAGCGCTACATTCTTGTATTCAATCATTCTGTATCCTCAATTTAAAACTTTCCTCTATTGGTCAAGTCTTCTACCTTAGGCATGACTTCCTTATTGTCCCAATGTTCCACAATTTTCCCGTTTTCTAGATGGAAGATATGGTACTGGGCATAAGCAACTCCATCAATCTGAGTCTGACCATAGCTAACCACATAGTTTCCTTGTCCTAAGAGTTGGAAAACAAATTCAAAAGTGGCATTTGCTTATAAACAGCTAATTTGCTATATTCTAAACCTCATTTTCCTCCTCTTTCAGATTAGCCAAAATTCTTTCTCGAAAACCTTCAAATTGGCGAATTTCTTCCTCGGTGAATCCTTTGTAAAAGATCGTATCCAATTTCTGACTGACACGATGCCCCACTTCTTTCTGAGACTGCCCCAACTCTGTTAAAACCAAATACTTCTTACGCTTATCTTCTCCACATGGACTAATAGCTACAAGATTTTGTTCCTCTAGTTTTTTAATCATCGTCGTCAGTGTATTGTTAGCAAGCCCAGTTGCCAGAGCAATATCTGTCGCAGTTGCGCAGCCAGTTTCACTATTCCATAAAACCGCTAAAATCTTCCCCTGTTCACTCCGATAAAGAGCTTCAGGATCTTGGCTCAGTAACTTTTGAAAAATTCTCCCATTCAACAAACGAATATGATGGGCTAGCAAATGACTATCTTTCATGACACCTCCAATTTATTTCGATATCGAAACGAATGAAATAATTGTAACACCTGTCATTCCATCTGTCAACTATTTCGATTTAGAAATAATTTTTCCCAGTAAAAAAACCTCCTACCCAAGGTAGAAGATTTCAATCTTATAAAACTTAATCCGTCATGTCCGATACCAACGTTCGATGCTCCAATGGAATACTGCACATAACTAGCAAGAAAATGAAGCCTGACTGGATCCAGAAGAGAGCCAAGTCAAAGATTCCGTGCACAGCAACCACTGTAAGGAAAGAGAGATAAAGGCCGATAATCGGACGTTTCCCCGACTCCTGACTCATATCCATCATCAAGCGAACAGGAGCCACAGAAGACAAAACTAGTAAAATAGTCCCTACAATTCCGTAACTCAGAATCGTATCAATATAAAGACTGTGAGCATGTTCATGATAAGGAGCATTTATCCGAGGATACGAGTGCATGTAGGTCAATGGCCCTTCACCCCAAAAAGGATTTTGCTTAAACAAGGCCATCCCAGCATCCCAGATAGAAATGCGTTCTTCCATAGAAGAGTCTAAAGTCCCCATCCGAACTCCCAAATCACTAGAAAAGAGGAAGCTCAAGCCAATCGCAAAGACCCCAATACTAAGCCAAAAGGCCTTCCAGTTTTTAATGGTCGTAAAGAGATAGATAATGGCACCAGCGATAATAGCAGGAAAGGCAGTTCGATTTTGCGTAAAGTTCAAACCAAAGAGATTCACAAAGCCTGCAATCACACAGAATACTTTCAACCAATTCAACTTGGTCGTTGTAAACAGATAGAAGGCAATCATGATACAGAAACAACAAATAATTCCATAATAATTAGGATTAAAGAAGGTCACTTCTGCACGATTCTGATGCCACACCTGCATGTTAGGTGAAAGAAAAGCATAGTTGAATTTCTTCACAATTTGGAAATGTTCTAAACTCGCAAAAGCAGCTGACAAAACGCTACCAAACAAGACGAGCTGCAAAATCAATCGAAAGAATTTATGTGATAAAATCGACTGATAATGCAAAAAGAAAACAGTAAATAGAAAAATTCCTACTGAGGCCACAACTCCCATCCAATTTTGTGCAAAAACGGATATAACAGTACTATAGCCAAGAAAAAGAAGTAGCATCGGATGCTCCCCCATTTTCTGAAGAATACTTTTCATGTCTCCTGTGAAAATTAAACTGATAATATATAAACAGAATACAACTACAAAAAGATAAAAGGGTAAAAAGATACTCAGGATAATTCCCAATAAAATCAGCTCTTTACTAGACAACCCTTTCAGCTTTTCAATAAAGCCTATTGATTTCAAAATGAATCCTTTCTCTCCAAATCAGTTGATTCAGATAATAGTAAGCTACCCTTTATTGTACCACTTTTTTAGCAATTTGAAAACAAAGGAAACGTTTACTAGGTAAAAAAGAGAGCAAAAATACTGATATTTCAAAACTCAAACTTAATGACTAGATTTACTATAAGAAAATCATACCGTAAAGACTAGGTATATGTTAAAATAGAAGTAATATAATAAGGTTTTGACCAACTATCCGAACAATATTTAAATCATTTACAATTCCTAAAGAAAGGAAACACTATGAAATCCTACCAAGCCGTCTACCAAATTCTAGCTAAAGAAACCGACTATATCAGCGGAGAAAAGATTGCAGAAGAACTATCACTGACCCGAACATCAATTTGGAAAGCCATCAAGCGTTTAGAACAAGAAGGCATTGAAATTGATAGTATCAAAAACAAAGGCTATAAACTGGTGAATGGAGACCTTATTCTTCCAGAACTTCTAGAACAAAATCTTCCAATTAAAATCAGTTTTAAACCCGAAACAAGATCAACACAACTCGATGCAAAAGAAGCAATTGATTTAGGAAATGAAGCAAACACCCTCTATCTAGCTTCCTATCAAACAGCAGGGCGAGGCCGTTTTCAACGTTCTTTCTACTCACCCCAAGGTGGCATTTATATGACACTCCATCTTAAACCAAATCTAGCCTACGACAAATTACCATCCTACACACTACTTGTAGCAGGAGCTATCTACAAAGCCATTAAGAACCTAACTTTAATAGATGTCGACATAAAATGGGTCAATGATATCTACCTCAAAAATCATAAAATTGGAGGAATCCTCACTGAGGCAATGACATCTGTAGAAACTGGCTTAGTCACAGATATCATTATTGGAGTAGGAATCAACTTTACTATTAAAGACTTCCCTCAAGAATTAAAAGAAAAAGCTGCTAGTTTATTTAATGTACCAGCACCTATTACCAGAAATGAATTAATTATCGAAATATGGCACACTTTCTTCGAAACACCAGCAGATGAGTTATTATACCTATATAAAAAACAGTCATTTGTTCTTGGAAAAGAAGTTACTTTTACACTAGATCAAAAAGACTACAAAGGACTTGCTAAAGATATCTCTGAAAGTGGAAAACTTTTAGTTCAATGTGATAACGGAAAAGAAATCTGGCTAAATAGTGGAGAAATTTCACTCAAGAGTTGGAAGTAAAATAATACAATTATAAAATAACTTCAGATGAGTAATTCAATTAAGTTCTACACATCTGAAGTTTTTTATATTATTAAACTTCAAAAACGGATTTTTACCAATCTAAATATCAAAAAAGAGGCTCTATAATATTTCTAGTGGGTAAATCCCCTATGGATATTATGGAGCCTATTTTGTTGTAGAAAAAATCCCATATGACCTATAATGAAAAGCGACTAAACAACTTATTTTCAGACTGTCTTTAAAACCTTTCTCAAGGACAAAGAGAAAACTGTTAACGGATTTCAACTACCCTATTCTAACGCCAAATTGGAAGCGACCAATAATCTCATCAAACTTATCAAGCGAAATGTATTTGGATTTCGGAACTTTGAAAACTTCAAAAAACGGATTTTTATCGCTCTGAACATCAAAGAAGAAAGGACAAATTTTGTCCTTTCTCGATCTTAGCTTTTCTTCACCCCACTACAGTTGACAAAGAGCGCAAAAAAAATTCAGATAAGTAATCCAATTAAGTTTTACAAAGCTGAAGTTTTTATTCTACTATTCTTAAAAATACAAAAAAAGAGTTATAAACTCTCAATAAAACGGAGAATAAGGGATTCGAACCCTTGCGCCAGTTACCCGACCTAACGATTTAGCAAACCGTCCTCTTCAGCCTCTTGAGTAATTCTCCTATTAATGGGCACGAGTGGACTCGAACCACCGACCTCACGCTTATCAGGCGTGCGCTCTAACCACCTGAGCTACGCGCCCAAGTTAAAAAACTTGGTAATTGAACAAAGTTCAAAGCGGGTGACGAGAATCGAACTCGCGACAACAGCTTGGAAGGCTGTAGTTTTACCACTAAACTACACCCGCATAAATACTATAAATAAAAATGGCGCGAGACGGAATCGAACCGCCGACACATGGAGCTTCAATCCATTGCTCTACCAACTGAGCTACCGAGCCTTATTGCGGGAGCAGGATTTGAACCTACGACCTTCGGGTTATGAGCCCGACGAGCTACCGAGCTGCTCCATCCCGCGTTAATAGAAAAGGAGGATGTGGGATTCGAACCCACGCACGCTTTTACACGCCTGACGGTTTTCAAGACCGTTCCCTTCAGCCGGACTTGGGTAATCCTCCATACTATTCAAATGGACCTTGTAGGACTTGAACCTACGACCACTCGGTTATGAGCCGAGAGCTCTAACCAGCTGAGCTAAAGGTCCAACAAGATCATTATAGCGGCGAAGGGGATCGAACCCCCGACCTCCCGGGTATGAACCGGACGCTCTAGCCAGCTGAGCTACACCGCCATATATCGGGAAGACAGGATTCGAACCTGCGACACCTTGGTCCCAAACCAAGTACTCTACCAAGCTGAGCTACTTCCCGAGTTAAATAGAAAAATGCACCCTAGAGGAGTCGAACCTCTAACCGCCTGATTCGTAGTCAGGTACTCTATCCAGTTGAGCTAAGGGTGCTCATTATATTATGCCGAGGACCGGAATCGAACCGGTACGATCGTTACCAATCGCAGGATTTTAAGTCCTGTGCGTCTGCCAGTTCCGCCACCCCGGCCTCTCTAAGCGAACGACGGGATTCGAACCCGCGACCCCCACCTTGGCAAGGTGGTGTTCTACCACTGAACTACGTTCGCACTATTTTCTTCTATCTAAAAATGCCGGCTACATGACTTGAACACGCGACCCTCTGATTACAAATCAGATGCTCTACCAACTGAGCTAAGCCGGCTCATTTATTATATCTTAATGCGGGTTAAGGGACTTGAACCCCCACGCCGTTAAGCGCCAGATCCTAAATCTGGTGCGTCTGCCAATTCCGCCAAACCCGCATATATGACCCGTACTGGGCTCGAACCAGTGACCCATTGATTAAAAGTCAATTGCTCTACCAACTGAGCTAACGAGTCTAAAATAACTTACGTTATTTTAACGGTCCCGACGGGAATCGAACCCGCGATCTTCGCCGTGACAGGGCGACGTGATAACCGCTACACTACGGGACCTATGGGAGTTAACGGGATCGAACCGCTGACCCTCTGCTTGTAAGGCAGATGCTCTCCCAGCTGAGCTAAACTCCCTAGAGCTAAGCGACTTCCATATCTCACAGGGGGCAACCCCCAACTACTTCCGGCGTTCTAGGGCTTAACTTCTGTGTTCG